>CAYMRB010000511.1:0-6587 GCA_964392615.1 uncultured Planctomycetia bacterium | reverse complement strand
GCGCGCCGTCGGCCATCTTGAGCACCCGCTCGACCTCGCCGCCGAAGTCGGCGTGGCCCGGCGTGTCGATCAGGTTGATCTTGACGCCCCTGTAGGGCATCGAGATGTTCTTCGCGAGGATCGTGATCCCGCGTTCGCGCTCGAGATCGTTCGAGTCGAGGATGCACTCGCCCAGGTCCTGGTGCTTCGGGACCGAGCCGGTCGCCTGGAGCAGCTTGTCGACGAGCGTCGTCTTGCCGTGATCGACGTGCGCGATCACGGCGACGTTGCGCAGCTGCTCGTTGGTGGCCTGTGCCTTCATCTGCTGTGTCATCGAGGTGCTGGGGAGCCCATTCTGATCGGCCGCGTCCGGAGTCGAGAAGCGCGCCATTATATCGACCGGATTCGGCGGGGCAATCGACTCGATCGCGCGAGTTGACCCCCGGCCGTCTACCCAGTAGCTTCCAGCTCGCGACGCCGGTCAGCGCGGTGAGCGGGGCCGGGACAAGGCCGGAGGGAGACTGAGCCGTGGACAAGAGCCGAATCGCCCAGACTTTGAGCCGCATGGCGGACCTGCTCGAGCTCGAGTCCGACAACCCGTTCCGGCCGCGTTCGTACCGCAACGCGGCGCGCGCGCTGGAGGGGCTCGGCGACGATCTCGGGGGGCTGATCGCCTCCGGCAAGCTCGCCGCGGTCGAGGGAATCGGCGCGAAGACCGCCGCCCAGATCGTCGAGCTCCGAGAATCCGGCACGAGCGAGCGGCTCGAGGAGCTGCTCGAGGCCGTCCCGGAAGGTGTTCGCGACATGCTCGCCGTTCCGGGGCTCGGGCCGAAGAAGGTGCGCGCGCTCTGGAAGGAGCTCGATCTCGACAGCCTCGACGCGCTCGAAGCCGCCTGCAAGGCGGGCGAGGTCTCGAAGCTCTCCGGATTCGGCAAGAAGACCGAGCTGACGATCATCGAGCGTATCGACTACCTGCGCTCGGCGGCCGAGAGGACGCTCTTCGCCGCCGCCGAGGGGGTCGTCGCGACGATTCTGGCGCACCTGGGGGAGTGTCCGAGCGTCGAGCGCGTCGAGGTCGCCGGCAGCTTCCGGCGCCGCAAGGAGGTCGTGCGGGACCTCGACTTCGTCGCGTCCACCGACGACGCCCCGGCGGTTGCCGATTGGTTCGCGAACGCGCCGTACGCCCGGGAGGTCGTCGCGCGCGGCAGCACGAAGACGTCGATCCTGCTCGAAGGCGGGCTCGCCGTCGACTTGCGCGTCGTCCGGGACGAGCAGTTCGCGACGACGCTGTGCCACTTCACCGGCTCGAAGGAGCACAACGTCGCCATGCGCGCTCGTGCGAAGGAGCGCGGCCTGAAGCTCAACGAGTACGGTCTCTTTCGCGACGACGACGAGCTCATCGAGTGCGCGGACGAAGCCGCGATCCACGCCGCGCTCGACCTCGAGTTCATCGTCCCCGAGATGCGCGAGAATCAGGGCGAGATCGAGCAGGCGGCCGCCAGCGAGCTGCCGCACCTGGTCGAGGACGGCGACATCCGCGGCGTCGTCCACCTCCACACGACGTGGAGCGACGGCAAGGCGACGCTGCGCCAGATGGTCGACGCCGCCCGGGAGCGCGGCTACGAGTACATCGGCCTTGCGGACCACAGCCAGACCGCGTTCTATGCCGGCGGTCTGAAGCCGGCGGACGTCGCGCGGCAGCACGAGGAGGTCGACCGTCTCAACGACGAGCTGGCCGGCGAGTTCCGCATCTTCAAGGGGATCGAGAGCGACCTGCTGCCGGACGGCTCGCTCGACTACGACGACGACGTCCTCGAGCAGTTCGATTTCGTCATCGCGTCGCTCCACGCGTCGCTGGGGCAGCCCGCCGCCGAGATCACCGCGCGCGTGGTCCGCGCGCTCGAGAACCCGTACACGACGATGCTCGGGCACGCTACCGGACGGCTGCTGCTGCGCCGTGAGGGCGCGGCGCTCGATATGGAGCAGGTCCTGGTCGCGGCCGCGGAGAACGGCGTCGTCGTCGAGATCAACGCCAATCCGTACCGCCTCGACCTCGACTGGCGCTTCGGGCCGCGCGCGCGCGAGCTCGGGCTCCTGACGAGCGTCAACCCCGACGCGCACGTGGTCGAGGGGATCGACGACATCCGCTTTGGCGTCGGGATCGCCCGCAAGGCGGGTTTCGAGGCCGCGCGAGTCGTCAACAGCTTCACCGCGGACGAGTTCGACGCATTCCTGAAGAATCGGCGACCGTAGCGCCAGGCGCCCTCGTCAGGGCGCTGTGCGGAGTTGAGCCGCCGCGAGCCTCCCACGCGGGCAGGGGGCCAGCCGCCGCGAACGGTCGGCTCCAACTCCGCGCGCATGGGCTGCCCGGAGCCATCGCGGAAGGCCACGGTGAGACCGTTCCGGTCAGCCCACGCGTCAGTTCAGTAGCGCGAGGGGCGGCGAGATCGGCTATCATCGCGGGATTCGACGGGTCTCTTCGAGCTTCGCGTAGCCGGGTGGAAGGAATGGAACGTTTCGTCAGATCTCTCTTGGTCGTGCTGGCCTGCACCGCGTGTTCCCCTGCCCTCGTCGGGGACGTCGTCATCAACGAGCTCCACTACGATCCGCCGGACAAGACGATTCCGGAGGAGTTCGTCGAGCTCTACAACAGCGGCGAGGACGCGGTCGATCTGTCCGGCTGGTTCTTCTCCGGCGGCATCCGGTACGCGTTTCCAGAGGGCACGACGATCGGCCCGGACGCCTACCTCGTCGTCGCGCAGGATCCTGAGACCGCGGTGGCGACCTTCGGCCTGCCGTCCGCCCTTGGCCCGTTCGAGAATTACCTGGCCAACGAGGGCGAGCGCATCGTTCTTCGCGCCCCCGACGGCTCGATCGAGGATCAGGTCGACTACGGTGTCGGTTTCCCGTGGCCGCTCGCTTCCGGAGGCCGCGGCAGCTCGATGGAGCTTCTCCATCCGGAGCTCGACAACGATCTCGGCAGCAGCTGGCGGGCGTCGGGCCTCATCGAGCGACCGTTTCGCGAGCGCGTGTTCTACCTGGACCGCGAGGCCGCCGATTGGCACTTCCGGCGCGGTACGACAGAAGCCTCTGACCCGATCGGAGCGTGGCGGGAGGCGAGCTTCTCCGAGGACGCGTCGTGGGAGGTCGGTCAAACTCCGATCGGCTTCGGCGACGACGACGACGCCAACGTCCTCGACGATATGCGCGACGGCTACACGAGCGTCTACCTGCGCCGCGAGTTCACGGTCGACGCGATCCCCGAGGCGTTGACGCTCGGCGCGTACTACGACGACGGCTGCATCATCTGGCTCAACGGCATCGAGGTCGCGCGGCTGCGCGTTGACGAAGGGGACATCCCGTTCGACGGCACGGCGGGCTCCAGTCACGAGGCGCGCGAGTACGATCTGATCGATCTGCCGAACCCGGCGGCGTATCTGTCCGAGGGCGCCAACGTCATCGCGATCCACGCGTTCAATCTACGGATCACGAGCGCCGACTTCTCGATCGATGCCGAGCTCTTCGCGCCCGGCACCGAGGATGAGGACCCGAGCGGTCTGCTGCCGCCGTCGCCCGGAGCGCGCAATACCGTCCTCGTGCCCGATGCGCCGCCGCAGGTGCGGCAGGTCTCGCACGCGCCGCAGCAGCCGCCGGCGGGCCTGGACTTCGTCGTGACGGCGAAGGTCACCGATCCGAGCGGCGTCGGTTCCGTCACGTGTCGCTACCAGGTCGTGCTGCCGGGTGCGTACATCCCGGCGTTCCTGCCGCTGCCGCACAACCTCCTGATCTCGCGTCCGCTGAACGACCGCGAGCCGAATCCCGAGTTCGAGGATCCGGCCAATTGGGCCGACGTCCCGATGCGCGACGATGGCGAGGGCGGCGACGCGGTCGCGGGCGACGACATCTACACGGCGGTGCTTCCCGCGCAGGAACACCGCACTCTGGTGCGGTATCGCATTCGCGTCGAGGATGCCGCGGGCAACGATGCGACCGTGCCGTACCGCGACGATCGATCGCTGAACTTCGCGTGTTTCGTGTACGACGGTGTGCCGCCGTACGTCGCGGACACTCGTTCGGTGCACCCCGACGGCGCCGGGCACGTCTATCCATCGGAGCTTCTGACGTCGCTGCCGGTCTACCACTTGATTACGCGGCAGGGCGATCTCGATCACTGCATCGCGTTCAACGGCTCCTTCCAGATTCCGAAGTCGAACGAGCGAGCGCGCGACAAGTTCAACTGGGAGGGCGCGTTTGTCTACGAGGGCATCGTCTACGATCACGTTCGCTATCGGCTGCGCCAGGCCAACGATCGCTATGGCGGCGCCGGCAAGCGCTCCATGCGCATCCGGTTCAACAAAGGCGACTACTTGCGCGCTCGCGACAATTGGGGGCGTCGATTCCCGGAGCGCTGGCGGACGCTGAACACGGGCAAGATGTTCGACAACAAGCGCGTCGGCAACTTCGGTCTGACCGAAGCGATGAACGCGAAGCTGTGGAACCTCGTCGGCGTGCCCGCGCCGCATTTCTACACGTACCACTTCCGCGTGATCCAGCGCGCCGAAGAGGTGCCGATGTCCAACGGGCAGTACCTCGGCGACTTCTGGGGCATGTACTCCGGAATCGAGGATTACGACCCGCGCTTCCTCACGGCCCACGGCATGGAGGACGGCAACCTCTACAAGCTCAAGGACGGCCAGTTCAACGGCGACGACCTGCGACGCAACCAGGGACGCTTCGCGGTGTTCGAACCGCCGAACCGGGCGGATGCCGATTTCCAGAACATCCGGCGCAATCTGCGCCCGGAGCGCGACGATGCGTGGCTCGACGCACACGTCAACTACAGTCGCTGGTACCCGTATCACGCCGTCGTCGAAGCCATCCGTCACTACGACTTCCGGCCGTCCGACACGCACTCGAAGAATCGCGCGTGGTACTTCGAGCCGGAATACGAGGACAGCGTGTTCGGCCGCCTGTGGACTCTGCCGTGGGACTCGGACGCGAGTTGGGGACCGAACTGGAACAGCGGTATCGACTACACGAAGAACGCGATCTTCTCCGGTGGCGGCAAACCGGCCTACAAGCAGGCGTACCGCAACTTCATTCGCGAGTTCCGCGACCTCGTGTGGACCGAGGAGGTCATCGAGCCGATGATCGACGAGTGGGCCGAGTTCGTGATCGACTTCACGCCCGCGGACCGCGATCGCTGGCGCGCGGCGCCGGCGCAGGCCGGCCGGCAGGATTTCGGGACGATCGAGCGCAAGATCACCGACATGAAGAACTTTGCGTTCGTCAGTTGGGCGGGGGCCGGGGGGCCGGCCGTCCCCGCTGGCGGCCGCGCGCGCCACCTCGAGAACCTCGCGAATGCCGAGGGTGACAGGACGCGCGTTCCGGCGACGCCGACCGTCGCCGCGTTGACGGACACCTTCCCGCAGGACGGTCTAATCTTCGAGACGACGCCGTTCGAGGACCCGCAGGGCGATGCGTTCGCGGGCATCCAGTGGCGCGTCGGCGAGGTCCAGAACTCGGATGCACCGGGTTTCGATCCGACCGCTCCGCGCGTACTCGAGTGGAACGAGGTCTGGTCGAGCGGAACGCTCGAGACCTTTGAGAACCCGCTCGTCGTGCCGGCTGCCGCCGTCGCGATCGGCCACACGTACCGCGTGCGCGTGAAGATGCTCGACGAGACCGGGCGCTGGAGTCATTGGTCGGATCCCGCCGAATTCACGGTCGAGCCACCGACCGCGTCCTATCCCGCGCAGGACGCGCTGCGCATCACCGAGCTGATGTACAACCCGGTCGGCGACCAGGCGTTCGAGTACCTGGAGATCCAGAACATCGGCGGCGAGCCGATCGATCTGACGGACGTGTCGCTCGTCGACGGTGTCGAGTTCGAGTTCGCGACGAGCGAAGTGACGACGCTCGGCCCGGGAGAGTACGTCCTCGTCGTCGAGGATCTCGACGTGTTCGAGAGACGCTACGACACGAGCGGTCTGCTGATCGCGGGCGAGTACTCCGGCCGGCTGGCCAACGGCGGCGAGATCGTCGAGCTCCGTTGGGGGCGCGACGCGACGATCCAGGTTTTCGAGTACTCCGACGCGTGGCACCCGACGACCGACGGTCTCGGGCTCTCGCTGGTCATCGTCGATCCGCTCGGTCCGCTTGAAGCGTGGAGCCGATCCCTGGGATGGCGCCCGAGCCACGCGGTGGGAGGCTCGCCCGGAATCGTCGATGAGCCGCTGGTCGCGGGATTCCAGCTGCCCGGCAACGTGAACCAGGACGCGCGCATCGACGTCACCGACGCGATCGCGATCCTCGGCCACCTCGTGCTCGGCCTCGACACGCCTCTACCGTGTGGCGACGGGACCTTCGACGCACCGGCGAACCAGGTGATTCTCGACATCAACGGCGATGCGTCGGTCAACCTGACCGACGGGGTCCACCTGCTGCTGTGGATGTTCCAGCGTGGCGATCCGCCGGCGCTGGGGACGTCGTGCGTGCCCCTCGTCGACTGTCCGGATCTGTGTCCGTAGCAGCTCTCGGCAAGCCGCTGACTCTAGCAGCCTGTCCAAGAAACCCTCGTCAGGACCGAGGCCGACAGGCCGAGCCGA
>CAYMRB010000510.1:0-6591 GCA_964392615.1 uncultured Planctomycetia bacterium | reverse complement strand
ACCGACACCGACACCGACGCCGACTCCGACTCCGACTCCGCCCCCGACTCCGCCACCGCCACCGACACCGACACCGACGCCGAGTCCTACTACGACGCCCCGCGGCCCGTCGCGACCACCCACACCGTCTTCAGCACGATCCACAGATCGAGCAGCAGGGTCCGCTTGCGCAGGTAGACGATGTCCCACCGCAGCCGCTCGGCCAGATTCGGTGTGCCCCGGCATTCGACCTGCTGCAGCCCGGTGATGCCTGGAAGCGCCTTCAGGCGTCGTCGCTCCTGCACGCCGTAGCGCGCGACGACCTTCTCCTCCTCCGGTCGCGGGCCGACGAGGCTCATGTGGCCCGCGAGCACGTTCAGGAGCTGCGGCAGCTCGTCCAGGCTCGTTCGCCGTAGCCACCGCCCTACCGGCGTCACGCGCGGGTCGTCCGCGATCTTGAAGACGGGCTCGTGCAGCTCGTCGAGGTCGACGACGTCACCCAGGCGCTTCTCCGCGTCCGGGACCATCGTGCGGAACTTGACCATGGAGAACGTGCGACCGTCCTTGCCGACGCGCCGCTGAACGAAGAGCGCTGGCCCGCCGTCGCTGCGCCGGATCCACATCGCGATCGCGACGAGAAACGGACCGAGGAGAATCAGGAGAGTGCTCGCCGCCGCGATGTCGATCACGCGCTTCGCGAATTCGTAGGCGCGCCGGCTCTCCTGCTCATTGACCGAGACGAGCGGCACGCCGTCGATGTCCTCGAAGTCGCGATTGTTGATCTGCAGGTCGTACGTCGCCGAAACCATATTGAGCCGCACGCCGAGGCGCTCGCACGTCTCGATCACTCGCAGAAGCGATAGGTGCCCCAGCACGGGGCAGGCCATGAATACGCGGTCGACGCGCTCGCGTGCGATCACCTGCTCGATGTCCTCGACGCGGCCGAGAACAGCACAGGGGAACTCGCCCGCCGGCGGCGGATCGTCGTCCAACGCTCCGACCACGCGATAGCCGAGCTCCGGCCTCTTGGCGACCTTGTCGACGAGGAACGCTGCCAGACTTCGTCCGCCGACGACAAGAAGCCGTCGCACCGCGACGCCGCGCCGGTGGAGATCGACCTTCGCTCGATTGACGGCGATGCGGAACACCGTGAACAACACGAACGCGATGAGCCACGCGTAGACGCAAGCCAGGCGGCTGAAGCTGAACTCCCGATAAAAGTACGTGAGCGCCAGCAGGACGATGAGTCCGTACGTCAGCGATCGGGCGATGATGTGCACCGTGTCGATGCTCGACCGCGTCTTGGAGAAGTCGTACAGGCCGTGAACCTTGAAGAACATCAGCCAGCAGTATGCGCCGACGCCCATCGCCTTCAGGTAGGCCTCGGGCGGCGCCGGATCGCAGCGGCTGAACGCGACTTCCCAGTAGAAGCGCAGCAAGTAGGCGAACGCGAACGCGACGAACACGATCAGGACGTCGATGGCCGCCACGGCCGGCGGCACGAGAAGGCGCGCGACGTCATCGAGGCGCGGCCCGCGTCGTTCGGTACCACCCGCTACGCCCTGCGACCGACGAGGCGTCGCGTCAGGAGTCGGGGACGGGGACGTCGACGTCGACTCCCGTTCGGCGGGTTCGGTCGCGGCTCCATGCCGACATTGCTCCTCGACCGCCGTGCTCATCGCTCCGCCCCATGCACCGAGACGCGCTCGGCCCGCTCGATCGCGTAGAGCTTCGTGCCTGCGGCCTCGGCGACCAACTTGCATTCGCGGTTCAAGAATTGCGCGAAGCGCAACTGGTCAGCCGGTGGGATCTCCGACTTCCGGCCGCTCGGGTCGAATACGTTCTCGAAGCGAAACAGGAGGTGCGTGAAGCCGTCCGCCTCGAGCCGTGCGCCGAACGCCTCCAGCGTCTCGCTCGCTGCGAGCATCTGCGCTAGCGTGAAATTCTCGAACAGCGCGTCGGAGTAGTAGGGCTTCTCGCACAAGAATCCGGGATTGCCGCACGAGCCGAACAGCACGCGGCTATCGGGCGCGAGGCGCTGATTGATGTGACGGAAGACCGCGTAGTCTCCGCCTGGCAGTTCGCGCGTCATGTACTCGTCACGCGATTCGAGGCCCATGACGACGGGCAACGGGTTCTTCGATGCGAAGTGCACGCCGACGAGAAAGACGTTCACCGAGCACGCGATGAGCAACAGGAACGCTGGGACGCGACGCGCAGAGGCGACTCGAATGACGCCCATGCCCGCCGGGATCATCGCGGCACAGACAGCGAGTGCCGGCAGAAGGAAACGCACCTGGTGCGTTGTCGCGACCCAAAGGAGCCCCTGCAGCACGAAGGCGATAAACGCGATACGGTGCTCCGTGGACCGCATGAGCCCGACGACGACGAGCGGCGCTCCGAGCAGGAACGCCGGGCCGATCACGCCGTCGAACCCTCGCTGGCTGAAGAACATGCCGGAGAACGTCAGGTCCCACGGCAACGCGGCGAGCTCCCAGCCGGCGCGAGAGCCACCCCACTCCCGCAACGACCACGACAGCACGGTCGCTCGCTCGACATCCCATCCCTCGCCGCCGAAGATCGAGTGCGCGAACGGGAAGAGCGGGTTTCCGGTCAGCCAGAGATTCTTGACGTACCACGGTGCCGCGACGAGGAACGAAACCGACCCGACGATCGCGATCTGCAGCAGGATCGTGCGCGCTCGGCGCCGTTCGGCGAGGCCGACGAACGCGAGCAGGCCGCCGAGAAGAAGCCCCTGCGCCGCACCGGTGTACTTCGATCCCGCCGCGACGCCTGCCATCAACGCGGACAGCACGAGCAGCGTCGTCGGCGCGCGGCGCGCGGCCCCGACGAGCTCGACGCCGTGCTGAGCGCGCCAGAACGCGAGGAACAACAGCAGCGACAGCACGCTGAAGAACACGACGCCCAGGTCGATATAGGCCCACGTGCTGATCAGCGCTGCCGTCGGAAGCGACGCGAAGATCAATCCACCGAGCGCCGGATCGCCGCCCCCGCGGGCTGCGATGCGACGGGACAGTGCGACCACCGCGAGCACGGCTCCCGCTCCGAGCATCCAATGGTAGAGCTTGGCGAGCGTGTCGCCGTCGAGGAGCAGGCCCAGCGTAAACAGCATGTCCACGTTCTGCGGAAACGACGCGTAGAAGTTCCCGGGCACGTGGCAGATCCCGCCCGCCTCGATGTAGCGCGCCGGCACGGCCAGATGGTAGACGAGCGCGTCCTGCGAGGTCGCCGGCGTCAGGCAGGCGAGCAGCGTCATCACGGCCAGCACGAAGAGCAGCCCACGCACCCAGCGGGAGCTGCGCTCGCTCTGCGGCGCGTCGCTCGCGGCTCGCCAACGACCGGTCAGCGCGACCCAGAACCGGCGTTGTGGTCCGACCAGCGCGACCGTCAGCAATCCCCATGCGACGAGTGGCCGATAACCGCCGACAGAACCGACGGCGAATACCGCGAGCATCACGCAGCCCGCGCCGACACCGAGCTCGACGAGAGTCTGCTCGAGGGCGCTGAGGCGCGTGCGCACATCGTCGCTGACGAACCGGCGGCACAGCCGCCAGCCGGTGAACGAGAACGCCCACACGGACAGCCCGGCGACGATCAGGGTTCGCACGGCGCCGATCGCCGGAGCGGTGACGGTGGCGAACGGCTCGATCGACATCGCGATCACACCGGCGCCCCACACGGTGAGCAGCCCGACGGCTCCCCACGTCCACCAGCTGTCA
This sequence comes from uncultured Planctomycetia bacterium, assembly GCA_964392615.1. Classification (GTDB taxonomy): domain Bacteria; phylum Planctomycetota; class UBA8108; order UBA8108; family UBA8108; genus CAYMRB01. The sequence continues at coordinate 2,872 of CAYMRB010000510.1, read as the reverse complement.
GGGGGCGACCTCTTCGGGTCGTTATCAGACATGTTCGACGACGCGCTCTTCTTCGCGAGTCGCTCGCAGCCTGGCGGCCACCGGCTTCGCCTTGAACTGACCGCGTACGAGGCCGAGGAACATCCCCGTGCCTAGAGCGACGGCTCGCAGTATCAGGAATATCGGCGCGACGAGGCCGACGACTGGATCGCGAGCCAGAATCCGCAGGCAGAGCGGTGCGGTAGCCGCGGCGAACAGGACCGCGACGATGGCCGGAACGATCCACATGCCGGTCGCCAGCCAGGCTGCCAGAGCCGGCAGCATCGCGGCGACGAGGAGGATCTCCAGCTTGAGATTCGACGGCGTGTGGGAGTCGCTGACCGCCTTCTGCGGGTAGCGAGCGAGGACGCCCATCTTCCAGAAGCCGATCTTGACCTTCTTCCGAAAGTACGACGCGGCGTCGGCCGCGTGACGGTGACTGACGACCGCGCGCGGACAGAACACCATGCGCGCGCCGTGCGCGGCAAGGCGGAAGCTGAGCTCCTGATCCTCGACGGACGGCAGCGGGAAGGACTCGTCGAACCCGCCGACCGCTTCGAGCGCCGAGCGCCTGTACGCGGCCGCGTAGGTGTCGACGAAGTCGATCTCCTCCAGACGGGCCATCAACCGGTAGCGACTCTCGTACTCGGCTTGCACGAACCGCGCGGTCCACGAGCGCTGCTCCGTACGATAGACGCCCTTCGTCGCCGTTACCGCGGGATCGTCGAACGGCCGGATCATCTCCTCGAGCCAGCCCGGCTCGGGCGCGCAGTCGCCATCGGTGAACGCGATGATCTCACCGCTCGACGCCTCGATGCCGCGGTTGCGCGCGGCGGCCGGGCCAGAAGGAGAGATCCGAACGCAGCGAACTCCGAACCGCGTCGCGACGGCACTCGTCGCGTCACGCGATCCATCGTCCACGACGATGACCTCGACGCACTCGTGCGGGTAGCTCTGCCCGCGCAGCGCGAGAAGGCAGTCCGGCAGTGTCCTGGCACTGTTGCGCACAGGCACGACGACGGAGACCGCCGGGCAGTCCGCGGAATAGTGTCCGTACCCTGGGTTCATGGTCCCCGGTTCTCCCAGGAGAGCGCCTCTACTTGCGCCACAGATACCTCACGAACGTCTTGAAGCTCTTGGCGAGCCGCGTGAATTCGCGCGGGTGCCGTATCACCTGGCGCAGCTTGTATGCGACGTATCGCGGCCGCAGGTAGAACTCGCGTCGCGCCCGGTTGCAGAATTCGACGACTTCGGCGTGGGGAAGATCAGGGCGATCGACAACCGCGCTGTGAAGCCCCTCGGGCGTCAGCCAGTCCTTGTACGACTTGGCGACGATGAGGTTCTCGCTTTCGGCCCATTCGTACGCCTTGGTTCCCGGATACACCATCAACGGGAAGAACTGCGCCGTATCCGGGTTGAGCTCCTTGGCGAGATCGAGCGTCTTCGCCATCGTCTCGCGCGTCTCGCCACGGTTGCCCGCCATGAAGCACCCGTGGACGAGCAGATCGGCCCTGCGAACGGACTTGAAGAACTCGCGGATCTGATCGATCCGGATCCCCTTCTCGACGGAGTCCAGGACGGTCTGGTCGCCCGCCTCGATCCCGACGCAGAGCAAACGGCAATTGGCGGCCTTCATGACCTTCAGGGTCTCGAGGTCGACATCCGCCCGCGCGTTGCAGGTCCAGTTGATGCGCAGGCCGCGGCGGATGATCTCTTCGGAAATCGCGACGACGCGCTTCTTGTGAAGCGTCAACGTGTCGTCTTCGATGAAGATCTCCTTCGCCTTGGGGAAGTTCTTTTCGATGAACTCCATCTCGTCGACCACGTTCTCGGGGCTTCGCGCCCGATACTGGTGGCCGTGCAGTGTCTGCGGGTACATGCAGTAGTTGCATTTGTACGGACACCCGCGGCCGCTGATGATCGTGACCACCGGCCATTGCGTGATCGCGTAGAAGTAGCTCGTAAACTCGAGGTGCTTCTTGTAGACCTCGCTGACGAAGGGCAGCGAGTCGAGATCCTGCACCCACTCGGTGCGCGGGTTGATGCGCACTTCGCCGTCGTCGAGGTATCCGATGCCGGTCGCGTCGCGCCACGACTGGCCCGAACCGCTCTCGAGCGCTGCGGCAACGTCGCGGACCGTGTAGTCGTACTCCTGAATCGCTACGAAATCGATCCAGGGGTAGGACTTCAGCGTCTCGGCAGCCGTTGCGGAGACGTGTGGCCCGACGAGGCCGACGACGCAGCCCTCGCGGCGCTCCTTGATGACCCGCGCGACGTCGGCGTCGTTCGCGATGCTCGGAGTGCTCGTATCGACGACGACGAGGTCCGGAGCGAATCGATCGACAAACGAAAGCACCCAGTCGAGCGAGTAGCCCTCCGCGGGAGCGTCCACGAGCCGGACGTCATGACCGGACTGCTCCAGCGTGCCCGCGGCATACGCGAGCCAGATCGGATAGTAGAAGGTGCCGCTCTTCGTAACTGCCGGACTACGCTGCGTCCTCGAGTAGTTCTCGAGGTACGGCGGATTCAGGCACAGGACCTTCATGCAAGCTCCTCTTCTCGGACCCGGAGCTTCTTCACCCGATAACGCATCGATCGGTAACTCATGCCGAGAAGTCTCGCCGCATTCGTCAAGTTGCCGTCCGTGATCTTCAACGCCTCGCGGAGATAGCGTTTCTCGACGGCAACGAGTTGCTCCTCGAGGTCCACACCACTCTCCGGTATCAGTATCTCCTCCGTATTGTCGGCCGTTGCGGCGGCGTTCTTGGGCCCATTCGGCTCCCCGAGCTCGAGTCGTTCGATCACCGGTTCTTCGGGGCCGGTGACCAACTTCCCTTCTTTGAGCGCGCCCAGG
>CAYMRB010000509.1:0-6635 GCA_964392615.1 uncultured Planctomycetia bacterium | reverse complement strand
ACCAGCCCGGCATCCATGCAGCCCGTCGCCGAAGCCACCTCGATTCTCAGGCAGTTCTCGAACTCGCCGGCCGGAGTCTCGACCGGCTCCGTCTCTCGAGAGACCCGCAGCATGCGATTGTCGTCGCACTCGAAGGGATCTCGATGCAGCCAGGTCGAATCCTCGACGAACCGGTAGAAGAGACCGAAGGTCCCGTCGTCGACCTGGATCTCGACATCGTCGCCTGACTCCCGCAGGACCAGCGTCGTCCCCCAGTTGGTCTCCAGGCTGACGGCGTCCCCAGCCGCAGGCTCGACCGTCCAGCGAAGAACATCGCCCGATCGACCCACCGTGTAGTCCCACGAGTTGCCGGGGTCGAGCGGGAAGTACCTCGGCTGGCCCTGTGCGGAAGCGACCGCACAGACCGACAGCGAGATCACGAAGACAGCGACGACCGAGATGCGCAGGCGATCAGTCATGACAGGTTCCTCTCTGCAGAGTCGGACACGGATTTCCACACGGCGAACTTCCGCTCACTCGTCGCAATCCGACGATGGCGCAGGGCCGCCCAGGAAGAGGTAGCGAAGCAAGTAGATCGGGTCGGAGATGTCGACGCCGCCGTCACCGTTGATGTCGGACCGGCGATCGACGGCCGCGGGCGCTCCGCGCCCCGAAAACAGCAGATCCAGGAGAAACACCGCGTCGGAAAGATCGATGCGGTCATCCTGGTTCACGTCACCGCGAAGACGCCCCTCGCAAACGCAGAGGTGGCCGATCTCCTCGGCGCTCATGAGACGGATGTCCGTGCGGTCGCTGCGGTCGAACACGTAGACCAGGTGAACACCCGACGCATCGAGCTCGGCCAACAGATCCGCAGGAACCTCGGGGTCGAGGTGCGGCGCGAAGATGTAGTTCTCGCCCATATTGTGGTGCTGGGGGCGGTACGACTGGGCGAACGGGTCGCGCAGCGTGATCGGCCGCGAAGTCAACCCCTCGATGCGGGTCTCGACCCATCGAAGGAGGGGCGCGGTCTTCCAGCCCTCGAACGCGTTCTCGAACGCGTCGACCGGCTCCCTGGGAACCGCGTCCGTACCGTCCGGCCAGTAGAATGTGGACTCGATGGCGATGCCGTCCGCCTCGAACGTTCGCTCCTGAAGGATGTCGTCTGCACTCTCCGCTGCTCGAGGGAAGAGCCAGACGGACTCCTCGCGTCGCGGCTCCAGGTCGAGACTCACGGTCTGCCCCAAGACGTCCGACGCGTAGGAGGCGTGAAGCCACCGCTCACCGAAGTCGCGCTGCGTCAGGACCGGGCACTGCGACGCCGTGACGCTCGTCGGCACGAGGCGTGTCTCGAGTGTATACCGTCGCGGATTCGCGACCTCCGCCTCGACCCAACCGTCGAGCAACGTCGAGCCGTCGTACGAGTGCTCGGCCTGCGGGAACGAGGCCGGGTCGCCGGCTCGCTGGAATACGATGCACCCATCCGGCAAGCGCCCGTCGAGCCGCGAGTAGATCCCCGCGTCGACGTTTTCGGGCGTCAGCCACATACTGCGCGTCTCGAGCGTCCACGCGGACTTGAGACGGTGGTTCGCGAACACGTCGCTGGCCTCGCCTTGGAGGGTGTCGATGACGATCGGCTCGTTGAGCAGGTAGGGCGTGACCGACGCCGAATCGTCGGCGAGAGGCAGCCGTCGGATCTGCTTGACGACCAGCGCCCCGTCCGGGGCGGTCTTCTTGAACTCGATGTCGAACCGGCCGGTCGGGCGCCCCGTGAGCTCGAGATGCCGCTCTGCCGCGCGAGCCATGAGCTCGGCGAGCGACCTGTAGTCGACGTCCCAAGCGAGTACGGTCCGGCCGAGTCGCAGTCGGCTGGAAGGTCGCAGCAGTCTCGCGCGGGTGGACCGCGCCACCTCGACCCCGACCTCCTCGGGGCGTGATCCGTCCTGCGGATTCGACACGGAGACCGCGCCGGCCTGGCTCACGATGAGACCGCTCCAGCTCGACGAGCCGCCCGTGAGGATCGCCACTCCGTTGGCGAGCTCCGTCTCGTCAGGAAACGAGTGGTGCACCAGCACCGCCATGCCCACGCGGCTCTCATCGACACCCCAGCGGAGACGCTCGAGATAAGCCGTGTCGTTGTAGAAGCTCGCGTAGACGCGTCGGATCGCGACGAACACGCCGCGCTCGTCAGCCCGCTGCGGATCGCAGGCGCTGGGGCCCTCGACGTCTCCGTCGAGGTCGTCGGCCAGACAGCCACTGCGACTATCGTAAAGACCGGCACCCGTGAACCAGTCGGTGTCCTCGACGTTGGTCGAGCTGCGGAATCGGAGCTTCCTCGACGGGTCGAATCCGTAGCGGGGATCGAGCAACGCCGACGTCACGGCTTGTCGCGCCGGCGGCGGAAAGGTCGTGGTCTCCTCGTCCTTGATCAGGTCGCGAATTCCGTCGAGCGTGTCGAGAAGCCCGGGAAGATCGTCGGGCGGGTACGATCGAAACGGTGCCAGTCGAATGCCGATCTCCTCCCGGAGCGACGAGCCGCCGTCGAGCGTTTGGTCGAGAAACGCATCCCAGAGGTCGAAGGTCAGCGCGGCCGCCTCGCGAGTGTGTTCGGGCACCGCGTCCAGCAGGACACCGTAGCCCGCGGCCTTGCCGCCGACGTAGCGCACGTCCGCAGGTCGAAGGCCGCGCACCGGCATGGCAAACACGCCGGCGGACGCCGTCGCTTCGAGGTCGAGGGGCGGGAGCGCCTTGAGCGTCAGGACCTCCTCGAGCGTGGCGGGGTCGACCCGCCCTTCCATGTCGACGAGTCGAACGTCCGGCCGGGAGCTGTCCTCGTACGCTCGCAGCAGGACGGTTCGCCCGATCAGCGCGGTCGCGGCCTGGCGTCCCGCCTCATCGACGCAGTGGGCAAACGGCACACCGAACTCGCGCGCGAGGATGGCGACGTGGGAGTTCGGCGACGAGGGCGCCTCCGTGATCAACCCGGCGACAAACGGCACGTCCGACGGCATGGCATCGGTCACGAGCACGTCAGCGGCGGAGAGGCGCCCGTCCCGATACGCGGCGTCGATCTCGTCGGACGAGAAGTACTTGAGTCGACCGAGCGCCCATCCCTCCGCGTACACGGTGTCGTCGTCGGCCCACCGGTCCGGCGACGAGATCTCGATGCCCGCCGCGAGGAGCGTGGCGGCGTTCTCGTGGGCTGCGGCGCGCTGCAGCGCCGTCGGGAAGTAGAAGGCTCGCACGCCCTCGGGAGCGTCGACACTCTCGACCACACGACGGAACAACTCGATCACCTCATCCGGCTCGTACGGATCTTCGCGGATGAGCTGCACGCCAAGCTCCTGGGGCAGCGGTGTCGTCCGCCGCCAGCTCGGGAGGATCACTGCGCCAAGGACGGCCTCCTGACGATCGGCGTGAAGCGTTCGCCGCTCGAACTCGTCGCGCCCGAGATCCAGGAACGGGCCGAGCGTCTCGGACGCGAAGTCGTAGTGAAACGGATAGCGTACGGAGTTCTGGAAGAACACCGTCGTGCGATCGCAGTTCAGAATCGTGAACTTGACCCACGACGCGAGTCGGCCGCCCTCGGCCTGGAAGTGATCGTGGGGAAACTCCAGGCGGGGTCGCCACGCAGGCGACGGGACGGCGGCGCAGCTGCCCTGCTGCGCGTGGGCGAAACCGCCTCCGCCCACGAGGGGCACAGCGATCGCCAAGGCGACCGCGAAACAGCGCGAACAGCGCATGGCGGAACTCCTCCGTTGCTTCGGGTTTCTTACGGAGATGCCGCACATGGCACGATGCGTGCCATGGTGCCGGAAGTCATCGCAACGCGCTCACGCACAGAGCTTTGCGAATTCGTCGGAACTCCGGACACCGCCGGGGTTGTAAAGGCCGACGAGAATCGGAGCGTGAGAATTAACAGCCCGTGTCAGAAGTGCGGGACGATGCGGCACGATGCCGTGCTGCCGGTCAGAGCCCGCGGGACAGAGGTGGCGAGTGCCCGTCATCGGGACGCCGTTGGCGGGAGTGTTGGCACGCGAGCGGCCGTGGCGGATCCTCCGGGACGTGGCGTTGTGGGTCCCGGGGGTATCCGAGGCCTCTGCGGGAGGCGCGGAGTCGTACGCTCACGCCCCTTTGCGACACACTTCACTCCCGTGCAGCGGTCCGCCGAATACTCAAGGGGACCTCGCCTGGAGAACGTCGTGATAAGACCTGCTGCCGGAAGCCGGCCCGCGCGAGGGAAGTGCGTCGTCCTTGCCGCGGTGCCGCACATCGTCACCGTCCTCACCGTCGTTGCCGCCGTCGTCGTCGTTACCGGCCTCTCGGCCGACGAGATGGTCGAGAGACGAGTGCGCCAGGAGATCGACTCCGCGCGCAGGCACGTCGACAACCTGCGCTCCGAGCTCGACGCCGCGCGCGCGGAGCTCGCGCGCAAGCTCGAGCCCCTCGCCGCGGCCGAGGCCGCGGTCCGCGAGGCCGGCGCGCGACGCACGCGGATCGAGGAGCGCATCGAGTCGCTCCGCCGCGCGGCCAAGACGTCGAGCGCACACATCGACCGTCAGCTCGCGCGTTATCGCGGTCAGCTCGAGCGACTGCTGAAGGAGGGCGCTTCGGATGCGAAGGTCGAAGCGGCCCGCCGCTACGTTCTCGCCTTCGAACGTCTGAAGCAGTCGAAGCTCGATCGCGCGGGCATTCCGGGCCGACTCGAGAAGCTGCGCAAGGCGCTTCGCAAAGCACGCGACAAACGCGACCGCCTGCGCGACGAGGTCGCCGTTCCCGCCGTCGACGTCCAAGTCGCGCAGGACGGCGTCGCGACCCACGAGAAGCTCCTGGCCGAGGCCCAGGCCAAGCTCGCCGACCTTCTCCTCGCCGCGCCCGAGAAGCTCGAGGGCGTCGCGCCGCCGTTCCTCGTGCAGGTGCGCGTGCTCGACGCGTCGGGCCACGCGCGGTTCGCCGCGCGCTGGGTGAGCGCGGAGGAGAGGCTCGACCGGAAGATCGCCGCCCTGCGCAAATCGATCGACGAGCAGGGGCGCCACATCGCGCTGTGCCAGCGCCGCGTCGACGACCTGATCGAAGCGCTTGTCCCACAGATGAAGGAGACGCAGCGGCTCCTCGATGCGTACGTCGCTCTCGTCGGCGGCGAGGACGCGGGCTTCCTGCACGGCGGCATCGCGACCTGGGGCAAGATCCTGGTCGAGATCGGCGACTCCGCGGCGACGATCGCGAGCGACTGGGATACCTTCGGTCCCTGGGCGTTCGCGATCGAGGCCTCGTTCAAGCTCGGCGAGCTAGCGTACTGGGGCGTCACCGACCAGAAGCGCAATCCGGAGTGGGACGTCACGAAGATGCCGACGCAACCGCTGCCGGACACGAGCGTTGCCGCGCTGACGGCGAGCCCGCTCTACGGCGGTGCGACGGACGTCAAGAGTCAGACGTACGTCGCGATGAAACGCGCGCTCGAGGCGTACGCCACCGCCGACTACGGAGCCCCCGGAACGGGCCTGAAGAACGGCTACACGCGCAAGGGGCTCGCCGGCCTCGTCGAAGGAGGACGCCTGTGGGTCGTCGTCGAGGAGGAGATCATCGGCGGTGAGGCGTACGAGTGGGTCGCGGAGGCGAGCCCGGGGCGAGGGCTCGGCAGCTACGTCAGCTGGTTGAAGCAGTCGCCGAGCGCGTTTCTCTCGAAGATGAAGGAGCGTCTCTGGAGCGCGGACCACCGGAAGGGTGTGCGCAATCAGTTGATCCAGTCCGTGCTCGTCGAGGCGTTGAAGCAAGGCGTCGACAGCTTCCGCGTCGAGGCGTGGCGGGAGTACGCCGCGGCCGATTGGCTGCGCGCGACGATGACACACGCGCTCGAGCTCGAAGGTCGCAAGCGACGGCTCCACACAGGAGCGCTCGAGGAGATGAACCGGCTCCTCGCCGATCTCATCGCCGAACGCGACAACGCCCGTCTCGAACGCGATCGACGCGTCGAAGCTGACGAGGTCCTCGAAGGTCGTGATGCGTTCACGCTCGAGCTGACGTTCGAGGGGGCGGTCGCGGCCGAGTCGGTCGAGCTCGGCGAACGCGCGATCGACGGCAACCTCGAAGGCTCGGTCTGGCGCGGCTCGTTCACGCTCGAAGAGCTGCCGAAGCTCGCGTGGATCGAGGTGAAGGCGGCGGACCCGGTCACCCAGCGGGAGCTCGACGATCCCGCGACGGTCGCGCGCTGGGGGGGGACGAAATCGGAGTGGAGCGGCTACGAAGGCGGCGTCGACCGGCGGCATCGCGTCCGCCTCGAGCCGATCGAGCCCGGGACGAGCCTGCTCCTGCTCGTCGACGCTTCCGGAAGCATGAAGGACAACGGCCGCATCGTCCGGGCGCGACAGGCCGTTCGTGACGCGCTGGACCCCGCGAAGCTCGGCGACGACACGGAGGTTGCACTGATGACCTTCTCCGGCTGCGGCGGCATCCGGCTGGCCAGCCCGTTCGTCGAGGATCCTCAGGCTGTCGTCGCGGCGATGGACGCCGTGGGGCCGAACGGTGATACGCCGATCGCGGACGCGATCGACCACGCCGGCTCGTATCTGCGGCAGTTCGGCCGCCGCGACCGCCGCGTGCTGATCGTCATCACGGACGGCGAGGAGACCTGCGAGGGCAACGAGTTCCGCGCCGTC
>CAYMRB010000508.1:0-6635 GCA_964392615.1 uncultured Planctomycetia bacterium | reverse complement strand
CCGGCGATGCCGCGCTGCGCGCCGAGGTCGAGTCGCTGCTCGCGGAACTCGACGACCCGGGTGACGTGCCCGGATCGCCCGACGCCGTCGCGCTCGACGCGATCGCTCCACTCGTCGACAGCGCGCTTGCCGCCGCGCCCTCCCCAGCTGCCCCCGCCGCGGTGGAGGGCGTCGCCCACGAGACCATTGCGGGGTATCGAATCGTCCGCGCGATCGGGTCAGGCGGCATGGGGATCGTCTACGAGGCAGTGCAGGACCAACCGCGCCGCACCGTGGCGTTGAAGATCGTCCGACCCGGCGTCGCCTCCGATGAGGTCCGTCGCCGGTTTCAGAGCGAGGCCGAAGTGCTCGGTCGTCTGAGCCACGCCGGCATCGCGCAGGTGTACGAGGCCGGCGTCGCGATGACGGGCGACGGCGAGCAGCCGTACTTCGCGATGGAGCTCATCGACGGCGAATCGCTCGTCGACAGCGCCGCGCGTCTCGACACGCGCGCTCGGCTCGAGCTGCTAGCGAAGGTCTGTGCCGCGGTCGACCACGCGCATCAGAAGGGCGTGATCCATCGCGATCTCAAGCCTGCCAATGTCCTCGTCGTCGACGATCGCGACGATACCGGTGGTGGCGTCGGACAGCCGAAGGTCCTCGACTTCGGCATCGCGCGCGTCATCGATGGGGATGTCGACGTCACGACGCTGCACACGACGGCGGGTCAGTTGCTCGGAACGGTGCCGTACATGAGCCCCGAACAGGTGTCCGGTGACCCGGACGCCGTGGACACGCGTTCCGACGTGTGGGCGCTCGGCGCGCTCGGACACGAGCTGCTCGTCGGTCGGCCGCCGCACGACCTCAGCGGGAAGTCGTTGCCCGAGGCCCTGCACACGGTCGCGACCGTGGATGTGTCGCCGATCGGATCGTGGCGACGCGAGCTGCGCGGCGACGTCGAGGCGATCATCGGCAAGGCGCTCGAGCGGGACAGGAATCGCAGATACCGCGGTGCGGGCGAGCTGGCCGATGATCTGCGCCGGTATCTCGCCGACGAGCCGGTCGAGGCGCGACCGCAGACGACGCTGTACCAGCTCGGCAAGCTCGCGCGACGCAACAAGACCGTCGTGGCGGCGACCGGCCTGATCGCCGCAGCGCTCGTCGCGGGGCTGTCGATCGCGCTCGTCGAGGCGCGCCGCGCGCGTCGGGCCGAGTCGCTCGCCGTGCAGCGGCTCGAGACGGCGGAGACGGTGTCCTCGTTTTGGAGCGACATCGTCGACGAGGTCGACCCGCGCCGCGACGGCAGGAATGTCCGCGTTGCCGACCTGCTCGATCGCGTGGCGCCGCGCATCGATGCGGACTTCGCCGCCGAGCCGCACCTCCGGGCGCGACTGCACCAGACCGTCGGGGCGGCGTATGGCAATCTCGGGCTCTTTCCCGCCGCCGAGCCGCACCTGGTGGCTGCGTACGAGACGGCCGTGGAGCAGGGGGACGTCGAGGCAGAGTCGTTCGCGCGCGTGCTCGTCGATCTGGCCACTCTCGATATGCGCTCGGGTCGTTTCGACGACGCACGCGCTCGCCTCGGTGAGGCTTTGGCGCTGCGGCGGCGACTGCACGGTCCGGATCACGAGCTCGTCGCCGACGTCACTCTCCTGTCGGGGAACCTCTGCGAGCGCGAGGGCGACTATGACGAAGCGCACGATCTGATGACCGCGTCGCTCGCGGTCTACAGGCACCGTTCAGGTGACGTGAGCGCGCCCGTCGTCGGGGTGCTCAACGATCTCGCGTCGCTCGCGCAGTTTCGAGGCGACTTCGATCGCGCCGAGGAGCTCCAGCGCGAGGCTCTCGCGACCGGGCGCCGGCTGTGGGGCGAGCAGCATCCGGACCTGACCGCCACGCTGCGCAATCTCGCGACACTCGAACGGGCTCGGTCGCGCCACTCGAAGGCGCTCGAGCTCCTGGAGGAGGTCTTGGCGATCGAGCGCGAGGTGCTCGGAGAGCGGCATCCCGATCTGACGCCGGCGCTGGTCGACATCGCGGACGCGCGGTTGAGCTTGCGGGAGGTCGACCGCGCGATCGAGTGTGCGGACGAGATCATCGCGATCCATCGCGAGGCCTACGGTGAGCAGTGCGCCGGAGTCGCGACGGGACGCGGTCTGCGCGGATCGGCCGAGTACTTTCGCGGCAAGATCGACGCGGCGGAGGCAGAGTATCGCAAGTCGTACCAAATCCGTCTCGCCCTGTTCGGGGAACGCCATCCGAGCGTCGCCAGGTCCCTCAACCACCTCGCGAAGTGCTATCAGTGGAGGCACGAGTCCGACAAGGCGATCGAGTGCACCACGAAGGCGCTCGAAATCTACCGCGAGACCGTCGGCGAGACGAATCGTCACGTCGCCGAGATGCTGCATGGCCTCGGCTTGTGGGCGTCCCGAAGCGGCGACAGCGAGACGGCGAAGAAGCGCTTCCGCGAGGCGCTCGACGTGTGGAACGCAATCGTCGGGAGAGATCATCCCGACGCGGGACTGACGGAGTACGAGCTCGGCGTCGTCCTGTATCGCGACAAGGACTTCGACGGCGCGGCCCGACTCGTGACGCACTTCGCCGACGTCCTGCGCAAGGCGCACGGCACGGACGACATCGGGGCGCTGATGTTCCCGCTCTACCTGCTGTCGATGATCGAACGACAGCGCGGCGAGCTGGAGTCGGCGGAGCGCATCGCACGCGAGACGATTCGGCTCGCGACGCTTTTCCCGCAGTCGAGCTGGGTGCGACCGCTCTACGAGTCGAACCTCGGCGCGTGTCTGATGGCGCAGGGAAAGGCGACGGAAGCGCTGCCGCTCATCGAACGCGCGTGGCCGATCCTCGCCGACAAGCGCGGCAAGACTTCAGGGCATGCACAGACCACGCTGAAGCGCCTGATCGAATGCCTCGAGTCGTTGGGGGAGAGCGACCGGGCCGCGAAGTACCGCGCCGAGTTGGCCGAGGAGTAGGGGGGCTACTCGCTCCCGACGACCGTGACAATCCTCGCGCCGATCGAGTCGGGAACGAGCGCTATCCTCTCGAGCTCGCGCAGGGGAACCCACTCGAGGCGGTAGACGTTCTGCGCGGATTGCCGCTCGATCTCCGGCCCGCCGAGCCGTAACTCTCCGTGGAAGCCGGCCGCCAGGAAGTAGTGCTCCGCTTGCCCGTCGCGGTCGCGCGTCCAGAGCTCGCGGTCCAAGGTGACCTCGAGCCCCGTCTCCTCCTCAACCTCCCGCCGGGCGGCTTGCTCGACGGTCTCGCCCTCCTCCACGCCGCCGCCGGGCACGACCCAGTAGTCCCGGTCGGCCTTGCGCCGGTGCATGAGCAGGACCCGGCCTTCGTGGATGATGACGACGGCGGCGCGATGTCTCATGGCCGAGCCTACCGCCGCTGGACGCGGTGCGTTTTCGCGTACTCTCGTCGCCGCTCGTTCAAGCGTTCGGCATGCGCTCGACACCTCGCGCGCAGGTCGCGGAGCAGATCGCTGCCCTCGTGCGTCGAGATCAGGTTCCGCTGCTCGCCCGGATCCTTCGACAGGTCGAAGAGCTGCTCGAAGTCGGGCCGGCTATCGCCGAACTCGAGATCTCCCTCGTCGTACTTCGCGACGCCATCGTACATGCGGATGTACTTCCACTTGCCGCGACGCAAGCCCTCGCCGAACGGCGTGTCACGCCCGGTGTAGAGGTTCTCGAGGAAGATTTCGTCACGCCACTCGCTGGCCGTACCTCGCACGAGCGGCAGCAGGCTGCGCCCCTCCATCTCCGGCGGCTGCGCGACGCCGGCGTAGTCGAGGATCGTGCTCGTGAGGTCCAGGCTCGAGACGAAGCGTTCATCCGTCCTGCCGCGCCGAGCGTTCGGCAGACCGGGGTCGTAGATGAAACACGGGAACTTCGCGGCGAGGTCGTAAAGGAGCGCCTTGCCGCCCATGCCGTACTCGCCCATCAGCAGTCCGTGGTCGCTGCCGTAGAGGATGACCGTGTTGCCGCTCAGCTCCTTCTTCTCGAGCGCGGCGAGCAGGTCACCGACGACCTTGTCCACGCCGGTGATGAGCTGGTGGTAACGAATGTGAAGCTCGCGGCACGACACGCGGCCGTACGCGTAGCGGTACGTCCTGTTCCGCCTCCCCTTGTCCTGATCCATGACTCTCTTCGGGATGAAGCGATACGGATCGGTCGCCGTCTGCGCGGGAATCTCGATCTTCCGGTCCCGGTACAGCTCGTCGTAGATCGGGTGCCCTTTCAGCTTCGGGTTCTCGTTGGCCGGCGTCGTCATCGCGCGGGCCGACGGGAGATCGGGGTACATCGACGACGTCTGGCTGCCGTGGGGGACCGAGAAGCTCACCGACAGGCAGAACGGACGATCGGCCGGCGCGGCGTCGAGGAACCTCGCGATGCTCTCACCCATGACGGGCGTGATGATCTCCTCGGCGGAGTCGAGGTACGCCTTGCAGTTGCGCGCCGTCTTCGGGAAGAACTTCGCCCAGCCGTCGTGGGCGCGCCAGAAGTCGAACTTTTCGTTCGCGCGCCCCTTGAACGCGTAGTACTCGACGCCGAACTTGCCGATGAATCCCGTGAAGTACCCGCTCTTGCGAAGCAGCGCCGGATACGTTCGCTCCCACTGCCCGTCGGTCAGTCGATAGGACGAGGTGAAGCCGACGCCGTTGACGCGCTCGTGCATGCCAGTGAACAGCGCGACGCGACTCGGCGAGCACGTCGGCTCGGCGATGTACGCGTTCGAGAACCGCACGCCGCTGCGAACCAGGCCGTCGAGATGCGGCGTCCGTACCCACGGGTGACCGAGGCTGCCGAGCGTGCCGTCTCGCTGATCGTCCGTGAGCAGGAAGATGATGTTCGGACGCTTCTGTGGGGCGGCGCTGGCCGCCGTGCAGAGCAGAACGACGCAAGCGATTGCTCGAACCATCGGCGCGCAGGTCATCGGTCGAGGCCTCTCTGTCTGGCAGTCAACGGCTCACGATTTTCCCAGTCGCCTCGGCACGTATCCCGTCATGCGGTTGAAGTACTCCGCCGGATACGGCCTCTTCGCCATGGCAGCGCCGCCAATCGCCTGACGCAGCGATCGGATCTTGTCGTCGCCGAGTCGCTCCAGCGCGTTGATCGCTCGCAGTCGAACGTACGGTGTCGGGTGCTTCAGGCTCTCGGCGAGCACCGGAAGCATCGCGTCCACCTGGCCGAGCTCGCACAGCGCCTCGGCGGCCGCGACGCGTACGATCGGCGACGCGTCTTGCAACGCGGCCTGCAGCGCCGACTCGGCCGGCTGAGCCGCCTTGCCGAGCGCGACCAGGCCCATCGCCGCCCACCAGCGCACGGCGGGCTCGTCGTCCCGCAGCCAGCGCGTCAGCTGCTCGAGGTTCTTCGCGTTGCGGGTACTGGCCGCCTCGGCTGCCGCGAGAACCTTCGCGACCGGGAACGTCTCGTCGCTCTGGCCGACGTCGTACTGGGTCGAGCCCTCGGCGCGGCGGTGCATCTCGTACTCGGTCAGCAGGCCGAGGTCGCGCGTGCGAAGCTGCCAGTCGTGCAGCTGCGACCGCATCGCGCGCAGCGTCGCGGCGTGCTTCGGGTCGCCGGCGAGGTTCGTGAGCATGTTCGGATCGTTCCGGACGTCGTACAGCTCCTCGGTCGGCTTCTCCTGGAAGTACCGCTCCTGAGCCGCGTTCAGCTTTCCCGCCTCGTGCATCCGGCGCCAGACCTGCATCGTCGGCATCTGCTCGGTGTAGCTGACGAACTGCGACCACGGAAGGTGCGGCAGGAAGTTGCGATGGTACTGGAAGCGGCGGTCGCGCACGACACGGACCACATCGTAGCGTTCGGCCATGCGATCGCGGATCGCGAACGCGTAGCGTCGCTCCGGGACGGCTCGATCGCCGAGGAACGGGACGCCCTGCATGTGCGCCGGAATCGGCACTTTCGTCAGCGAAAGAAGTGTCGGCGCAAAGTCGACGAAGCTGACCAGTCGCTCGCACACGCTGCCGGGGTCCCCGGGCGCGCAGCTGCGGAGCTTCTCCGGGAAACGGATGACCAGCGGCACCCGCAGACCGCGATCCCAGACCCACTTCTTGCATCCCGGCAACCCGACACCGTGGTCGCTGTAGAAGAAGACGATCGTGTTGTCCGCGACGCCCGCGTCTTCGAGCTCCTGCAGCCGATCGGCGAACCAGTAGTCGAGCGCGGTGAGCGTGTCGTAGTAATTCGCCCAGTCGCGTCGCACGACGGGGGTGTCGGGATGGAACGGTGGAATCGGCGCCGCGGCCGGATCGTGGATCTCGCCGGGCTGCAGGCGGGCGATGCGGCTCTTCCAGCGCTTCGGGGGCAAACGGTACTGCGACTCGTGCGTGCCCGTGTAGTTGAACACCGCGAAGAACGGCTGCTTCGCTCCCCGCTTCTTCCAGTGCGCCTTGCCCGAACACTCGTCCCACGCACCCTTCGGTATCGGGAAGTTGTAGTCGGTCTTGCTGCAGTTCGTCGTGTAGTACCCGGCTTGACGCAGGTAGTGGCTGTATGCGCGGATCGACTCCGGCAGCCGAATCGCGCTGCGCATGTCCTGCGAGCCGATCGTCGACGAGTACATGCCGGTGATCAGGCACGAGCGGTTGACGGCACACACTCCGCAGATGCCCA
>CAYMRB010000507.1:0-6644 GCA_964392615.1 uncultured Planctomycetia bacterium | reverse complement strand
CTTTCCGTCGGAAGGCGTGTGGATCTGCGCCGTCGACGCCTCGACAGCCACGGTGTCGGGGGCCGGCCGCTGGAGACGAAGGCGCTTCGGCGACGTCGCGCTGCAGGGATACGCTCTCCTGTCGGCGACGAACGTGTACTTCCCCGCGGGGCGCAGCTCGCCCTACGCGTTCAGCCGCGGCAGCGGTTCGCTCGTCGGGCAGTTCCGCAGCGGCGACTCACGCGGCACGTTCGCGCTGCTGACCGACAGCAGCACGCTCGTGAGCGGGCCGAGCTCGCGAGGTGGGGCGTTTCTCGAGGAGCTCGACGCCGCGCGACCGGCACGCGATCGCCTCGCGACGTATGATGGCGGCAACTCGATGGTCGTCACGTCGACGCGGTCGTACCTGCTGGGCGACACGACGCTGACCGGGCTGCGCCGAAGCGACCGCAGTGTCGTCTGGCGTCGTCAGGTCGAGTGTCCGTACGAGGTCATCCTCGCTGGCGGAACGCTGTTCGCCGGCGGTCGGGACGAGGTCATGGCATTCGATGCCGCGAGCGGCGAGACCGTCTGGACGTCCGCGGTCGACGGGCGAGCCTACGGCCTCGCGTTCGCCGGCGGCACGCTGTTCGTCAGCACGGACAAGGGCGTGATCCACGCGTTCGGCGGCGCGGCGAGCGGCGAGCGATTCGTGCGCGGCGACGCGAACGCGGACGATCGGGTCGACCTCTCCGACGCGGTCGCGATCGTCCGCCACCTGTTCTCGGGCGTGACGCTGCTCGCCTGTGAGGACCGCGGCGATACCGACGACAACGGCCGCGTCGAGATCACCGACGCGATTCGGCTGCTCGACTTCCTGTTCCGCGCCGGACGCGCTCCCGAGCTTCCGTTCCCGGACGTCGGCGTCGATCCGACGGCGGATGGCATCCCGTGCGGGGAAGCAGGTGTCCCGAACTGACGGGCTCAGAACTGAGCCGTGCCCGGGATCTTGATCCTCGGGAACTCCGGGTCGTCCGTCTTGACCCAAAGCGTGGCCTTGACGATCGGCCGCTTGCTCTCGGGGCGTTCGAGTGTCACCTGCAGGCGGTAGTGTCGCCCCTCCTCGACGGTCTCGAGCGCGGTCGTGTACGCGTCGCGTTCGACCTCGACGCCGGTGACCTTGAAGCGGTGCTCCGCCGTGCCAGCGCTCTTGATCTCGAGGGTTTTCGTCGGTAGCGGCGCGTCCGGGTCGGAGAGCGACTTCGTCATCTTCTTCGAGAACCAGAGCGACCGCGAGGGCAGGATCTGGATGCGGTCCTCGAGCTTGACCGATAGCGGGATGCCGATCTTGATCTCCCGACCGTCGACGCGGGTCGTCAATCGCAGGATCTCGTTGTGCAGCACGATCTTCTGCTTCGCGTCGAGCTTCGGGCGCAGCGTGAGCTTCCACGCGACTCCCTTCTCCGTCTCCTGGAGCTCGACGGCGACGAGGTTCTTCTCCGCAGCGACGCTCGAGACCTCGACCGGGCGATCGAGGTTCGAGACCAGCTCGACGTCCATCGACGCGGCCGCGAGCAGCTTCTCGTCGCGGACGATCTCGAAGCGGGGCATCTCGGGCTCGACGAGCAGCAGCTGCTTCACGTCGCCTTGCATCTGGAGCTTCGTGTCGCCCGCGACCTCGCCATCGCAGATGATGTCGAGGTCCTTCTTCGTGTAGGTCTTGAACTCCGTCGTGTCGATCCGCATCGGGATCTCGAGGACCTCGCCCGGCGCGAGCTTGCGGTCCTTGATCTCGTCGGCGGTGACCGTGCAGCCGCACTCGGCCTTGATCTCGCGGACGAAGATCTCGCTGCGGCTCGTGTTCTTCACCTTGAAGGTGTGCTCGAAGACCTGACCCTGAAACGCGGTGCCCCAGTCGAACACGCGATCGTCGGCAGTCAGCACGAGGCGCTCGTCGCCGCGGACCGCATCGACGAGCGTCTCGCCGGCATCGCCAGCGGGCGTCACCTGATCGGTCGCGTCGCCTGCGGGCGCCTCGGGAGGAGCCGGCGCGACCGGGGGCGGCGCCGGCACGTCCGGACTCGCGTCGTTGGCGACCGCCGGCGGTGCGGCCGGCGGCGTCGGCGTCGAGTCAGTGCACGCGGACAGGACGGGGAGGATCAGGACACAAAGGTAGCGCCGTATCATGCGAGTGGGTCCGGATAGTGAACGACGACTACTTCTCCGTCGCGCCCTTCTTCGGCGGCACCGGCTGACGGGACGGGATCGGGACGACTCTCGAGCCGGTCGCGCCCTTCGGCGTGATCGAGCTCGTCCGCTTCGGGGGGTACTTCGGAGTGTAGCGCGACGTGCCGGTGGTCCCTGTTGTCGGGCGTGTGGTCGGGCGACCGATCGACGCCGTCGCGTTGATCTTGAGCTCCGGGATCTTCGCGTCGTTGGTCTTCACGATGATCTTCTCGACGATGCGCCGCGCCTGGTCGTTCGCGGGCAACGGCGGGAGCCTGACGTCGAGCTGGTACTCCTTGCCCTCGGCGATGACCTTGCGCTCGACAGTGAAGCGGGTTCCCTGCACCTCGACGTCGGTGATCTGGAACGAGTGGTCCGGGTCGAGGCTCTTGATCTTGACCGTCTTCGTTGCCGGAGCGGCGTTTGCGTTCTTGAGCTTCTCGGTGTCGCGGCGGCTGAAGTAGACCGAGCCCGGCGACGCCTCGATGCGCTCCTTGACCGTGATCGACACGCGGATCGGCAGATCGAACTTCTTGTCGCCGACGGTCACCTTGGCGTCGATCTGTGCGTAGTGGTACTTCTTCGAGCTGTCGGGAAGCACCGGCATGACCTTCAGGTTGTACAGCGCGCCGGCCTGGACCGTCTCGAGCTCGACCTGGACGACCGTGCTCTTCGTCGACACCTCGTCGATCGTGAACGCGTGAGCCGACGCGCGCGACATCGCGACGATCGTCGGCTCGATCGAGACACCGGCGATGACATCGATGCGCGGGAGCTTCGGCTCGATCTTCACCACCGGGTCGATCTTTCCCGTCATGATCAGCTGCTGCGACGTGCGGCTCGCGTTCGTGCTGACCTGCGCGGTCTTCTTCACCGTGCCCTGGAACTTCTTCGTCTCGATCCGCAGCGTGATCTCGCCGGAGCTGCCCGGAGCGATCTCGCGGTTGTAGTCGACGGTCGTGCAGCCGCATGACGGCTTGACGCGCTCGATCTTCAGCGGCGCTCCGCCGGTGTTGCGGACCGTGAACGAGTGCTCGACGACCTCGCCCTGCATGACGGCTCCCCAGTTGTACTCGGACTGGTCGACGATCGCCTGGGGCGGCGAGAAGTTGAGCCGCGGCCGTCGCAGGCCGTACGAGAGCTTCTTCTTGGGAGCCGTGGGGACGCGGACCGTCTTCGCGGTCGACGCCTGGGCGGACGGCTTGTTCACCGGGCCGATCAGCTTCTTCGTCGGTTTCGTGCCCGCGTCCTGCGCGACGAGGGGCGTCGCGAGGACGGCGAGAGCCGCGAGGCAGGTCAGGGAGATCGACAGGCGTCGTGTCATGTGTTCGAGGTCTCGCATGTCTGTCCTTCGATTTCTGCGCGCCCGGCTCTGCCCAGATCCGGGAGACGAGTTCCAGGGAAGTGTCTTGCTCGGGTGAGAAACGGCAATTGTATCACGGTTTTTCGGGTCTGATCTACCCCACCTGAGGGGCGTCAGCAGGCGGCTCCGAGGGCCGTCGGGGTCGTCACCCTACACGCTCCGTCGGTCCGTTCAGCCGCCGAGGCGGCCAGAACGTCCATGTCGTACCCCGTATGCGGCAGAATTCGTAGCGCGAATCGGGCCCGCCGTTCCTCTTGATGGGCCCGATATCCCGTCCGTCGCGCCCCGGACTTGATCCGGCCGCCGCGCGCTGGCACGATACGCCGGCATGCTGGGCATCCCGCACCCCTATCTCACGCACGACATCCCCGGCGTCGGGGGGCGGATTCGCGTCCGGCTCGAGGACTTCGTGGTCGAAGAAGTGCCGCTTTACGCGGCCTGCGGCGAAGGCGAGCACGTCTATTTCGAGCTCGAGAAGCGCGACCTGTCGACCCTGGAGGCCCTGGAGTGGCTGGCCGACGCGCTCGGTCGCCGGCCGCGCGATTTCGGCTACGCGGGCCTCAAGGACCGCAAGGGCGTCACCCGGCAGACGGTTTCCCTGGCCGGCACGACCCCCGAGGAGATCCTCGCCCTCGAGATCCCGAAGATGAAGATCTTGTGGGCGAGGCGCCACGGGAACAAGCTGCGCGTCGGCCACCTGGTCGGCAATCGGTTCGCGATTCGCGTCCGCGGGATCAGTGCGGACGCCGACGAGCGGATCGAGGAGATCCTCGCCCGCGTCGCGGCGGCCGGCATACCGAACTACTTCGGGCCACAGCGTTTCGGCAATCGCGGCGACGCGCAGTGGATCGGGGCGGCCCAGCTGCGACACGACCACCGCGGCGTGGTCGATCGGGTGCTCGGGCGCCCGGCGTCCACCGAGCACAACCCGCGCGTCGTCTCCGCTCGCTATCTGTACCAGCAGTACCGGTGGGTCGAGGCGCTCGAGCGGTTTCCGGCCGGCTATCGCGACGAGCGCACCGTGTTGCGCTACCTGCTGCGGCACGGCCCGAAGCACCGCGGGGCGTGCCGGCAGCTGCGTCCCGAAATGGTCCGGCTGTTCTTCTCCGCGTTCCAGTCGTATGTCTTCAACATCTTTCTCGAGCGGCGTTTACAGCAATTCGGCGATCTCTCCATGCTGCTTGACGGCGACGTCGCGCTGCTGCACCGCAACGGGGCCGTGTTCGTCGTCGAGGACGCCGCCGCGGAGCGCGAGCGCGTCGAGAGCTTCGAGATCAGCGCGTCCGGGCCGATCTTCGGCAAGAAGATGGTCGTTCCGCGCGGGGCGCCCGCGGAGATGGAGGCCAACGTCCTCGAGGCGATCGGCGTGCGGGCGACGGACTTCCATCAGCTCGAGCAGCGCTGTCATCTCGACGGCGCTCGGCGGCCGCTGCGCGTGCCCGTGCGGGAGATCTCCTGGCGGCGTGAAGGCGAGGACCTCGCGCTGTCCTTCTTCCTGCCGAAGGGGGCGTACGCCACGACACTGCTACGCGAGATCATGAAGAACGACATCGTGCCCGAGGCATACCACGGCGGCGCGAGCGAGAGGTGGACCGAACGATGACCACGCATGCAGACGGGGCCGATGCCCGGTCACCGGAGCCGAGCCCGAACGACTTCGCCGAGCGGCTCGCAGCACCGAGCCCGACCCCTGGGGGCGGAGCGGCCGCGGCGCGCACCGGGTTGCTCGCGGCGTCGCTCCTGCGCATGGTGACCTCGGTATCGCTCGCGAAAGCGCCGGCCGACACCGAGCGCGGTGCGACCGCGGGCTTCTGGACGCGGGTCGAGGGGATCGCGGCGGAGGGCGCCGAGCTCGCGGTCCGGTTTCGTGAGCTCGAGGCGGCCGACATGGCCGCATTCGACGCGTTCATCGTCGCGCTCCGCATGCCCAGATCGACCGACGAGGAGGCGGAAGCGAGGCGTCAGGCGCTCGTCGCCGCGACGCGCCGCGCGACCGATGCGCCGCTGTCGACGCTCGTCGCATGCCTCGAGGTACTGGCGCTGGCCGACCAGCTGCTGACGGTCGCGAGCGATGTGAGGCTGCGGGCCGAGGCCGACCTCGGCGGCGCGGTCGAGCTCGCGCACGCCGCGTTCCGCGCGGCCGAGCTCAACGTCCGCGTCAACCTGCCCGGGCTGCGCGACGATCCGTCGCATGACGAGTACGCGGCGCGGCATCAGGAGCTCAGCGAGGCGCTCGAGATCCAGTATCCGGAGCTGCGCCGTCGCGTGCTCGAGTGGTTGGCATAACAGTCCGTTGAAGAAGGGCTCCGAGTGCAGAAGCGAGACGTTTCGTTCGAGATCGCGAGCGAAGCCGAGCTCAAGGCCCTGGTTCAACGGGCTGACAAGCCTCGAGCTGATCGGTTCCGCGACGGCGGCTGCGCTGAGGGGGAGAGAAGCGCAGCCGGAAAGAGAACCGGCTGGGAGGGGGACCTGCCGGGGGGAGAGTGTCGCGCGTCTTTCCGGCTGCGCGGTAACAGGAAGTAGATTCGTCCCGATTCCTCGTCTATCTCAGACGTGTTCCTTCTTTCGAGTCTCGGGTGTGCGGATCACTCGAGGAAGCCCTCCAGCGCGCGGCAGCGCGTCGGATGTTGGAGCTTCTTCAAGGCGCGGATCTCGATCTGACGGATGCGCTCGCGCGTCACCTTGAACTTCTTGCCGAGCTCTTCGAGCGTGTACGTCGTGTCCCGTCCGATTCCGAAGCGGAACTTGACGACTTCGCGCTCGCGCAGGCTCAGGCTCGACAGGACGTCCTCGAGTCGCGAGCGCAGCATCTCCTGCGTCACGGCCATGGTCGGCGAGTCGCTGTTATGGTCTTCGAGCAGGTCGCCGAAGCTGCTGTCGTCGTCGTCGCCGAGCGGGTTGTTGAGAGACGTCGGCGGACGCGAGAGCTTCAGCGCCTTGCGCACCTCGTCGCGCGGCAGCTCCAGCTCCTCGGCGATGTCGAGCAGGTTGGGGGCCTGACCGTTCTTGTAGGTCATTTCCCGGCTGATGTTCATCAGCTTCGTCATCGTCTCGGACATGTAGACCGGCAGCCGGATCATGCGCGACTTCTCGGCGA
>CAYMRB010000506.1:0-6647 GCA_964392615.1 uncultured Planctomycetia bacterium | reverse complement strand
ATTGCCGAACGGATCGGTCAGGGTCCAGTACACGGTGCGCTCCACGCTCTCCGCATCGAGCACGATCGTCTCACTGTCGGCGACATCGAACGTAAACAGCCGCCGCTGGCCCGGCCCGTCGATCGCGCTCGAGACCGATTCGCCGATCGCGACAGCCTGCGTGGATTCGACCGACTCGTGGACCGTGAACGCGATCGCGGGGGTGGCGCCCGCAGCGAACGGCTCGAAGACGAGCGAGTACACCCCCGCGCGCAGCAGGAACGGCCCTTGATCGCCGCTGCCGGAAACGCGCACCGGGCCGAACACTGTCCCTCCCGCCGGGTCGAACAGCTTCCATTGGAGGTCGTTGTTGCGCTCCTGGTCGAAGAACGTCCAGCGCGTCCCGGACAGCTCGAACGTGTAGCGTACGGGATCTCCGGCCTCGCCGATCGCGCCGGCGATCGCGACTCCGGTGTCGATCGGAGTGCCGGACGGCGTGAAACCGTCGACGCCCTGATCTTCGAGGACGAACTCGTACGTGCCGCTCGCGCCGCCCTCACCGACCACTGCCAGCGTATAGCTGCCGCCCTGGAGCGTCATCGGTGTCACGTCGAGGAGGTGTGATGTCCGGGGCAGGACCGCGCGGCCGACCTCGTCTTCGAGCTGCCAGTTCAGTCCGAACAGGTTCGACGTCGTGATCTGGTCGAGGCGCAGGATCTGTCCGGGCACGGCGTCGAAGGTGAACTCATCGCGGTCACCCGGCTCGATCTCGTCCGCCACCGTGTCACCCATCGCGACGGCCGTCGTCGTGACGCTCGTGCGACGAACGTGGAACTCGAACGTGCTCGTCTCGCCACCTTCGCCGTCGACCAGGATCGTGTGCGCTCCGGCGTCCAGCACGAACGGCCCCGCGTCGGTGAGCGCTGTCGTCAACGGCAGCAGCTCACGGCCGTACGCGTCGGTCAGGCTCCAATCGGTCCCGTGGATGCTGGAGCTGGCCAGCACGTCGAGCAGGATCCTGTCACCTGCTGCCGCGTCGAACACGTAGCGCTGTCGATCGCCGGGGTTGGCGATCGATCCCGACACGGTGTCGCCGATCGACACGGCCGTCGTCGCGTCGGAAGGGGAAACCAGGTGGAGCAGGTACGACCCGCCGCCGTCGCCGCGCATGTCGATCTCGAGAGCGTACGTGCCGCCCGCGAGCCGGAACGGTCCGGCGTCCCGGGTAGCCGACGACCTGGGTGGCACGAGGTAGCGCCCGTGCTCGTCAGCGAGCGACATGTCGAGGCCCAGTGAGGTTCCCGGCCGGGAGTCGATCAAGAGCGACGTGCCCTGCTCCGCGTCGAATGTCCAGACGTGGATCTCACCGGGGCGTTCGATGTCGCCGGAGATCGTGTCGCCCAAGCTCGTCGCAGACCTGCTCGGCGTTGCGTCGACGACCGTGAACTCGAACGTGCCCGTCGAGTTGCCGTCCGCTGTGACCTCGATCGTGTACTCGCCGCCGACGAGCGAGATCGCGTCGACGTCTCGCATGTCGTAGTCGTCGCCTCCGAGCACTCGGCCGTAGCGATCTTCGAGCTGCCAGTTGAGAATGAACGACGTGCCGACGGCGGTCCGGTCGAGGTACACGACCTGACCCGGGGCCGCTTCGAACGAGTACCGGGCACCGCGCCCCCCGAGCGCGATCTCGCCCGCGACCGTCTCGCCGATGGCGATAGGTGTCGTCGTCGGCGCGCCCGCCGTGGCCGTCTGCGAGGCAACCGCACTCGCGATCGAGAGACACGCGACGAGTACGAGACGCGGCGCGTCCGCGATGAACCGCTTTGCCGTCATGACATGCTCTCGCTCTAGAGGTGTGAGTGCAGGCAGCGTCAGCCAAGTCCCGGCCCCGACGTTCGGAAACCGTCTCGACCTGCTCCTCAACGCCTTGAAGGCCCCCGTGTGACCCGAAAAGCCTCGGCGCGATGGTACCCGATCGAGGCGCCCGGTGCGGCCCCGCTTTCGGAGCGACTCACCATCGCGTGACTCCTGTCATCGCGAGCACCACCCCGTCGGAGGTAGCGAGGAGGTCGGTGTGCAAGCATCCTGCCGATCCACCATCACCGGGAGAGTCCGTCATGTCACGCCGACGATTCGATCTGCACTCGATTGCGTATGTGAGCCTGCTGCTGGCGGTGTTCGGGGCATGTGAGGCGGCGGACTACGGCGTCACCACCAGCCGCCCGCTGTCCGATCCACGCAAGGCCGAGGTCGACGAGGGCCCTTGCGGCAGCTGGCGCGCCGTCATCAAGGACCGGACGTACTACCTGCACGCGGGCACCGGCAACATCGTCGGGAAGTTCAATTGGATGGAGCTGGTGCTCGTCAACCCGGGCGAGACGAGGCCGTCGTTCTACCTGTACCACTTCGTCTGCTTCCCGAGCACGATCGGGGGCGAGAGGTACATCAACATCGTGTACACGTCGAAGCTGATCCCGCAGCTGCGCGGCTCCAAGATCGACCAGCTGATCTCCTCCGTCGTGCGATACGAGATCCTCAAGTACAAGGTGACCGGCGATCACCTCGACGTGTGGTCCGCGGATCAGGACTTCATCCGAAAGGCGATCGCGGACGGCAAGATCAAGGGCGCCGGGGCGAAGATCGACGACACTCCGGAGAACCTGACGCGGTTCATCCGATCGTTCGGGCCGAAACTCTTCGTCAACAAGTTCCGCTACACGCGAATCCCCGAGCCCCCTGCCGAGAAGCCCGCTGCACCTCCGTCCGGCGAGAAGGGTAAGGGCGCCGAGAAGCCGGCCGATCCGCCGGCGCCCGCGAAGAAGGCGGAGAAGCCGAAGAAGGTCGTGACCGCGTCGACCGCTGGCTGACGCCCCCGCCTCAGAGCGACAGCACGTATGCGACGAGATCGTCGATCTCCTGCGGCGACAGATCGCCGAGCTTGCCGTGGAGGCGTTTCGAGTCGTGCTCGGTCAGCGCCTCCTTGATCGTGGCGGCGCGAGCGTCGTGATAGTACGGCGGCGTACGGTACGCTTCGATCAGCGACGGCGTATCGTAGCGGCTGTCGGGGTCGCTCGGATCGTCGGTGCCGACCTCGTGCATCTCCCTGTCCGTCAAATAAGGCCCCGAGTGACAGGTCGCGCAGCCTGCCTTGCCCTGAAAGAGCGCTTCGCCTCTTGCCGCGGCCGGCGCGAGCTTCGCGCGGTTCGGGTTGGGCTCGGGGCGAAGCGACTTCGCGAAGGCCAGCAGGTCGTCGACGACTCCGGGCGCCGCGCCTACTTGATGGCTGCCGACGATGCCGGTTTCCATACACACGCGCGGATCGGAGCGCGTGGCGCGGCGGTTGTGAGGCGACGTGTGCTGCATGTAGACCAGGCTGATCACGTCCTTGCCGTTGTCGATTCCGTCGCGCAGGAAGTCCCAAGGCAACCCGTCGACACGGCCGTTGTCGAGGTGGCATGACGCGCAACTGTGCCAGCGCTGGTAGCAGCGCGTCGCGTCGTGGAAGTAGATCTCTCCGCGCCGCGCGGCGTCGGGAGCGGGTTGGCTGCCGACGGCGATCGTCGTCCGCAGCTCGGCCGTCGCGGCATCCAGGACTCCGACCGTGCCGGAGTAGTAGTTCGCTACGAAGAGCTTGCCGCCGTCCGGCGATCGCGCCAGGCCGGTCGGGCCGATGCCACCGGAGGGCATGCGGCGGATCACTCCCGCGATGTGAAGCGCTGTCAGGTCGTCGGGCAGCTCGGCGATCTGACGACGATCTTTCTGAATCCGCACCCAGACGTTGTCGCGCACGCCATCCTTCACGGCGGCGATCTTCGCAGGCACGCGGCCGTCGAGGAGCTCGTGCAAGAGTCCGACGTCGATTGCGGAGACCTCGTGAACGCCGCGGTGGCTGATCCAGAGCGTCTTGCCGTCAGCCGAGCCGACGATCGCCCACGGGTCGGCCGCGCCCTGGGTCAGGTCGTCCAGCGACACGGTCGCGACGCGCGCGCCCGTCGCGATGTCGATGATGCTCAACGCGTAGGTGTGAACCCAACCCTGGTCCAGCTGCGTGATCGGCAGATCGAAGCGGCCGAGGATGTGCGTCACGTAGGCCCACCGTCCGTCCGGCGACGTGCACGCGCCTCGGGCCATCGTCGAGCCGGGCGGCAGCTTGACGCGAGCGACGCGCCGCAGGCTCGACGTGTCGACGATGCTGATCTCGGACGCCAGGTCCGCATCGGTGAACGCCTCGCTCGGCTTGAAGTGGGGGACGATGACTCGCGACGCGTCCGCGGTGAGCGCGGCGAAGGCCGGATCGCGGGCGAGCGGGATGCGCGCGATTTCCCGGCCGGCAGCGAGGTCGACGACCGACATCGTGTGGTCGCCGCGGTTGCACGAATAGAGCCGTCGGGCGCCGTCGGCCAGTGCGAGCGCCACCGGCCACGTGCCGACCGCGATCTCTCCGGCGACGATGCCCTCGGCGGTGTCGACGCGAGCGATCGAGTGCTTCTGCCGCTGCGCGACGTAGAGCGCGGCGCCATCCGCCGACAGAACGAGACCGTTCGGCTCGCCCGCGATGGCGATCTCGGCGCGTCGGTCTCCGGTGGCTGCATCCAGCGCGACGACGCAGCCGGCCGTTCTGTCCGAGACCCAGAGCGTGCTCCCGTCAGGCGAGACCGCCACGTCCAGCGGCGACCGATCGTCCGCGGCGAGCGCCGCTCCTCCCAAGAAAGCCACTGCCGCGATAACCGCCGGAATTTTCACGACTCGCTCCACCGGTCGGAATTGTCGAAGGCCGATACGTCAATAGCATGATCGGCAGGGCGCAGATCGACGGTCCATGACGCCGGTCACGACGGTCGGGCGACACGGCGGCGCGGTTTCCCTTCGACGCGGGACGGGCCTACGGGGAGACTTGACAGCCCGTTGAACAAGGCGCTCGCGCTCGAAGCCCCCATTCAACGGACTGTGAAGCCTCCGATTTCCCACGACGAGGAACCGCGTCATGCTCCGCAGCTCTCTGCAACGAATCGCGATCGTCGCGCTTTTCTGCGCTCATGTCTGCACACCGTCGCTCGACGCCGCCGCGCGTCCGAACGTCATCGTCATCCTCGCCGACGACCTCGGCTTCGCGGATCTCGGCTGCACGGGCGGCGAGATCGAGACGCCCAACCTCGACCGCCTCGCGGCGAACGGAATCCTGTTCACGCAGTTCTACAACACGGCGAAGTGCGCGCAGACGCGAACGTCGCTGCTGTCGGGACGGTACTACCCGGAGCTCCGCGGCGACGCGTTCCGTGCGTGCTCGATCTTGCCGGAAGCGTTCGGCGAGGCCGGGTACACGACGCTGATGACGGGCAAGTGGCACCTTCAGGGCCACCCGATGGATCACGGCTTCGAGCGTTACTTCGGCCACCTGAGCGGCGCGACGAACTTCTTCCACGGCGACGGCTCGTTCTACCACGACCGCGAGAAGTACGAGGTGCCGAAGGAGGGCTTCTACACGACCGACGCGAATATCGACTACGCGCTGCGTTTCCTCGACACCGCGCCAAAGGACCGGCCGTTCTTCCTCTACCTCGCGTTCAACGCGCCCCACTACCCGCTGCAGACGAAGGAGGCGGACTACCGCAAGTACGAGACGCGGTATCGCCGCGGCTGGGACGTGCTACGCCGCGAGCGGTACGAGCGCCAGCTCGCGATGGGGCTCTTCCCGAAGCGTTGGCCGCTGCCGCCCCGACCGGCGGATGTTCCGTCCTGGGACTCGCAGTCGGCGCAGGAGAAGGCCGAGCATGCGCTGACGATGGCCGCGTTCGCGGGCATGGTCGACTGTCTCGACCAGAACGTCGGTCGTCTCGTCGACCGCCTCGAGCGCGATGGGACTCTCGACGACACGCTCATCCTGTTTCTCAGCGACAACGGCGCGTGCCCGTTTCAGCGCACGAAGCCGCCGACACGAGCCGGGAAGCTCCAGCCGTGGGATCCGCGAAGCTACTGGACCTACGACAAGAGATGGGCCCACGCGGGCAACACGCCGTTTCGCTACTACAAGCAGAACCAGCATGAAGGCGGCATCACGACGCCGATGATCGCGCACTGGCCGAAGGGCATCGCGCGTGCCGGCGGCTCTGCGAGTCGTTCCACCGGCCGCAAAGAGCATCGACCGGCTCACCTCGTCGATCTCTTTCCGACGGTCCTCGAGGCCGCGGGCGTCGCGCCGCAGCGCATCGCGAGGTACGACACGCCCGGTCCGTTGCGCGGCAAGAGCCTCCTGCCGATCTTCCGCGGTCAGCCGTGGACGCCGCGTCACGAGACATGGTTCCTGTTTTCGCGCTACAAGGCGCTGCGGCAGGGCGATTGGAAGGCGGTGTCGCTCGGCGGCGAGAGCTGGGAGCTCTACGATCTCGCGAAGGACCGCACCGAGCTGAATGACCTCGCGAAGCAGGAGCCCGAACGCCTCGTGCGCATGGTCGCGCGCTGGAACGAGCTGACGACGGGGTTCGGTGGCGCGCCGAAGAGGCGTGGTTCCGGCAAGGCGCAGCGCGGCAAGAAGAAGCGGCAGGGCAAGGAGCAACCCGAGAAGAAGCGCGACGCCGCCCGCAAGAAGCAGCGCACGGTGTCGTTTCGAGAGACCCCGAAGCGTCGTCCGAACGTCGTCCTGATCGTCGCGGACGACCTCGGCTACGCGG
>CAYMRB010000505.1:0-6676 GCA_964392615.1 uncultured Planctomycetia bacterium | reverse complement strand
CGAGGAAGAACAGCGGCTCGGCGCCCTGCACGATCAGGTCGTTGACGCACATCGCGACCAGGTCGATGCCGATCGTGTCCGCGATGCCGGTGCGATAGGCGACGTCGAGCTTCGTTCCGACGCCGTCCGTGCACGCGACGAGGACGGGATCGCGGAAGTTCCGCTGCAGGATGCCCGGCGGATAGTCGAGCTGGAACATGCCCGCGAAGCCGCCGTGGCTCGCGGTCAGAACCTGGGGCGTATATGTGCTGCGTACGGCCTTGCCGATCTTCTCGACGGCGGCATCGCCGGCGTCGATGTCGACGCCCGAGTCCTTGTAGGTGACCATGTCAAGCCGAGGTGATCTCGGCCTCCTCTTCTTCTGCTTGCTGCGCCGATCCGGGCCCCCCCCCGCTTCCGTCCACGCCGCCGCGCAGACGTGCGAGCTCGCGCTCGATCTCCCAGCGCCACTTGTCTTCGAGGTCGTGGCGCACGGTACGACGCAGCCAGCGACGCGCTTCGCGCGCGTCGCCGTGACGCGCGTGAACGATGCCGATCCGGAACAGCGCCTCGACGTCCTGCGGATCGATCCGCAGGCACGCGGAGAAGTGCGCGATGGCCGCGTCGAGCTCACCGTGCAGGTAGGCCGCCGCGCCGCGCTCGAGGAGCCGTTCGCGGCTCGCCTCCTCCTCGCCGACCCGTGTCGCCCGCGTGCGGCGGAACAGCTCCACCCAGACGATGAGCGCGAAGGCGACGAGCCCGACGCCGGCTCCCCAGACCAGCACCCCACGGCCGGCGCCCTGGTAGACCGCGAGGCCGTTGATCCACGCGAAGGCGAGGACCGCCGCGGCCGTGAAGATCGCGAGGCCGACGCGTTCCCGTCCCCAGTACACGTGACCCCAGCCGGGGACAACGGACAGGAGAAGGGCCAAGATGCGGCGGCGGCGCTTCATTCCGAGAGCTGTAACCTGATACAGGACCACCGGATGGGCAGGGTCTTCCGGCGGACGAGAATAGCCTTTCCCGGCGCTGTTTGCACCGGATTTCCGTCGTCACCGCATCCGACGGTGCGCCGCGCTCCCGCGGCGCACCGCGTCGCCACGGCACGGGACGACGCCCCCACGGGCTTTTCGATTGCATCGTCGGAGCGAATCGAGGTACGCAGGAGTTCCGCAGCGACCGCCGGCCCCGAATCCGGGGGTTCCCGCTGCCGCGCCACACGCGACTGGGCATGCAGGAGGTCGATCATGACTCTGACTGAACGGTGGGCTCTCTCTTCGCGAATCACGAGGCCGCTCGCACTGACGATCGGCGCGGCGCTTCTCGGCGGGTGCTCGCTCGTGGGTACTTCCGCGGCGCCGGAAGTGACGACCTGGGGTTTCGACGACGCGCCGGTCGGTTCCGCTCCAGCGGGGATCACGGCCGCGGTCGGAGACTGGCAGGTGCTCGAAGACGACGCGTCAGCGCCGTCGAGTCGCGGTCGCGTGCTCGCGCAGCTCGCCGCGAACAAGCGCAAGATCTATAACGTCGCTCTCGTGGATGACACGAGCTATGCGGACGTCGACATCACGGTGAAGTTCCTGGCCGTCGCGGGAAGGATCGACCAGGGCGGTGGAGTCGTGTGGCGCGCCAAGGACGCCGACAACTACTACATCGCGCGCTACAACCCGCTGGAGGACAACTATCGCGTCTACACCGTCGTCGACGGGCGTCGGGACGAGATCGACAGCGTCGACATCGACCGTTCCGATGGCTGGCACGAGCTACGCGTGACGATGGTCGGCGACACGATCCGGTGCTTCTACGACGGCGAGAAGCACCTCGAGCTCGAGGACACGACGTTTCGTGACGCCGGCAAGATCGGCCTGTGGACGAAGGCCGACGCGCAGACCTGGTTCGACGACCTGACCGCGTGCACGGCAGTCGCGGACGAGAGCGCGACCCCGTGACGCGGAGATCGCGGTCCGGACAACCACGGTGACGCCAGGGCTGCTGCACATTGGTCGACGGAGTCGTCGCTCGCGTCGCGATCCTCCTCGTCATGCACGATCCCGTCGAGGCGCGGGCCCTTTGCCGTCGAGCTGTCGCGATGCAAGATGGACGCGTCGTCGCTGACGGCGAATGGTCGGAGATCCTACGCGATCCGCAGACAGTGATTCTGCGGCGGTTCAAGGAGCGATTCGAGCGATGAGATTCTCACCCGCGCAGCGCACCGTCGCGCTCGCGCTCACCCTGACGACGCTGTCGGTCTCCGCCAGTGTGGCCCGCGCCGCAGAGCGCCCGAACGTCCTCTTCATCCTGGTCGACGATCTGCGCCCCGAGCTCGCGTGCTACGGTCGGTCGCACGTCCGCTCGCCGTCGATCGATCGCCTCGCGAACGAGGGCGTGCTGTTCGAGCGCGCGTACTGCATGGTCCCGACGTGCGGTGCGTCTCGTGCCTCGATGATGACGGGCCGGCGTCCGGCGAACAATCGCTTCGTGTCCTACATGACACGCGCCGATCACGACGCGCCCGACGCGACGACGCTCAATACGCACTTCCTGAAGAACGGCTACGAGACCGTGTCGCTCGGCAAGGTCTTCCACCACGGCGTCGACAACCGCCATGGGTGGACCGGTGACAAGGTCTGGCGTCCGCGCACGGGCGGCATGGGCTATCAGCTGCCGGCCAACCGCGAGCTGCACCGACGCGGCACCAAGAAAGCGAAGAACGACAGGCCGAACCGCGGCCCCCCGTTCGAGTCGGCCGACGTCGCGGACGAGGCCTACGCCGACGGCCAGATCGCGGCGCACGCCGTATCCGAGCTCGGACGTCTCGCACGTGGCGACAAGCCGTTCTTCCTCGCTGTCGGCTTCTACAAGCCGCACCTGCCGTTCAACGCGCCGAAGCGGTACTGGGATCTCTACGATCGCAAGACGATCCGGTTGCCGTCGAACTACGGACGACCGCAGGGAGTGCCGGACGCCGCGCTCCACACGTCGGGCGAGTTGCGCGCGTACGCCGGCGTGCCGCGACGCGGCCCGGTGAGCGACGAGATGGCGCACGAGCTGATCCACGGCTACTACGCATGTGTCAGCTTCGTCGACGCACAGATCGGCAAGGTCCTCGCCGCGGTCGATCGACTCGAGCTGCGCCGCAACACGATCGTCGTGCTGTGGGCCGATCACGGCTGGAACCTCGGCGAGCACGGCCTGTGGTGCAAACACTGCTGCTATGAGACGTCGATGCGGATCCCGCTCATCGTGCGCGCGCCGGGCATCGAAGGCGGCAAGCGCACGCACGGACTGACCGAGTCGATCGATCTCTACCCGACGCTATGCGAGCTCGCGGGGCTGTCGCAACCGGATCACTTGCAGGGGCGAAGCTTCGCGCCGCTCCTGCGCGAGCCCGGGCGAGAGTGGAAGGATGCGGCGATCGGCCGCTTTGGGCGCGGCGACACGATCCGCACCCAGCACCACCGGTTCTCGCTGTACACGCGGCCGTCGGGCGAGGTCCTCGGGCGCATGCTGTACGATCACCGCGTCGATTCAGACGAAGACGCCAATCTGTCGGAGCGAGAGAAGAACGCGGCGCTTGTCAGGGAGCTGACGAAGATGCTGCGCGCGGGGATGGGGAAGCCGAACGCGACGCGGCCAGCGAAGGCGAAGGCGAAGGCGAAGAAGGTCGGCCCGAAGCGCTGACGATCAACTCGACGTCACCGACCCGTCAGCCGCACGGGCGTCTCCGACACGACCGTCGCCGCCACGCGTGCGTCGACCTCGTTCGTTCGCGTCAGCTGGAAGACCACGTCGTTCGCGCCCTTCTTCAACCCGACGCGCGCTGACGTCGCGTCCGCATCCGTCTCGATCGTCCGCAGCCGCTTCCCGTCGAGCCAGAGGGCCGCGTCGAGCGCGGTCGCGAGAACGATCGTCGCCGGTCCCCCACTCGGCGACTCGATCGACACGTGACCGAAGATGACCTCGTCTCTCGTCGCGCCGAGCACGCCGCCGAAGTCGAAGACGTCACCCGCGCCTGCCCGCCGCATGTTCCATCGCAGTTCGCCGCGTCCCGGGACCGCGACGGCGACGTCGAGGTCGAGTTCGGGAACGACGATCGACTCGATCGAGGCCTTCGACGCGGCCGGCGACAACGGCCCCAGCACGTGACACGTCGCCGCCGTCACCGCCGGCAAGCGCAGCGTCTCGAGGTACGCGAGCAGGTCGACCAGGTCCGCGGCCGTCATCGATCGCGTCAGCCCGTCCGGCATGAGCGACGTGGTCGACGCGCGGCGCTCGAGGACGTCGGCTGTCGCGACGGTCAGCCTCTCCGCCCGCGCGTCTCGCAAGACGAGCGCGGTCGGCGACTCTTCGACGACGATGCCGTCGATGACCCGACCGTCGGCGAGCACGAACACCGTGCTCTGGTACGCGAACGCGACCGCGCCGCTCGGGTTGAGGATCGCCTCGAGCAGGCCGTCCTTGCCGAGTTTCGTGCCGATCGTCGACAGGTCCGGGCCGACCGGCAGCCCGCGGCCCTGCGCGCGATGGCACGCGCTGCAGGCGGGAGCGTCGGCAGTCGTTCGAAAGAACACATCGCGTCCCCGGCGTGCGTCGCCAGCGCGCACGAGCAAGTCGGCGACCGTCGGCAGCGGCTTGCCGTCGGCGGTCGGCGGCAGCGCGATCTCCTCGCGAGCCCGCACGCGCACGCCGGAGTCCGGGTGATGATGCGTCAGAGCGATCAGCTCGCCGCGCAGGTCGTCCGGAATTGCACTCGCCTTCGCGAGATCGAGCAATCGGTAGCCGCTACGGGATGAGAGCTCGCGCATCGCGGCACGGCGCATCGCCACGGCGTGATCCTCGTCCCGGACGATCGCCGCCATGCGCGCGGACGCCGCCGAGCCGCTCAAGCTCGCCCACGCGCGCAGCGCGGCGAGCGCGAGGCCCGACGCCTCGCCGTCCTCCTTCGCCTGCTCGACGATGACGCGCGCGCGCTCGGCAAGTGGCGCGTGCTGCAGGCGACCGAGCGCCGCGAGCGCTTCGGCGCGGACGGACTCGGGCTTCGATGCATCGGTCAGCGCGGCCACGAGCCGATCGGCGTGACGCCGCGAACCGATCCGCCCGACGGCGCGCGTGCCGGCGGCCTCGAGATCGGGATCGGCGAGCGCCGCCGTGAGCGCCTTCGCGACGACAGGAGAATCTTCGAGCGCCGCGTCTCCGGCATTCGCGAGCTTGTCGCCGACGATTCCGATCAGCTCGCGCCGCCGCACGGCGTCCTCTTCGGCGAGGAAGCGTCGCGCGAAGAAGCGGCCCGCGGTCTTCGCACCGCTGCGGGCGACCGCCGCCTCGACACCGCGCAGCATGGCTTCCGAGTCGCACGCGTCGAGAAGCCGCTCGAGAGACGGCAGCGCGCCGTCCCACTCAAGCGCCCACGCGAGCCCGATCACCTTGGCGCCGGGGTTGCCAGTCGGATAGCGGTCCGACGGTCGGAGGAACGCGTCGTTCGTCGTCACCGGCCAGTACGGCGGCAACGCGAGGTCGCGTTCCAGCGCGGTCCGATCGGCCACCGCCGCAGCGGTCAGCCGCGCGAAGGTCGTCGCCTTCACCGCATCGGAACGACCGGCGAACGCGAGCCGCAACGCTTCGAGATAGTGACGGTCCTGACCGTCCCACGACGCGGCGAGATCGGCGAGCGACGATTCGACGTCGGCTCCGCGCGCGTGGCGCAGCGCGGTCAGCAGCTCGCGTCGCACGCCGGCGTCCGCATCGCGCGCCGCGCGCAGTAGATGGCGCGGAAACGGTTTCGATGGGCCGGATCGACGCCAACGCCGCGTCATGAGCCGCAGCGCCAGCTCGCGCTGTCGGGGATCGGCGTCGGACAATGCTTGTCGCAGGGTGAGATCGCCGCTGGCACCCATCGCGTCCACCGCGTGCAATGCTCGTGCTCGGAGATGCGGCGCGGCGGTGCGTACGAGATCGCGCATCGCGCGAAGGGCCTCCGAGTCACGACGCCGAGCGAGCGATTGCCGCGCGGCGAATCGGGTTGCCATCACCGGACTCGCGAGAGCGCGAGCGAGCCCCTCCACCGATCCGAACTCCTCGACGCGGCGCTTCGCGGCCTTCCCCTTCCGCGCGAGCCGGAACACGCGTCCGGTCGTCCGGTCCGCGAAGCCGTTGCCGCCGACGCCGGCATCGTACCAGTCGACGACGTAGAGCGCGCCGTCCGGCCCGAACGCCGCATCGATCGGTCGAGACCACGCGTCCTCGCTGCGCAACAGGTATTCGTACTCCGTACGCAGCGCAGCGCCGACGCGCGTCAGCGGATGCGCGTTGACCTGCCGCGTGACCGCGTCGATCTGCAACACCGCGTGCTCGTAGCGCTCGCCGAGCCAAGCTCCCTCACACGTCACGATGCCCCCGGGTGAGCCGTTGCCCGTGCCGACGAGCTTCGGGACGATACCCGGCAGGTCCTCGGCCCAGTGATGCGAGCTGACGGGCGTTCGGTAGCCGTAGTGCCCGCCCGGAAGGACCCACGCAGTGCGGCAGCCGCGTCGACCGTCGTCGTCGTTGTCGCTGATGAACGGATGACCCCACGAGTCGACGCACGCGCCGTAGTTGTTGCGAAAGCCGGTCGCTAGGATCTCGAGGTGCGTGCCGTCGAGGTCGACCACGAGAACGGTTCCCTCACCGCGCTGACGATGGACGATGCGACGGCCAGATC
>CAYMRB010000504.1:0-6681 GCA_964392615.1 uncultured Planctomycetia bacterium | reverse complement strand
GGCACGCCGTCCCTGCAGGAGCAGGCTCTGCGCCAGCGCGAGCTGCGCCTCGCGATAGAGAGTCTGGTACGAGTCGCTGACCACCGTGACCGAGCGGACGGCATCGACGATGCGGAAGGTCACGAGCAGGTTGACGCGCAGCGTCACCTTGTCGGCGGTCATGATGTCCTGAGCGTTCGCGTCGAGACTCTTCTCACGCCGATCGATGACGACCGAGCGAATGGTCCCCGCGCCCTTCCAGAACGCGTGCTTTCCCGGCTCGAGCTCCTCGACGAGCTGACCGTTGACGAACAGGAGGCCCTCTTCGCCGACGGGCACCTCGACGATCTCGATCCAGTACTCCGCGGCCGGGTGCGCGACGATCGCCTCGAGGCGCTCGTGACGAACGCGCAGATCGGAGACCTGCACGCGCTCGACCGCGATCTCGTGCGGCTCCTTCCAGAAGGCGTGACGGCCCGGGCCGAGGAACCAGCCGAGCCGACCGTCCTTCCAGACGAGCGCCCGCTCGTCGTCCTTCAGGTCGACGACCTCGATCTCGTCCTCGAGCGCGTCCTCGAGAACCAGGATGTCGAGCTTCGGGTGCTCGAAGGCCGTCCGCATGCGGTCGATCACCTGAACGGTGTCGCGGTGGAACCAGTTGAACCAACCCGGCACGCGGTGGTGACCCGGACGCAGAACGCCGGCGAGGTCCCCGTCGCGGAACCACAGTCCGAGCTCGTGCCGGCAGATGTGCATCATGTGGAACATGACTACGGTCCCTTCAGTTGACGCCGGCGTGCGCCGGTCGCCAGGTTGAGGTGAGGCTGGAAACAGAAACGTTCGTGTCGAGAAGAGTGA
The DNA here is from genome assembly GCA_964392615.1 of uncultured Planctomycetia bacterium. GTDB lineage: Bacteria > Planctomycetota > UBA8108 > UBA8108 > UBA8108 > CAYMRB01. The sequence continues at coordinate 5,844 of CAYMRB010000504.1, read as the reverse complement.
GCCGGGAATCGGCCCGCACGTGATACGCCACGCCGTCGCGACGGAGTCGGGATGACGACGCCACACGAGCCGAGTTGCAGCGAGCCCTGTCGTCTCCCCTCCGTCCCGTCGTCGCCCCGTGACGACGGAGAGGAGCGTTCAGAGCCCGTGGAACCCGGTGCGTGACGCCGGCACGATCCGACTGCAAAGTCGCTCAGACGCCTCCGCGTCGCGCAATCGGCAACGCGAACGACGCTCACGAGGGACGCGATCCCCGTCCCACAGCAAGGAAGGCTTCCATGGGAAACCTCGGAAAGGGGGTTTTCGACTCCCTGGTCGCTAGACCATCCGAAATGGGTCAGGCAGGATTCGAACCTGCAACCGGGCGATTACAAATCACCTGCTCTACCACTGAGCTACTGACACCCATGCGCGTTCAGAAACCGTACACGGAACACTCGCAGGGTATACCATGGGCACCCCCGAGCGCCGCCGGCGCGCAATGGTGTTTAGATAATGAAATACGAGTGAGCGCCGGCGTGCCGGTCATTCACACGCATGAAAAAAGCCCCGGAGATCGCGTCTCCGGGGCTGCAGGAAAACTCAATGTCTTCTCCTGATCAGCCGGGCGGAGACACCGCCGGGAGGTGCCACGCGAGATTCGACGAGGGCGTGCCTCGGAATCCCATGTGGCGCAATTCGCGTTTCCTGGCGGTCATCGGGTTCGATCTCCAAACTGCACGGACACGTCGCACCGTACGACGCGATGTCGCGCGAGTATATCGATCACGAGAAACTATGCAATACGAATTCCTGAAAAACCGTGAGCGCGGTCAACAGGCTGTCAAGGACACTCCAGCGGCACCTCACACCCGAGCGCTTCGTCACGCGGCTCAGAGCTCGTACCGCACTCCGGGAACGGCTCGGGGATGGCCGGTCCGCCGAGGAAGTTGAAGTTCAGCGTGTAGATCGCATCGCCGACTTGACCGATGACATTGCCGTCGCCGTTCGAGTCGCACGCGGCCATGCACACCGGAACCGGGCCACCGGTGAAGTTGAAGTTGAGCACGTACACCGCGTCGCCGACTTGGCCGATGACGTTGCCGTCGCCGTTGCAGTCGCCCCGCAGGAACGGGCCGACGCCTGCCTCCGGCGGTATCTGCAGCGCTATCGAGCAGCTCGCATCGTCGGCCTCGTCAGCGCAGAGGGCATCGTCGTCGACGCTCACGATCAACGTGAACTGACCCTCAGGCACCCTGAACAACGCGCTGGACTCGCGTTGCGGACCGACGCTGAAGACCTCGACGCCGTCGTCCTCGACCACGAACGTGTAGCGGACCGTGTCGTCGCTGTCGTCGGTACCCGACGCTTCGACCTCGACCGTGTACAGACCGCCGAACGGGCTCGGCCCGTCGATCGAGAGGACCTCGACGCCGTCGCAGTGCGTATCGCCCTCCTCCGGACAATCCTCCGGCTCGGCGGAAGCGAGATCGGCGATGTCCTCGGCGCCCAACGCGACGCGATACACGCGCACGTCATCGATCGAGCCGCGGAAGTACGGCCCGCCGGTCGGGAAGTTCAGACTGCCGTGGCCGATCTTCATCTCGCCGGTCGCTGCCTGCTGAACCTGAAGGTTCCAGTTGTCACGAACCGTGTCGACCTCTCCGTCTATCCACAGCGTCACGCGGTCGTTGATTCCGTTCGCCTCGAACTCGGCCGTGACCGCGACGTGATGCCACATCCCGTCGTCGACGCGACGCGCCGAGGCGACGACGCCCACCCAGCCGACGTCGAACGCCAGCTTACCGTCGCCGCGATTCCCGTTGGAGCCGACGAACAGCGCCTTCGACCCGGGCTCCCAATTCGCGACGGCGGGCGACTTCGAGATGATCGTGCCATTCGTGCCCTCCCCGGCGGTCTGCATCCACGCGGTCCACGTGAAGTCGGCGAGGAAGAAGTAGTCGTCCGGGTTCTCCGCGACCACGTAGTCATCGAAGCCGTCGAATTCGAGCGCGCTCTCTCCGACGCGCCCGCGAATCCACGCTGCCTCGTCCATGTTCGTCAGGGTGCCGTCGTTGCCCGACTCGACGTCCTCGGCGACCAGTCCCCCACCGTCGTCAAGCGGCCAATGGGACAGGAACGGCTCGTCGATCTCGATTTCGATCGGCCCCTCGCTGCACGCGTTGTCGTCCGCGGCGTCGGTGCAGGCGGCCGAGTCATCGACGAGCACGCTGATCGTCCAGATACCGACGCCCAGCGTTGTTGTCGCGACAGGATCCGCCTGCGGCCCGATGACGATCGCCGGATCGACACCGTTGTCTGCAGTAAACGTGTAGACGATAGGGTCGTCGGAGTCGTCTTCCGCACTCGCCGTGATCGTGTAGGTCCCTGGCGCGTCGTCCTCCGGCCCCTCGACCGTGAGACCGAGACAATGCGTGTCGCCCTCCTCGGGACATTCCGTCTCCGCCGCGACGAGCTCCTGAATCTCCTCGACGGTCATCGCGTAGTCGGCAAAGCGAACGTCGTCGATGGCGCCGGCGAAGTACGAGGTCTGCCGGGGGAAGTCCGTGCTCGCGTAGCCGAACTTGACGTCGCCGGGTGCGGCCGCTTGCGCATTGATGTCCCAGCCCGACTGGAAGCCGTCTGGTTGGCCGTCGACGTAGAGCTGCGCCGCGTCATTGACGCCACCGTCGACGTTGTACTGCACGGTGAGCGCCACATGGTGCCACAGTCCGTCGTCGACCCGCGCGGTGGAGGCGACGAAGCCGACCCAACCGATGTCGAACGTCAGCGTGCCGTCGCCGCGGTTGCCGTTCCTTCCGACGAAGATCGCCTTGGCGCCGCGAGCCCAAATGTCGTCGGTCGGAGATTTCGAGATGATGGCGCCGTTGACGCCCGGCGCAGTCGTGCGGATCCACGCGGCCCACGTGAAGTCGACCTCGAAGTCGAAGACGTCGGGGTTCGCGACGAGGACGTGGTCGTCGATGCCGTCGAACTCGATCGCGGCGTCGCCGACGCGTCCCTCGATCCATCCGCCGTCGGGCTCGAAGTTGACGAGCGTCCCGTCGTTCCCCTCAATCTCGTCCTCGGTCAGGTCGCCGTCGCCCTCGTCGAGGCGCCAGTGCCCGCCCGGGTTCGCGACGAGCGTCGTCGTCGCCCAGAGAAGCGCGAACGTGAACGTCGCTCGACCGATGTGCGCCGCACGCATGACCAACCCTCCTGTCCTACTCTTCCGCCGATGTCCCTGATTCCGTAGAATCCAGCCTACGCCCGCGGGGCGGGAGGGTCGAGGTCGACTTTCCAACCAATGGCGATCCCGGCAGGCTCGCCGCCTCACCGTACGGCGATCGAACGATGCATCCGAACAACGCGGCGGCAGAGACCCGCAAGCGACGGCGCTGCTGGCGCCTGGTCAGGCGCCGAGCTCGCAGAGCGGCCGCGCGTGGCGCGATCGTGGCAGGGGCCACCACGGCCATAGTCATCGCGTACCTCGCGGCCACTGCCTATCAGGTCGAGGTATTGCAGGCGGTATGCGGGGGCGGGCTCTGCGTGCTAGGAGGCGCGGCAGGCGGAGCGCTCGTCGTCGGCGTACCGGTCGCCGCCCTGGCACTGCGCGCGCTCCGCAGACGGGCTCGCCCCCGTGTTCGCCTGATCGTCCTGTCGCGGAGGATGCGGCAAGTCGGCTGGGCGGCTCTCTCGCTCGCGCTCGCGGCGGTGCGATCTACTTCATTCACGCCCGCGTCCGGCATGTCGAGAACGACGCCAAGTTTCGAAACGAGCACCGAGCAGTGTGTGTCGAGGCCATCAGACACTTCTACCTGATGACCGAGCGCCTACCCGCAGGGCCGGACGAGATCGACGAGGCCACGGCCTGGCGACTCATGGTCCGGGGCCTCTATCGCATGCGAGAGCTCGGCCTTGGGCGCTCGGACGACGAGTTCTTCGCCCTCGAACGCGAGGTCTTCGGAGCCGCGCTTGTCGAAGCTCGACCGTTCACGCCGCAGTGGGACACGACCATCGCGGAGTGCCGGAGGCGACTCGAGAGCCTCGAGGGAGACCTCGCGGCGCAGATCGACATGCTGCGCGAACGCGAGTTCGCCGGGGCCGTCGCCATGCCGTTTCTGGACGACCTCGAGAACGAGCGCGGCGTTGATGGCGACCTTCTCACGGCGTGGACCAAGGCGAGGGCAGAGTGGCACAACGCCAAGGCCTCCCCTGACCACCCGGAACGCCTTGCCGCGTTCTCTCCGAATGTGCGAAAGCACCTGCTGGAGCGGGCAGAGCGAGACCTGCGAGCGGCTGAGGAGAAGCTTGCAGCGCTCAAGGACGAGATCGTCCGCGCCGCCGAACAGACCCCGCGCTGACGCTGACGCTCGCCGAACCTACGGCACCTTCCCCCACACCTTCTCGAGCAGGGCGTGCGTCTGCGGATCGACCTCGCGCAGCTCGCGCTTCACGAACGGGTAGAAGTCGTTCGTGCCGAAGTACGACTCGGTCATCTCGGCGAAGAACTCCTTCTGGTCGGTCAGCGCGTAGTGACGCGCCTTGTTGCCACGGTTGATCAGTACCGACTCGTAGATCTTCGCGTCGACGACACGCTTGTAGGCCGCCATGATCTCCGGCTCGTTGAAGCCGAGCTCGCGATCGTGGTACGCGTGCGCGAGCTCGTGCAGGACGACCCACGGCTGGTGGTACGTGCGATGCAGATTGATCAAGCTCTTCGCGCGCGGGATGTGGACGGACTTCACCATGCGCGGATCGTAACCGTGCCTTTGAAGCCAGCCGACGCCGGGGTGGTACTGCATCGATCGCAGCTCGTGGTCGAGGTCGATCCAGATCGGCACCTTGCGTAGCTTGGCGAGCTTGTCGGCTGGTACACGATGGACGATCTCGTGGAGCTCGTGCGCGAGGATCTTCAGCGCCTTGCGACCGACCTCCGCCCCCTCACCGCCGAGAAGCTTGTCGTCGACCTGCACCTTCCAGCCTTCGATGTCGCGTTCGGTGTGCGGCCGCTGCTTCTTGTCATTCTCACCCGACTCCGGCACGACAGTTCCCGACGCGGCTGTCGGATCGTCCCGCTCGCGAGCTCCCGCCGGCAAGTTCTCCATCAGGTACCGCGTCAGGAGCGCGCGCAGATGCGGCGTCGTGTTGGCCCGCTCGCGAATGGAGTGCGTGCGGTTCGGGTAGGCCATCATCGAGAACTGCTTGTCGTGTCGGATGAGCTCGTCGACGAGAGCCTCGGTGCCCTGATAGTGGCAGTTGTCGTCGCCCGTGCCGTGAATCAGGAGCAGGTTGCCCTTCAAGTTCTTCGCGAAGTGGATCGGCGAGCCCTCGTAGAAGCCCTCGACGTTCGTCGACGGCAGGCCCATGTAGCGCTCCTGGTAGATCGTGTCGTAGAAGCGCTGATTGGGCACCGGTGCGATGCACATGCCGACGTGGTAGAGATCGGGGTGCTTGAACATGGCGTTCAGCGTCATCGAACCACCCCCGCTCCACCCCCAGACGCCGACGCGCTCCGGATCGATCCACGGCCTCTCCTTCCGAACCTTGCGTACTGCGGCGGCCTGCTCCTTCGGCGCCAGAATGCCGACCTGGCGGTAGACGATCTTGCGCCACTCGCGACCGCGGGGCGCCGGCGTGCCGCGGTTGTCGAAGTTCATGACGACGTAGCCGCGCTGCGTGAGCATCAGGTGCCACAAGTAGCTCGAGCCACCCCAGCGATCGAGCGCGGTCTGACCGGCCGGCTCGCCGTACACGTAGACGAGGAGCGGATACTTCTTCTGCGGATCATACCCCGGCGGCTTCATGCACCAACCGTCGAGCTCGACTCCCCCACCGATGTCGATGCGGAAGAACTCCGTCGGT
>CAYMRB010000503.1:0-6711 GCA_964392615.1 uncultured Planctomycetia bacterium | reverse complement strand
TCGCCGTACTGCGGCTCGAGGGCCGGGCGGACGACCCATTCCGCGAACATCGGCGTGTCCCTCTCGTCCGCCGCATCGAAGTTCAGGGTCCGAATGCCCTCGATCGGGACCGCCAGCTCACCGTAGATGGGCGAGCGTCCGTGGAGCTTGCCGTTCTTCGACTCCAGCGGCTCGAAGACCCAGATCGATCCGTCGGTCAGAAAGACACGGACCAGGCCGATCGAGGTCTCCTTGGAAGTCGACGGTTCGGCGACGTCCTCGTCGGGCTCGCTGACATCGATCACCCGATTCAAGCGGCTGAGCGGTACGGTCAGCTCTCTCAGCTTGGACTCGAACCGCAGGGTCTCGCCCGCGATGCCGATCAAGCTGCCCCGCTTGAGATCGCCGTTGCGGGCCACCAGAACATGGCTGTGTGGGTCTTCCCGATTGAATCTAGGCACGAGGAGAGCTCGCTCGACTCTCACCTCGTCGAGGCGAGGCCGCTCGTCGTTGAACTCGATGCCCTTCATCTGCACCAGATCGATCTTGCGGCCCGTGACGAATGGTGAACGGAAGGCGACGCTGCTCGCATCGCAAGAGTCGACCCGGCACGGCAGGACCTCGCCGTTCTTCAGATAGAGCCGGTGAGGGATGCTCTCCGGCTCGTCGACGAGCTCTTGCTCGGAGACGACGGCATCGCCCCGCTCGACGCGCGCCCTGCCGGTGCTCGCGAGACGGACCGATTCGGCTGCGCCGTCGGGCTTCCAGCGCAGCGGCGAGCCGGCGGCGCCGAACGACAGCTGCCCACGCAAGGCGCCCGACCGGAGAGAGAGGGTATCGTCGCCGCGTCCGCCGGGTCTCTCGCTCGCGGCTGCACGATCCCACCGAAGCACGGAAGCGCCTGCAAGCGAGCAAGACAACGGCACGTCGGAGAACGCCGTCCTCAGCGTCACGCGTTCGGGGCTCAGCCGCTCGAAACGGCCACGCACGAACGCGCCGTCGGCGTAGCTCACCTCCGTCCCGGCCGCGGCGTCGGACAACTGAATGCCCGGGTTCGCGATGCGGTCCACCACGGCGAGGTCGACGTCACGCCGCGTTCCGGTCGCGTCCTCGACGTACGTTTGCCCGTCCTCGACGAACAGTCTTCCGTAGGCAACGCTGCCATCGATCAGGTGAACACGAGGCTTCGAAAGATCCAACGACTCTCGCGTGACCTTTGCCAGCTGATCGTAGACGCTCAGCCGGCGGACGATCAGATGGCTGCCGCGGTTCCGGATGAAGATTCCCGGGTCGCGCTCGACGGGCTCGACACCGTCGAGCTTGACGATGCGGCCACCGGTCGCATCGAAGACCTCGAGGACCTTCGCCTCCGCATCGAACGCGAGCCTCAAGCGCACGTCCCTCTGCTTTCCGCCGATGGTCAGGACGGGCTCGAAGATCTCGTCTTGCACGACGACCAGCTCGTCCGCCCAGGTCTCGAGCCGGAAGGCCTTCTCGGTATCCTCTCCAAACGCCAGAACGAACCGCGGACTGGCAGTCGACGCGAGCTCGAGATCGACCTCGAAACGCGTCGGCAAATCGACAGCGCGGAAGACACTTGCCGACTTGCGGTGAGTCTGCGGGTGTCCTCCCGGACCGCGCGTCCAGTCCGGCTTCTCGACGGTGCCCCCCAGCGCCTGCATTCGTCCGTTCGGTGCACGGAACCGCGAGCCGTCGTACACGAGGTTCGGATGCACGAGGCGCGTCAGTGAATGGACTGCATCCCGCCGGATCCGAACCCGGCCGAAACGCCGACTGGAGAACACGAACGAGGTCGCGTCGGCACGGAAGACGTCGGCGCTGAAGACGTCTCCGGACACCGTACCGATACGGAAGTCCCCCTCCGGCTTCACCGTCCCGCCGGAGAAGACGATCGAGTCCAGCACGGTTGCATCCACGGTCAGATCGTCGGCGAAGATCGGTGACGACCAACGGATCCGATCGGCGTCGCCCTCGAGCGGCATCCCGGGTAGGACATCGCCGTTCCTCCAGCGCAGCTCGGCGCTCGACTCGACATCTTGGCCACGGACGAGCGAGGGCGCGAGAAGCGACGCGATGATCAGCAGCCTGGCAATTCGCATCCTTCCTACCTCTCGTAGACCGGCAGCAGTCGGTAGTTGAGCGCCAGCGTCAGGACCGCCATCCCGGTTCCGTAAGCCGCCCCGTGCGAGCTCGCAAAACTGCCGTTGTCCTTCTGCTGTTTCTGTAGCTTCTCCGTGGTTCGGCGGTTCCAGGCCTTCCAGGCGTCGACATCGCTGTGGAACAGAGCCTGCGCCATGTAGTAGCGGTAGTAGAGTGGATAGTCGGTGACGCTCTGGTCCATGCGCCGCTTGATCGACTCGGACGCGGCCCGGTACTCGGCCGTGTCCTTCCGCTTGCCCATCGCATAGACCAGCGTGGCGATCGCAGACCGAGTGATGCCGTCGCCGTGACTTTGCGCAGGCTGATACGAGACGTTCCCGTCTCGCATCGTGTTGGTGCGGAAGAAGGACAGCGCCTTCTCGACGGCCGCGTCGGGCACCTCGATGCCGGCGTTGCGTGCGCCGAGCAAGCCCATCAGCACCGTTCCCGACACCGTCGTGTCGGCATCGCTCGACTCCGGCGAGTAACGCCAGGCACCCCAGGGGTTCTTCTTCTGCGCGGTCAGCGCGCAGCGCACGGCGAGCTCGAGAGCCTGACCGACGGAGCGCCGATTCTCCTGCGGCACCTCGCTCCCTTGCCATAGGAGGCGCTCACTGACCGACCCGTAGGCCTCCGACAGCGCCAGCGTCGCGAAGCCGTGGTGGTACATCGAGCCGTGCCCCGAGCCGCTGATGTGTCCGGTCTTCGCATCCTGATCGAGGATGATGCGGCGCAGCGCCCGGCGGAGGTTCTTCGCATAGGGGCCGAAGTCCGGATCCTCGCCGCTCGCCATGAAAGCCATGATCGCGATGCCCGTGATCCCCGAGCCCAGCGTTCCGCCTTGCCAGCTGCCGTCTTCCTTCTGCGTGGCCGCGAGGTACTTCAGAGCGCGCGCGTTGATGACGCGGACCGTCGATGGCACCCCGCGCCCGTAGCGAACTCGGGCGCCGTCGGCAATCGCCCCTTGGGCGCGCGCGGGTGGTGCAAGGAGGCCCTCGAGCGACAACAGGATCGGGAGCAGCAGCCAGAGTCTACTCACGGCGCTCCCTCCGGCGTCGCGGATCCTCGTCGTCGTCATCGTCTTCGCCCTGGAGCTCGCGCCAGGCGATCTCCTGCACGTAGTTGCGGAAGTCCCGCCACTGGGCGGCGCTCAAGCTCGATCGATCCATGCCGCGGTAGAGCGTGGCCACCAGAGCGGTCGCTGGCTGGTGGCTCGTCTCCGTCGTGCTCGGGACGAGACGCTCGAACGCCGCACGCTGCTTCTCGCCGAGGAGGAGAAGGCAGTCGAAGGCGGAGAGGATCAGATCGCGCGTCGCCTGGCGGCGGTAGGCGCCACGCGCCACGCGCTTCTCCCTGTAGGCGGTGTAGGCTTCCTTCGACAGAACGCGCTCGATCGTCTTCTGGTAGAGCGGGTGATCCGCGAGGTCCGGTCGGGGTACCGCCGGTAGGCGAAGTCCCGCCGCGGTCCGATCTTCGTTGTGGTCGTTCTCGGCTTGCCTCTCGAGGTGTGCTTCGACGACGCCCTTCGCGACCAGCTCGAGTCGCTTCGCCGCTCGGCCTTCGAGTGGCCCGAGTTGCTCGGAATGGGCCGCCAGTCTGGCCGCGGCCCATGCTCTTCGACGCTCCTGGGAGGAGGCGCTCGACTCTCCGAGCTCCGCGTCGGCCCTGATCTGTTTCCTGACGGCCTCGATCTCGGCACCGGCCTCCTCACGGTTGAGTCTCCCCGCCCTATGCTCGGCGATGATCTCGTTGACCGCCCTCTCGATCTGCGCTTCGAGAAGGTCCTCGTCCGGCTTCTCTCGCGGTTGCGTCAGCAGCTTCCAGACCTCGGACTGCTTCGAAGTCAAGAGCCCATGAGTCTTGCCCGTCAGGCGTTGGCGAACTTGGTTCGCCGGATCTGGCGAGTGCAGCATCGACATCGCAGACAGCGGCCGCTCTCGCGCATTGGTGCGCGGTGCAGCTCCGGGCCGGCTCGCCATCAGACGCTCGACCTTCTCGCGCTGCGCTCCCGTCAAGCTGAGCTGCCGGTCGAGCCACGCGGTCAGCTGCCGACCGATCGCCCGCTCCTCTCTCAGACGACGGGACTTCGTGAACGCGATGTAGTCGGCGAACTGCTCCGCGCTCAGTCGCTCGGCGAACACCGCCTTCGTCGTGGCCTCGGACAACAGAGCGTCCAAGACGACGGCTCGCGATTCGTAGCCCACGCGCAGGCGCATGCCGAGATTCTGAGCGCGCGCAGGATCCTCGAGCATCTCGCCGGTCGCCTTCAGAACGGCGTCCTGGAGCTGCGTGATCTCCCCCTCCCCCAGTCTGTAACGTTCGGCGATGTTGGCGCCGACTTGCGGCAGGACCTCGGCGATCTGCTGCTTGACGAACGCCAGCAGGCGAGCATCCACGGCTCTCGGGTCTCTCTCCGACTCGTCGCGCTCACGCGCGGCTCGAGCGTTCCGAGCGCCCTGGGTCGCCTTTTCTCGCTCCTCGATCTCGGCGAGCTGCTCCTTCGTGACGCCGAGCAGCTCGAGGTCGAGGGCGAGATCGCTGCTCGTGCCGCTCGACTGGTGGACGCTGATCGCGAGCGTGTTCTCACCCTTCACGATCGCCTTCGCATCGACCGGGAAGTAGACGAGCTTCCTTTCGTCCGCTCCGCCGCTCGGGAGCACGGCGCTCGAGTACTCGCGATAGTCGACCTCTCCCTCCCGGACGCGCAAGCGGTGGACCTCCTCGCCGTTCAGATAGACCACGGCTCCGTCGTCTGCGCGGATCCTCCCGGCGTAGGCTTCAGTCGATTCGTCGACCTCGAACTTCAGGCGGAAGAAGGCGACCGGGAACTTGCCCTCCGCGTCGTCGCCGAAGTCGAGCCGCGTCGCGACGTCGTCCTCACCGTAGCCGAGCGGTGCGCGACCCATCTTCCATCTCGAGTCGTCGAAGTCGGCGTGAGTCCACGATCTCGCAGGAATCTCGGTGTCGAGGTAGCGCCAGCCGGTCTGGCCCTTGGAAACAAGGCGCTTGCCGGGGATCGCTTCGGTTCGACCTCGTTCCTCTTGTCGACCCGGACGCCGGATTCCCGCTGACCCGGCGTCGCGACCCTTCTCGATGTCTTCGTCGGAACCCGCCGCCTCGGCGCGACCCGTTTGACGCAGGTTGCGTCCGAACTTTGGCCACGCCGTGTCGGCCAGGCCCCCCGAATTGCCGTGAATCGCGTACAGGTGACCGTCCATGGACCCGACATAGATCGTCCCGTCCTCGCCGATCGCGGGGGACGAGTCCATGTCATCCACCCCGCTCATCGCGAATCGCCACTTCTCGCTGCCGTCCGGGTTCAGCGCGTAGATGTGGTTGTCGTCAGATCCGAAGTAGATCGTCCCATCTTTGCCGATGGCGGCGGAGCAGTTGTCGACTCGCTTGCCCGTCCGGAAACTCCACCTCTTGGTGCCATCCGGATTCAGCGCGTAGAAATTGCCGTCGTTCGATCCCACATAGAGTATCCCGCCCTCTCCGATGGCCGGGGGAGCATGCACCTGGTCCTTCGCCGTGAACCGCCACTTCTCGGAGCCGTCCTTCGGGTTGATCGCATACAGGTTCTTGTCACTGGATCCGATGTAGACGGTGCCGTCCTCCGCGATGGAGGGGGAGCCGTGGATGTAATGCCCCGTTTGAAAGCGCCACTTCTCGGTGCCGCCCGCATCGACGGCGTACAGCTTGCCGTTTTCCGATGTGATGTAGATCGTGCCGTCCTGTCCGACCACGGGCGAAGAGAAGAGGTTGAACTCGGCGCGGTAGCTCCACTTCTTCGTCCCGTCGGGATTCATCGCGTAGAGGTAGTCGTCGTAGCACCCGACGTAGATCGTCCCGTCCTTGCCGATCGCCGGGGAAGAGAAATCGATCTTGTCGCCGACCGGATAGCTCCACTTCTCCGTGCCAGCGGCCGTGATCGCATAGATACGGCTGTCGCGGCCGTCCTGCGACCAGGTGCCGATGTAGATCGTTCCGTCGTTGCCGATGGCGGCGCCGGCGATCGGGTAGCCGCGCGCCACGAAGGTCCATTTCACGGTCCCGTCCGGGTTCAACGCGGCGAGACGTTGTCCGTCAGCCGTCATGTAGATGGTTCCGTCCTTCGCGATGGCGGGTGAGTGATACCCGACGGCACCGCCCAGCCGAACGCGCCACTTCACCGTGCCCGGGAGGCCGCCCCTGCCACGGGGCCGATCTGCGGCTCGATCTCGCTCCCTCTGTCGACCTTGACGCAGGATCTCCGCCACCGCGACATCGAACACCCTCTTGAGATCCTGGTCGACGCGCTCGACCTGGCCGCTCTCGATCAGATCATTGCAGTACAGGCCGAACGACATCATTCGTTGCCGAGTCGTCTTCTCGGGACGGAGGTTCTTCCCCTCTCCGCGCTCGAGCATCGCTTGGAGTCGCGGCATCAACGCTGCCTTGGGAGTCCGGCCGAGAGTCGGATCTTCCTCGAGCAGCTTCTGGTAGAGCGCTTCGAGTCGCTCTTCTTCCGTCGGTGGCTTCTCGCCTTGACGCGATTTCAGCCCGGCGATCACCTTCTCCTTGGCGATCTTG
>CAYMRB010000502.1:0-6719 GCA_964392615.1 uncultured Planctomycetia bacterium | reverse complement strand
CCAGAGGAGTGGAACTCTACTCAATCGGAAGGCCCTCCCATGCACTCACTTCGCGACGTCGAGCGCTCGCTCCTCACCCGGCTCGAGTTGCAGGCGCTCCGTACGCCCACCATACCGCACGACGCACGACGTGCCACCTCGGCTGCGAAGCGTCGCGCCGGTCAGCTTGCCGTCCTTCCACTCCAGATCGACCTCGAACGCGCCGCGCGCGCGCAGACCGGTGACCGATCCGGCAGGCCAGGCTTTCGGCAGCGCAGGCAGCAGCGCGATCTCGCCGGCGTGCGATTGCAGCAGCATCTCGCACATGCCGGCAGTCATTCCGAAGTTGCCGTCCATCTGGAACGGCGGGTGGTTGCCGAACAGATTCGGGAGCACGTTGTACGTCAGCAGGCTGCGGACCATGCGGTGCGCGTTCTCCGGCTCGCCGAGTCGAGCCCACAGAGCGCAGCGCCACGGCCACGTCCAGCTCCGCCGGCTGTCGCCCGACTCGCCGCGAGCGGCGAGCGAGACAGCGGCGGCCTTCGCCAGCGCCGGCGTCTTGGCGATGCTGATCTGACGACCGGGAAAGACCGCGAACAGATGCGACGTGTGTCGATGGCGATCCTTCGGATTGTCTCGATCGGTCATCCACTCCATCAGCTGTCCCCACTTGCCGATGCCCGGTGTCAGCAGCCGATCGCGCATCGCGGCGATCTTGTCCCGATACTCGCGATCGACGCCGAGCGCGTCGGCGGCGGCGACGTAGTTCGAGAACAGGTCCCACGCGATCTCCTGGCTGTAGCTGACGCCGTCCTCGGTCGGACCGTGCTCGGGCGACCACGCGTTCGGAACCACGAGACGTCCGTCGGGAAGAGCCTTGAGCTGAACCTCCCAGAACTCGCACGTCTCCTTGATGATCGGATACGCGACGTCGCGAAGGTACGCCTTGTCCCGCCCGAACTCGTAGTGCCACCACAGGTGCTGGCAGTACCAGGCGTTGGCCGTGTTGTCCCACTTCCACCCCATGTCGCCCATGATTCCGTGCGACGTGCGAATCGCGAAGCCACGGTTCGAGGCCGTGGCGGACGCGAACTCCGGCGCGGCTGCCGTCGCCTTGCGCCAGTCCGGAAGCTGGCTCCGGAAGAGGTCGAAGAACGGGACGTGACACTCGGGCAACCCCGCCGGCTCGGCGGGCCAGTAGTTCATCTGGACGTTGATGTTCGCGTGGTAGTCCGAGTGCCACGGCGGACTGTTGCTGTCATTCCACAGGCCCTGCAGATTGGCCGGCAAACCGCCCGGACGCGAACACGAGATCAGGAGGTAGCGTCCGTACTGGAAGATCAGGCTCTCCAGCCCCGTATCGCCGCCCTCCGCGATGTACCTCTTGCGCCGCTCGTCGGTGGGCAGCTCGGTACGGCCTGATCCGAGGTCGATCCGCACGCGATCGAATAGCGATCGGAAGTCCTTCACGTGCGCCGCTCGCAGCGCGTCGAAAGACGTCTTCGCCGCCGCATCGACCTGCGCCGTCACGCGAGCATGCGGTGGCGCGCCGCGATACCGCTTCGCCGCGTCCATCGCGTAGTCCGTGCCGGCGCCGAGAAGCAGCGTCACGCTGTCGCAATCGGAAAACGCGATCTTGCCACCTTCCGCCTTCACCGTACCGCCGTCGTGAAGCACGACGAGCTGGGCCTCGTACTTCAGTCCGTTCGCGAGCCTGCCTGCAGACGTGATGCGTTGACCGGCAGACGCGATCGTCGCACCGTGCATGTCGGTCAGCTCGATCGTTCCAGTGTGGCGACCCGGCTCATCGGCAGTCAGGCGGACCCCGACGACCTGGTGCGGCTGGCTGGCGAAGACCTCGCGCTCGTAGCGGATGTCTCCGACGCGATACCGCACGCGACCGACGCCTCTGCTGATGTCGAGCTCGCGCCGATACTCCTGAACGTCGTCGTGACCCGGCTGCGCGATCCGGATGTCGCCGAACGCCTGGTAGGCCCCCATGGTGCCGTACTTGCCCGACGGGTTCTGGTCGCCGGTCCACAGACTGTCCTCGTTGAACTGGATTCGCTCCGCGGACGTCCCGCCGAAGAACATCGCGCCGAGACGCCCGTTCCCCACAGGCAGCGCCTCGGCCGACCACTTCGTCGCGGGCTCGTCAAACCACAGCGTCGAATCGAGCGCTGCGTCTCGGGCCTTCTCCCACGCCTTGTACCCGCTGTCCAGCTTGGCGGGAATATCGCCCTTCTGCGTGTAGCCCATCGTGCCCAGCGGACCCGAGTAGCCGAATGCGGCGAGCGTCTTGACGAGGCGCGCCGTGTCGAAGCTGCCGTCGCCTACGATCTTGTGGGTCGCGGCGTCTTCGTCGGTGCCCTGGATCACCACGATCATCAGATACGGCTTCGCGCGGCGCAGGTCCGCGTGCAGCTTGTCGTAGCCACGATTCCCGACGGCCTGCCAGTGATGCAGGTGGAACATCACACCGACGTTGCGCCTCGCGGTCGCCTCAGCGATGCGAATGCCATCGTCGACCGTCTCGAGCCAGTTGTTGATGTGCATGTACGGGGCGATGCCGCCGAGACCGTACTTTTCGGCGTCGGCCGACATCTCGCGAAGGATCTTCACCGCCATCTCGACAGCCGCCGGGTCCTGCCGGCCCATCTTCTTACGGCTGCCGATCGATGGCACGAGGACCACCTTCGAGCCCTTCAACAGCGGCAGGTTCTTCTTCACGATGTCCGGATAGGTTCCGTCCTCGATGTAGAACCGCGTGTGGATGGCCGTGAGCCGCAGCCCCTTTGCCTCGAGCGACTTCAGATACCGCGGCAGGGCCTCCCAACGCGCCGGGATATCCTTGAGCGAGAGCATCACGCCACCGTACCCTCGTTCCGCGAGCAGCCCCACCTGAAGCTCGGGATCGCCGAATTGGTAATTGTAGAACCAGTTGGTCATCGCGAAGTGATGATCCTTCCAGTTCAAGCCCTGCACCAAATCGACCTGCATGTCCGCGTTGTCGGCCCGACCGGTGGCACAGGAAAGCAAGGCGCAGAGCGCCGCTGCAGATAGAGAGATCCTGGACATCGTGTGCTCCTGGCGTGATTCAAATGGCGTTTTCATTCGGGATAACGAATAGTCCGCGGTCCGCGCGTCGCAGCAATGCGTTCGCCTGCGGGCTGTCGGTGAACCTCTCGCGCCGTGAATCGACCGCGAGCCACGGGCCGAGCGTCAGCGGCGCCTTGTCGACATCGACACCGTTGTCTCTGAGGTGACGACGGTTGCGATCGAACGTCTCCGCGACGTCGTCGTGGATCTGTCGCGTCGTGAGCTGCTCGAGGATCCTCTTCGGCGTGGCAGGCTCGCCAAGGCGCTGGGAGATGTTCCCGACGTGGCACAAGCTGCTCGAACGGTGCCCCTCGAGGATGTCGGCGTTCAGGTCACCGACCTTCCGACTGCGGACCGCCGCGACGAAGTTGTCGAAGTGGTCACCAGAAGAGCCCGTGAGGTCGCGGACCTTCTTGCCCTCCGGGTCGAACACGGCGGCCGAGGACTGGGTCGACGTGACGAATCCTTCGGTGCCTTCGATGACGATGCCGTTCGTCAGCCCCTTGTACTCGCCGGTTTCCAAACCGCGGACTTCCACGACCAGCGACTTGTCGCCGAAGTCGTGCACGGTGATCTGGGTATTGGGCGTCTGACCCGCGTCGCTGTAGCCGACCCGACCGCCGTAGCTCATCACGGCGTTGCCGAGCCCCGTCACGCCCAGCGCCCACTGGGCGATGTCGACGCGATGGACGCCGCTATTGCCGAGGTCGCCGTTGCCGAAGTCCCAGAACCAGTGCCAGTCGTAGTGGAAGCGACGTCTCGTGACCGAAGCCAGTGGAGCTGGCCCGCAGAAGAGCTCGTAGTCGACGGTGCCGGGAGGCCGAAAGGTGCCGGGCGCGCCGATCGACGGGCGTCGCTTGCGAACCATGCAGAAGGCGAGCTTCACCTCGCCCAGCTTGCCCTCGCGAAGGTACCGGACCAGGGCCTTGTTGGACCCGTGGGAGCGGTATTGCGTGCCGCCCTGGCAGATGCGCTCGTACTTGCGGGCGACTTGCACCATGCGCCGGCCCTCGCCGACGTCGTGGCTCACGGGCTTCTCGACGTACACGTCCTTGCCGGCCTGCATCGCCCAGATCGCGGCAAGCGCGTGCCAGTGGTTGCAGGTGGCGATCGAGACCACGTCGACAGACTTGTCGTCGAACGCCCGTCGCATGTCCTGCACGACCTTCGCCGACCGCCCGCGGTCGCCGAGAGCGCGCGCGACGCCGTCGGCACGGGCCGAGTCGGCATCGCAGAGGTACCTCACGCTGCAGTCCTTGCGGCCCGCGAAGGCGCGCGCATGGGCCGCACCTCGCCCACCCGTGCCGACCACGGCGACTCCGAGTCGATCGTTCGGGCTATCGCTCTGGGCCGCGACGACCGGCTTCGCCGCGGATGCCGCCACGGCCACCGTCGCGCTGAGCATCGATTGGCGCAGGAATGCGCGTCGTGATAGGTCGGACATGTCGCTCACGATTCCTCTTGTCGTAGCCTCTGTTCCCCTCGAGATGATTGCGGTCTTCGGTCGTGGTGCGCGTCGCTCGCTGGCTCGAGTCCCACCGCGAAATGTCGCGTGCCACACTCCGACCTCGATTCTACTTGCAACGGACCGTCCGCCGCGAGACTGTCGGGCTGCCGGCAGAGAACGGACCGGTACCGATCACACAAGGAAACCCCCGCATGGAAGTAATACCGGAAATCGTGCACTACGCTTTCTCCGCGCTCACGGGGCTCGGCCTCGTGATCGCGTTCGTGTTCACCGTGTCGTGGCCGCTGGGTAAGTCGCGGTTCCTGCTCTGCGGGTCGCTCGCCCTGCAGATTCTGGCCCTGATCGGTCACTACGGCTTCACGTTCTTGATCGGAGCGGGCATGGACCCGAGCATGTTCCAGCTGATCAGCATCGGACTTCACTTCCTCGGCGTCATGGGCGTGATCTGCCTCGTCGCCTTCGCCATCGGCATGCGATCGGAGCTGATGCGCCTCTACCACTACGACGAGTAGCGAAAGAGATTTCGCTTCCCGCCCGGCAACGACACATCCACCATCGGCGTCGAGAGTCGAAAGTGGCGCGATCCCCGATGACAGGGCGATCCGGGGTTCCGTCCAGCGCAAGCCCGTGTGATTCCTGACACGCATTCGGAGCCTCGCCCGATGAACCTGCCGCCCGAGACAGCCTTGCTCGCCGTCCTCCTGTGCGCCACCGCGTTGCCGCTCGCCGACGCCCAGGACTCCATCGCCATCGTCCCTGCGGCCCCGACGGCTTGTGACGAGCTCGTCATCGAGGTCGAGCGCACGTTCGCGAACGACTGCGATTGGACGATCGAGTCCGAACTCGGCGGCTTCTTCGACCACGACGTGCAGATCCGTCTGCTCGCGGATCGCGGCTCGGACATCTGCGAGCCCGCCGAGACGACGGTCGTCGCCGAAATCCCGCTGGGACGCTTCGCGGCCGGAGAGTGGCGCTTCGTCATCGAGCGGTCCGACGGCGGCGAGGCGGTGACGATCGTCGTCGAGGTTGCGGAAGCCGTCTGCGACGGCGGAGCGGGATACAACCTCGGAGACACCAACGCGGACGGCAGGCTCGACATCGCCGACCCGATCACGATCCTGCAGTACCTGTTCCTCGGCGGCACCGTGGAGTGCCTGGCGGCGGCCGATGTCGACAACACGCGCTCGATCGATCTCGCCGACGTGCAGGTCATCCTCAACCACCTGTTCCTCGGGCTCTCGATGATGGCACGACCGCCCGAGGAGTGCGTCGCGATCACGGCGGACGACCGGTTCGACTGCGAAAGCCCGACCTGCAACGCCGGCGCCGGCGACGACGACGCCACGGTTTGGATGGCGCTGTCGGACGGCTGCCTGCAATGCAGCCCGTGCCCCAACCGCGAGATCGAGGAGGTCGTCGGGGAGCTCGTCGCCGAGGATATCGAGGCGTTCGACGCGACGTACGGCTACCTCGACACGTGCCTGGCGTGTGATTGCCCGAGCGGGCGCTACTACCTGGTGCGAGTTACCGGCGCGGACGCGGCTCGGCTCGAGGAGCAGGGCTGGAGGCAGTGGGGCGGGTAGAGTCGCGCTCGGCCGCACCGCCGCGCACGTCCGCCTTCCACCACAGCGACCGCCAGTACGCCTGCTCGGCCGCGTACACGTCGATCTCCGCGTCGGCGGCGAGATCGCGAGGCAGGATCCCGTACCGTTTCATCTCGCGCACCCAGGAGTCCGTCGGCCGGAAACCCGGCATGTCGAAGCGCTTGATCGTCTCGAGGTGCCTCTTGCCCGCTCGGCACAGGGCGAGGATCGCCTGGTAATCCGGGTCGCTCGCATCCGCGAAGACCGGCGCGGGCTCAGCTGTGGCCTGGTCGCTCTTCTTCGGCGGCGTACACGCTCCGTAACCGCCCGCCTCCTTCGCCAGCGGTGCGAGGAGGATCAGCGACCGCTCCGGTCGCGTGAGATTGAACATGAGATGGCGCGAGGTTCGCACGCGCACGTCGTCGAAGTCGGGATTGGAGAGCACGAAGCCGAGGTTGTCCGACAGATAGCGCGGCAGCGGCATCGACCGATCGTGACAGCCGCTGCACCGACGCCCGATCGCCTCGGCCGCCGCCTTCGAGCTCGGCCACTTGCGATCGGATGTCTCGAGACGGCTCTTCGGAAAGCCG
>CAYMRB010000501.1:4432-6730 GCA_964392615.1 uncultured Planctomycetia bacterium | reverse complement strand
GCGCCGCGGCTGCCATCGACGTACTCGAGCGTAGCGACGCCGGGGACCGTGCCGCCGACCGTGACCTTCGCGATCGCGATATCACCGTCCGCCGGCAACGTGATCGGCATCGTGAAGGACAGGACGACCGCGCTGACCGCACCGGGCGCGCCGTTGTCACAATCGCGCTCGTCGATGTCGCCCGCGGTGACCTCGGTCTTCTCGAAGCCACCGTTCATCAAGCCCGCGTCGTCGGTCAGCGCGTTCGCGCCGGCCGTACCCGCCGTCGTGATTCCCGTGACCGCCAGCGCACCGGTGGCCGACAGGCTAACCGACCAGCCCTGCGCACCGTCGGTGTCGCTCGGGTTGTCGCTCGTCGTGAGCACGCAGTCGTACGTCGCCTCGACCGCCGAGCCCTCGGCGCCCGCAAGGGCGTCGCCGCACCCCCCGAACGACAGCCCGAACGTCGGCTGCTGCGCCTCCGCGACCTGCGCAAAGAGCAACGTTGCCGCTGCGAGAATACCGAACCGGAAAGAACGCCTCATTTTTTTCTCCTCCGCTGGAAGCTGCACCACACCGTCTCTAAAACCGAACGCTCACCCCTCGTTTTGATGAGCACCGGCGACCAGAGCGGAGCGTGACAAACCCGACACAGAATCCCTCGAATCGACCCGGGGCCGACTGCCTGCGTCAACAGGCAACGTCGAACCGGAACACACGGCGGCAGGGCGCCCCGTCACCAACGACCCGCGGGAGACGGACCACACCTACAACCTACCGCTCGGGATTGTACCGACTGGCATGGGGGAACGGAAGCGGGAAATCGCCCCGCTTCCGCTCCGCAATGCGCAGCTTGGCCGACTACGGACAGATCGTCGAGCCGTCGGGGCAGGACAGCTCGGTCACGTCATCGTCGAGGCCGCACTCCGGATACGGCGCCGGGGGTGCGTCGCCGCCCATGAACTGGTAGGTGACCGTGAAGAGCGAGTCGGAGATGT
Source organism: uncultured Planctomycetia bacterium (assembly GCA_964392615.1). Lineage (GTDB taxonomy): Bacteria > Planctomycetota > UBA8108 > UBA8108 > UBA8108 > CAYMRB01. The sequence goes on along the minus strand of CAYMRB010000501.1, from coordinate 5,753 downwards.
CGACGAACTCGTCGTCGTTGCAGTCCGCCGCGTCGGCGCACAGGCTAACCGGCCCGCCGAGGAACAACGCGTTGACCGTCCAGATCGCGTCCGCGATGTCGATCTCCCCGTCGCCGTTCGAGTCGCAGCGCAGGAACGACGCGATCTGCGGCTCGCGACCTCGAAGGATCATCGTCGCGCCGAGCCGGTCCGGCAGTACCGTACTTCCACCGAACGTCACCGCCGTCTTCACGGGCTGGCCGGAACCGGTCAGCGGCCCGGTCTCGGGCGGCACGCCGCCTTGGCGGATGTTCGGGGGAAACGAGAGCTCGTGCGCGGCCGTGTCGCCGTCCGCGAGGCCCGCCGTGTCGCAGCTCGTCGACATCGCGAGCACCTCGTAGTCGCCCACTACCAGCGTCGTCGGCAGCGTGAAGCTCAGCACGACGGCGCTGACGACGCCGTTGCGCCCGCCGTTGTCTCCCGGCAGCACGATCTCGGTCTTCTGGAAGCCGCCCTCGCTCAAGCCCTCGGGATCGAGAGCGGACTCGGCGCCAGCCGTGCCGTCCGTCGTCGCTGCGACGAACTCGCATGCGCCTTCCGAAACGAGCGAGAACGACCAGCCTTGCGCCCCGTCGATGTCGCAGGAGAGCCGCACGCTCGGATCGATCGTCACGCTGGGCGTGCCGGGCACGACGTGGGCCACTTCCGGCGCGTCCACGTAGAGCGCGAACGGGACGATCTGCCCGAAGCGCAGCCTCGCCGGCTCCGTCGTCGGAAGGATCGTCTGCTGGACGTACGTGACCGCATTGTCGATCGGCTCGCCGCCGCCCTGCAGGCCGTCCGCGAACTGCAGCTCGCACTCGTTGCAGCACTGCTCCTCGGTCGGCACGGAGCCTTCGACGGTCAACGCGAGAACCGTGTGCGGGCCGTCGCTCGGCGCCAGGGTCACCGGCGCCTCCAGGCTCAGCACGACGACCGCGACCGCGCCGCCGGGCACGAGCTCGACGTTGACGAAGCCGCTCTCGAGCGCGCCGAGGTCGGCCGCGGCCGTTCCGTCGACCGTCGCGCCGACGATCGCGCAGCCTTCCGTCGCCGCGACGCTGAGCGAGTATCCCTGCGCCCCCACCGCGCCGTCCGGTGCGTCCCGAGTGTTCAGAACAACGGCGACCTCGCCAGCCGCCGTGCCGCCGGCCTCGCCGCGGATTTCCGCCGGGGCATCGAACGAAAGGTCGAAGCTCGGCGCGTCACTAGCCTGCACGCCCGTGGCGACCGCGAAGGCGATCAGCCAACACCAACCCGTCCAGTAGCGTCGCATTTCCTCCTCCTTGTGCCTCACGCCGAC
>CAYMRB010000501.1:0-4422 GCA_964392615.1 uncultured Planctomycetia bacterium | reverse complement strand
GACTACGAGCGCGTCGCGCTCGCGACCCAGCCGACGAGCCCGTGCTCTGGTGCAATCCAGCCTCTGCTCGATCCCCAACACAACTCCTCGCTTTTGTGAGTATACGGGAAACGAGCTCGTGCCAGCGAGAAAAGAAAAAGGGCCCACGGACCGTGCGCACGGATCCGCGGGCCCTCGTCGCATCACGCGTCAGGAGCGACGCGTCGCGACTACGAATCGACGATCACTGACAAGCAGCGTACTCGACCGTGCAGCCGAGCCCGTCGTCCTCGCCCTCCGGATCCTCGCCACACTCCGGGTACGGCGCCGGCGGGGCCGCATCGCCGCTGAAGCGGAACAGGACCGTGAAGAGCGCGTCGGACACGTCGATGAGCGCGTCGTCGTTCGCGTCGGCCGCGTCGTCACAGGTCGTCGGCGGACCGTCGCGGAACAGCGCGTTCAGCGTGAAGACCGCGTCGGCGATGTCCGTCTGGCCGTCGCCGTTCGAGTCGCCGCGAATGAACTCGCTGGGCACGATGGTCGTGAAGCTCACGTCCGCGCTCTGCAAGCACTGGTACCGGTTCGTCTCGCCGTCGACCGTCGCGACATTGCGCACGGGCTGACCGGAACCGGCCAGACCGTCCATCCACTCGAGACTACCGACCGCGACGGCGCCCTCTTCGGCGTCCAGCACGTCGCTCTCGAGGCTGACGCAGACGACCGTCGACACGCTGTCCTCGTCGAGCGTGATCGGCATCGTGAAGCTGAGCACGACCGCCGTGACGAAGCCTTCCATGTCGCTGTTGGCCGCCGGATCGATCAGCTCGGTCTTCTCGAAGCCGCCGTTCTGCACGCCAGCCGGATCGACGAGCGAGTTGGCACCCGCGGTGCCCTCCGTCGTCGCGCCCGTCGGGTGCATCGCACCGGAGACCTTCGCACCGAGCGACCAACCCTGGACGCCACCCTGGCCGCGCTCGCCGAGCGTGGACGCGATGTTACCGTACAGGTCGAGCGCAACGGTCTCGCCGCCGAGGCCCTCGCGGGCAACGGCGAGCGGCGCCTGGTCCGGAACGTCCGATACGCCGGCCTCGCCCTGGTTCGCGATCGCGGTATTCGCCGCGATCGGCTCCTCGGAGACTGTGACGTTGAGATCAGCCGCATCGCACGGCTCGCGCACGACGCACATCGCCGTCGAGCCGCCCTCGAGCGCCGGATCGACCGTCTGACCGTCCAGCGTGATCTTGTTATCGACCGGCTGGCCGGAGCCCTGGCAACCGTTGGCGTACTCGTAGGTACACGTCTGGTTGCACGTGTCCGGATCGCCGGAGACGATGCCGCCGAGCGTCAACACGAACAGATCGTGCGGGCTCGAGCCCGGACGCAATGTGATCGGAGCGGTGAAGTTGAGGACGACCGCGCTGACCGCGCCGTTCTCGCAACCTTCCGCGCCGCGGCTGGTCGTCTCGGTTTTCGCGAAGCCGCCAACCGGCCCGCCGTCCGGGCCAAAGCTGAGCTCGACCGGCCCAGTATCGTTGTTCTGGGCGCCTGCCGTGATGCCGCCCGCGATCGCGCGCAGCTCGCAGTCGCCACTCGCCTTGACGCTGACCGACCAGCCCTGCGCGCCCGGATCGTCGTCGCCGAGTCCGGCCGTTGCCAGCTGACCGACGACATCGAACTGGACGTCCGCGCCATCGGCTCCGGCGACGTCCGCCGGCCCGTCCATTGTGAGCGTGAACTCCTGAGCGATACCGGTTTGCGCAATGCACAACACCAGAAGCGAACTCAGGCAGACCTTCAGTACTCGATGCATTCTTTCTCCTCCCTGTTGATCAGGATGTCGACCCGAACATCCGACGCTCTCGCAACACGGAAGACCCTCCCGCCTCGCGCAATGGCGCCGAGTGAGAACCAATGAACACCACGCCGAGCCAACTTCTCGGCGTATCGAGAAAACCTAGGTCTGTCGGTGCGTGCCGTTCCGGACCGAACAAGCGGCACCTCGCGGGAATCCGACGACCAGAGCGGACCATCCGCCCTGCACGGAAGCAGGACACCCAGGCTCGAGGACCCTGTCCGAACCTGAACCGAACTCGCGATATGACTCTCAGACCGCCCGGCTCAGACGACAGTGTAGGGTAATCCGTCGCCCGAAACCGGCAGCACAAAGATGGCCCGGAACGCCGGACCGTCTCCACACCATGCTGGATTGTACCGACCCCCTCTTGGAATGGGAACCTTCTTTCTGCGGGCCAGAACCGGGGAAAACGGAAGGAACCACTAATAAACGCTACTGAACGCCGGTCAGAGAAACCTCTCCCTCCAATCAGCGCTCAGTAGCGGTTTCGCTCCTCCTCCGAAGGACCGGCCACACAAAAAAACGGCGGCGACACCGTTGGGTGTCGCCGCCGCTTCGAGTCAGCCAGCCGAGCCGAGGCTCAACTCGCCAGATCGCGGATTACGGACAAGCGGAGGCTTCGCAGGACAGCCCCTCGATCGCCTCGAGCTCGCCACACTCCGGGAACGGCGCGATCGGCGCCGGGCCCGCGAGGAAGCGGTACTCGATCGTGTACATCGCGTCCGACAGGTCGACCATGCCGTCGCCGTTCGAGTCACCGGCGCGCATACAGGGCGACGCCGGGCCACTGCGGACGAGCATGTTAATCGTCCAGATCGGGTCGGCGATGTCGACCTTGCCGTCGTCGTTCGAGTCACCTCGGATGAAGACGTCTATGACGATCGGCGGCACATCGACCAGGCAGACCGTCGTGCCCGTGCCAACGCCAGGCACCGCGTCGACCGTCGCACCTTCGACCGTCAGGACCGTGTCGACCGGCTGGCCGGAGCCACGCAGGCCGTTCGCGTACGTCAGGTCCGTGCTGACCGATTCGCCTTCCGCCACGGTCACGCCGTCGGCAGACACGTACGTCGCGATCAGGATGCTCTGATCGACCGCCGGATCGAGCTTGATCGGCTGCGTGAAGGACAGCACGACCGCAGACACGAGGCCGTTCCTGCCCTCGTTACGGGCCGGATCGACGAACTCGGACTTCGAGAAGCCACCGGAGGTGATATCACCGGCCACCGTACCCTCGATCGTCGGCTCGCCAACGCCGGTGATCACGTCGCCATCGTGCTCGAGGCCGAGCGACCAACCCTGCGCGCCGTCCGCCGGTAGGTCGGCGGGATCGCCGGGGCCGACCGACAGCACGACGTCGAACTCCGTACCGAGCAGCGCGCAATCGGCGGGCGCCGCCGCGAAGAGACCCATCGGGGCCATCACGCACTCGTCGACGTCACCGTCGCAGTCGTTGTCGACGCCATCGTCGTCACAGTTCGGCTCCTCGATGACCCCGGCGCAGTCCGCATCGTCGCAGTCCGTGTCGCCGTCGCCATCGTTGTCGATCCCATCGCTACACTCGGCGGCGTCCGTCGAGCCCTCCGGCGGCGGAGCGCATTCGTCGTCATCCGCGTCCGTGTCGCCATCACCATCGTTGTCGACACCGTCGTCGCAGCTGGGGTCGCCGAACGGCCCCTCGACGCAGAACGCCGCGCAGTCTGCGTCGTCGCAGTCCATGTCGCCGTCCTGGTCGTTATCGGTCCCATCGTGACAGGCCGCGAGCGTGTCCTCGGGACCGATCTCGATGATGTCGAACGTGCAGCTACCGAGGCCCGGCGTGGCCGTCTGGCCGCCGAACGTGATGTCGTTGCTCACCGGCTGGCCCGAACCGCGCAGTCCGTTGCGGTACTCAAGCGTCGCCGCGCCACCGGCGGCTGCCGTGTAGTCGGCCTTGAGCACGACCTGCGTCGAGTTCGGGGGCAGCGTCGCGGGCGTGACGAACGACAGCACGATCGCCGACACGCAACCCTGACCTTGATCATCGTTCGCGGGATCGATGACCTCGGCGACCTGGAAGCCGCCGTTAGCGAATCCACCGTCCGGGACGTTGGCACTCGCCGTGCCCGCCCACGTGACGGCCGTAATGTCGATGCCCTCGTTCGCGAGGCCGAGCGACCAACCCTGCGGGCCGGCGTCACCATCGATATCGGCCGACGTCAGCGTCAGGTCGATAGTGATCTCGTCGCCGACGGCGACCGAATCGGGACAATCGACTCCGAGCGTGAAGCTCGGATCCTGTGCGACCGCGCCGCCCGTTACCAGGCAGAGAGCGAGGACCGCAGCACCACTCAGCAGTTTACCCATCAGTTTTGACTCCTACGTTGGGGACCTCGTCCAGGCGGATCGACCGCACGGGCTCGCGGCTGGGTAGCGTCGCGTCGTCCGGCCCCGTGCGACTGAGCTGATTCTCTCGTGCGTGTTCTCTCGAGTGTCTCTTCCACGACTGCCACCGACGCAGCTACCATCACAGGCTCACCGGGAGCCGCCCACCCCACAGCACGAGCTGCGCGTCGTGCCACTCGGAGCGGGAAAAATCCTCGGGGTGG
>CAYMRB010000500.1:0-6748 GCA_964392615.1 uncultured Planctomycetia bacterium | reverse complement strand
CGGGGCCGCGCCGCCCGCGCCGCATCCGGAGCCGGGACAGGATCCGACGGAAGACGAACTCGACTGCCTGGCGGAGTGAGCCGGCCGTGAGGCCTCTCGTTCGAATCGCACTGCTGGCTCTGGCGTCCCTGAGCACGCTCGCGAGCCCGGCGGCGGCAAGTGACGAGACCGACCTCGATCGCATCCGTGAACTCGGTGGCCGGGCGCACCGCAGGACGGATCCCGACGGCCGCCAGCGAACCTCTGTGTGGCTGGAGAACGGCTGGAAGGGAAAGGACGAGGACCTTTCTCGGCTTCGCGCGATCTCCGACCTCGACTACCTCAGTCTCGAGGGAGACCGTTTCTCGCGCGTCGTCTGGAAGTACACGGCGGCGCTGCCGCAACTTCGCGCGCTGCGATTCGCGCGCCTGTCGATCCAGCCGCTCGACGACGCGGAGCGGGTGCCGAGCTTGCGAAGCCTCGTGATCTGGGACGCGAAGCTCTCCGACGACGGGCTGGGTTTCCTGGCGCGATTCCCGGATCTCGCCAGGCTGGTGCTGGCGAAGATCGAGGGGCTCCGCGCAGGCGGGCTGGCTCCCCTGGCGAAGCTCACGAGCCTGCGCGACCTCGGCGTCGAGTATCTTCCCTTACCATCGGGCGAGCTGTCCGTACTGCGACACTGCGACAAGCTCGAGCGGCTCGACCTGACCAGCGGGAAGATTGACGATGCGGCGCTCGCGAACCTGCGCGGCCTCGTCCGCCTGCGCAGCCTGCGGTTGTCCTACAACGAGATCACCGACGGCGGGCTCTCCTGCCTGACGGGAATGACCGAGCTGCGCGAGCTACGGCTCGATTCGACCGACGTGACGGGCGCGGGGCTCGTGAATTTCGAGCCCCCCGGACGACTCATCGAGCTGACGCTCGACAACACGGACGTCGACGACGACGGCATGGCGGCGATCGGCCAGTTCACCGCGCTGGAGAGGCTCGACCTCGAGGATGCGAAGATCACCGATCGCGGTCTCGAGCGCCTCGCCAAGCTGAAGGAACTCAGGGACCTCGACCTCTCCGACACGCACATCACGGGTAGCGGCTTCGCGAAGCTCGGCGCGTTGCAGAAGCTGACGGAGCTCAGGCTGATGGACTCGAAGTTCGGCAACGTCGGCCTGTCGCACGTCAAGCACCTGCGCAGCCTGCGAAGGCTCAATCTCGACGAGAGCAAGGTCGACGACGAGGGGCTGGCCCACTTGAGAGGGATGACCCAGCTCGAAGGGCTGCTGCTCAACGGCCGCAAGCGACTGTCGGACGCCGGCATGCCCCACCTGGCGCCGCTCGTGAACCTGCGCACGCTCGCGCTGCGCAACGGTCGGATCACGGACGACGGCTTGACGCACCTCCGGGGCATGCAGCGCCTCGAGACGCTGAGCCTGCGCAAGACGCTGGTGACGGACGCGGGCATGGCGATCGTCGCCGGGCTGCCGCGGCTCCGGTCGCTGAATCTCGACTTCACCGCGATCACGGCTGACGGTTTGCGGCGACTCGCGCCACTCGGGGCACTGGAGTCGTTGCGGCTTCGCCGTGTACGAGTGAGCGCGGAAGACCTCGAGGCGATGCGCGGTCGGCACCCTGGAATCCGGATTAGCCGAGAGGATTGAACATGGCCCCAGCGGCCCGAGATCTGCTGCGCTTCGCGGTCGCTGCCGGGGTCGCAGGTGCCGTGGCCCTGATCGCCATCCTGGTCGCGTGGGCGGAACTCGGGCAGGAGTGGCACCTCAACGCACTGCAGCGCAGAACTCAGGATGGTCTCGAGAGGATCGGGAGGGCAGTCGAGACGTACCGCGAGAAGACGGGTTCCCTTCCCGCGGCCCTGGACGATCTTCCGGACATGCAGCAGGTGCATCCCGTCGACAGCTGGCGGAGGCCGTTTCTATACTCCGTCCAGGGGACGAGCTACACGCTCACCTCCCTCGGTCGGGACGGCAAGCCGGGCGGCGTCGGAATCGACTGCGACCTGACCCATCACGATCCGAATCCGCCAGAGGCGTTTCCGACGCTGTACCAATTCATCCGGGAGTTCCAGAGCCAAGGCATCGTCGTCACTTGCCTCGTCGCCGGCTTCCTCGCGGGAGTCGTCACTTGGCTGCTCGCGAAGCCGTCGAGGTGGACACGAGAGAATGCGGTAGCGCTCGTCGTCGGGCTCGTGGCAACCGTCATCGGTTCGGTCATCGTCGGCGCCCTGCTGGCGCACCTTCACATTCCGACCGGCCATTGACCGGTGAAGTTCCTGTACCTGCGCGACCCTCTCTTCCTGCTCTGCTTCGCCCTCTACTTCGTCAATCGGTGGCTCCTCGAGCCCCGATTCCCGAGCTCCTTCTTCACCGCCCACCTCAACGATCTCATCTGCATTCCGTTCTGCGTGCCGATCATGCTCGCCATCCTGCGAGTGCTCCGCCTGCGCAGGGATGATGCGCCGCCGCGCTCGTACGAGATCGTCGTGCCGTTGATCCTCTGGTCGGTGGCGTTCGAGCTCTGGCTGCCGACCGTCCCCGCTTTCCAAGGACTGGCCACGGCGGACTATCGCGACGTGTTCTTCTACGCGCTCGGCGCGCTGACCGCCGGGATCGTCTGGACGGCGTTCTACCGGTGGCGGCTCCTGAGGGCGCGGCGTTCCGCGACTCGGAAAGACCGCTCATGAACGTTGATCGGAGGCTTCCCTGTACTCCCGCAGCATCGCGCGATAGCTCTCCGGCGGCATTCCGTCGTAGACGCAATTGCTGGTCGAGAAGATGTACCGCTTGCCGATCCCCCCGTGCTCCATGCAGTAGCGCACGGACTCCCGGATCTTCTCCTCGTCCGTGTACTGCAGTAGCCCCGAGTGCACGTTGCCCATCAGGATCCAGTCCGGGAACTTCTTCCGCACCTCGCGGATGTCCATGTTCCCCTGAGGATCGACGGACTGATAGCCGTCGATGCCCGTGGCGTGGATCTGATCGAGCAGCAGGTTCAGGTCGCCGTCCGAGTGCAGCAGCGCCTTCTTGCCGAGGTCGTGCACCGCGTCGACGATCTCGGTCAAGTACGGAGCGATGAACTCGCCGAACTGCTGCGGAGAGACGAAGGGGCCGGTGTTGAAACCGAAGTCGTAGGCCAGCAGGAACAGGTCCGCCCCGACATCGGCCTGCTGCCTGAGCAGCTCCTTCGCCGCGTCGCACTTCGCACGCGCTTCCTCGTGCATCTGCGCGGGGCGCTCGTACATCCTCACGACGAAGTCCATGATCTCGCCGCCGCCCGGCATCCAGAACACGCCGCCCCATTCATGCGGCACCACCAGGGCTCGCCCGCCTACCGCCTTCTTCGTCTTCTCGATGCCCGCCAGACTGTTCGGCGGCTGCACCGCCGCGTAGTCGAACGCGTCGATCAAGCGCAGCTGGAGCTCGATGTGGAAGTCCTCCAGCGCCTCCTCCCGGGCCGTCTCCGACGAATAGCTCGCCTCGTTGACCGCCCGCCAGTCCATGCCGAAGAACTCCCGGCCCAGCTGGAAGACGATCTCGAAGTGGGGCGGGTGGTCGGGAACGCCTCCGTCGAGGATCGTGACCAGCCGGTCCTTGTTCGTAACGGGGCTCACTCCTCGCACCACAGCGGCACGGCTCTGCGCGCGACGCCCGGGCCCTCGTACTCGAACAGGAGCTCCTCGCCACCGCCGCGCTCGAAGAACGTGACGACGATCGCGTGGAAGCCGGGCGCGAGCTCGACGGCTCCGCTCTTCTCGACGACGCCGTGGGTGCCGTCGTTGTCGACGACCGCCTTCCCGTCGACGGTCAGCTTGCTGCCGTCGTCGCTGGCGAGCCGGAACGTATGCTCGCCGGCCGTCGCGATCTCGACCCAACCCGAGAGTCGCAGCGCGAAGCCGTCGCCCTTGCGCCGCATGCCGAGGCCGAGCTCATCGAGCCGTCCCGAACGCGCCGCCGTCATGGCATCGAAGTCCGGCAGACGGTCCCACTCACCCTCGTAGTACTCGTAGCGCACGCCCGGAACGAGCAGCTTGCCGTCGTGGCGGCGCGGCTCGACCTTCTCGAACGTCGCCGTCGTCACCGCACTGGCGAGGCCTCCCGCGCGGAAGAACCGCGCCTTGACCGTCGTCGTCCCTCGCAGCGCGACAGGCCCCTTGTACACCGCCGAGTCCGACGACGGGGTCGATCCGTCGACCGTGTAGCGGATGACGCCGTTCGACTCGACGCAGCTGACCTCGGCAGCCGTCGCCTTGACGAACAGCCGCTTGCCCCGAATCGACGGCGGCGTGCTGTACGTGCGGAACGGGCCCGCCTGCAGACCGGCCTTGTTCTGCAGGTTCGGCTCGGCGCTCTGACTCCATCCGAAGCGCACGGCCGTCGGCGCCTTGACCTGCGGACTCGAGACGATGACCGTCGCGCCGTCGATGACGGCCTCCGCCGGAACGAAGTCGCCGTCGCCCGCGATCTCGAACCACGACAGCGGCTTGCCGTCGCGAGATCCGAGCCCCCCACCGACGTGGTCGAACGCGACGCGCGCGCGGCTTCCCTCGACCTTCATCGACCGGAACAGAGGGCCGCTGTGGACGACGTCGCGACCGTAGTCCTTCGCGAGCGCCCACAGTGCCAGCCGCTTGCCGACGTCCTGCTTGTTGCGCGGATGGATGTCGCCCAGGTTGCCGATGTCCGTGATGACGGCCATGCCGGTCTTCGGCACGGCCATCGCGAGTTGCTGCGCCTCCCAGATGCGTGGCAGACGACGCGGATCGCCACCGTAGTTGAACGGCGCGAGCGCCGCCCAGTAGAACGACAGACTGTCGTCGTTCCACACCTTGCGCCAACCTTCGACGAGAGCGCGCTTCTTGTGCGCGTAGAGCATGCCGTCGGCGAGGTTCGATTCGCCCTGATACCAGATCGCTCCGCGCACGGTGTACGGCACGAGCGGGTGGATCATCGCGTTGAACATGCTCGTCGGCACGGGCCAGCCGGCGAGAGGATGGGCGGGATACTCGAAGTCGGCAGGCGCCGTCGGCACCAGGGCGTCGCGCTTCGCTGCGTCACGCGCCGCGGCGACCCACTTCAGCACGTCGGGACGCGGCGTCGCGAGCGCCTTGGCCTTCGCGTGGACGCCCGGAAGGTACTCGAGCCACGCGTCGCGCACCTGAGCGGTGATGTCGGCGACCTCGGGCACGCCGGCGAACCCGGGCGGCGGCGTCCACGGCTCGATCCGCGAGCCGCCCCAAGCGGAAGCGATCAACCCGACGGGGACGTCGAGTTCGCGGTGCAGGTGGCGACCGAAGAAGTACAGCACCGCCGAAAACGACCGCACGCTGGCCGGGCTGCACTCCTTCCAGCTCGCGTTGACGTTCGCGTTCGGGATGCCGCTGAGGACGTTCGGCACGAGGAAGAGGCGCAGCTTCGGAAACTTCGCCGCCGCGATCTCGGCCGCGGCGTTGTCGGATGCATTGACGCTCCACTGCATGTTCGACTGCCCGGAGCCGATCCAGACCTCGCCGACGAGGATGTCGGTCAGCACGATCTCGTTCTCACCCCGCACGGTCAGCGTGTGGGGTCCGCCGGCCGCGAGCTTCTCGAGCGTGACCAGCCACTCGCCGCGGTCGTTCGCACGCGCCTTCGCGCTGCGTCCGGCGACCTCGACGGCGACCTCCTCGCCCGCGTCGGCCCAGCCCCAGATCTTCACGGGCTTGTCGCGTTGGAGCACCATGTGGCTCGCGACGACGCTCGGCAGGCTCACATCGGCGATGGCCGGTGCGGTGCCCGTCCCCAAGATCGACAGGACGACGGCAGCAGTGATCAGGCGGTGCAACATGGTTCTACCTCGCTGAATCGGCTCAGAGACCTCGACGACAGCATAGCGCGTCAGCGGGTCGCGTCGGTAGCCAGTATCGCCCTTCGGGCGAGAAAGCGATGGAGCCTCCTCCGTCCACACCCTTATGCTGGGGAGCGTCGAAAGCGACACTTCACGCTGCGAACTTCAAGAGCGAGGTGGACGATGCGGCGCGCACGCGGCTGGCTCCTCGGTGTACTGGTCCTCGTCACGTTCTTCGGTGCCGGGGCGATCAGCGATCTTCTGGCTGACGGCATCGTCATCGGGGGTACGGCCAAACGCGGCAAGAAAGGCAAGGTCGAGCGGCCGAAGACCCCGCGCGCTCGACCACCGGCACGTCCGCGCCCCCCGCGTCCGCCGAGCCCGCGGCGACGCGGCGGATCGAGCCGCGGACGCAGCGACCGGCGCCGGCGCGACTCCGACAAGAAGAGACGCGAAGCCGAGAAGAAGAAGGCAGAGCAGCGCTACCACGTCGTCCAGATCGGACGCACGTTCAAGGTCGTCCAGAAGAAGTCGCTGGCGAAGGAGCGCAAGGCCGCAGTCGCGCGGGCGAAGAAAGAGGTCGCCAAGTACCGCGAAGCCGTCGCCAAGGCGAAGCGCGAAGGGCGCTCGGTCGAGGACGTTCCGAAGCCGCTGCGAACGGCGTATCGGGTCCTGACGACCAAGGGCTTCGAGTCGAAGAAGAAAGCCGAGGCCTACCGTGCGCGCGCCGCCGCGCTCATGCGCAAGGCTCAGGAGAAGGCCGCTGCCAAGGGGCGCGCGCCGGCCGACCGCGGCGCGGCCAAGAAGAAGGCCAAGGCCAAAGGCAAGGACAAGGCGAGGGGCAAAGACAAGGGCAAGGCCAAGGCCAAGAACGGCAAGAAACGCGACCGGGGCAAGAACTGAGCATTGTCGAGTTCTGACAACGAAGAGCCTG
>CAYMRB010000499.1:0-6765 GCA_964392615.1 uncultured Planctomycetia bacterium | reverse complement strand
GCTCTTCTTCGCCGTCCTCGAGCTCGTCCTTCTGACGTGTGGCGTCCGCCCCCTGCTGCAGGACGAAGATCCCTACGTCGGATTCGAGGCGACGGTCCCTCTGTTCGCCCGCCGGGACGGCCCGGACGGCCCCGAGCTCGCCACCGCTGAGAACAAGGTCCCCTACTTCAATCGCCAGCGGCTGCCCCTGCACAAGGGCCCGAGCGCTCGTCGCGTGTTCTGCGTGGGTGGATCGACGACCTACGGCCGCCCATACGACGATCAGACGTCGTTCTGCGGCTGGCTGCGCGAGCTTCTCGAGATGGCATCCCCGCACGCCGACTGGGAGGTCATCAATGCGGGAGGCATCAGCTACGCGAGCTATCGCGTGGCTCTCGTCGTCGAGGAGATCGCCGCATATCAGCCGGATCTGATCATAGTCTATTGCGGCCACAACGAGTTCCTCGAACATCGCACGTACGCGTCGATCATCGACACACCCGCCGCTGTCCGCGGCCTCGGTGCGCTCCTCGGACGGCTTCGCATCTATTCTCTCGCGCACAGGCTGCTGAGCGGCTCGAGACGGCCTGCGAGCAGTGGCCAGCGCGAGGTGCTGCCGGCGGAAGTCGAGGCGATCCTCGATGATTCGGTGGGCCCGGCGGACTACTCCCGCGACGACGAGCAGCGCGCCCGCATCGTCGAGCACTTCCGCTTCAACCTGGCGCGAATCGTCGATCGGGCTCGATCGGTGAACGCGCCCGTTCTCCTCGTCAAGCCCGCGTCGAATCTGCGCGACTGCAGCCCGTTCAAGAGCGAGCACGATGGGGCGACGCTGACGGATGCTCGCACGCGACAACAGGCGCTGCTCGAGCGCGCCACTCGCGAGATCGAGCGCGAACGTCATGACGATGCTCTAGCGCTGTTGGACGAGGCGGCTGCGGTCGATGTGCGGTTTGCGCACGTGCACTGGCTTCGCGGACGCGCCGCGCTCGCTAGCCATCGATTCGACGCCGCACGCTCGGCGTTCGTTCGCGCTCGCGAAGAAGACGTATGCCCCCTGCGCGCGCTGAGCTCCATTCAGACGGCAGTCGACGAGGTCGGCGCGGACCGCAACGTTCCCGTCGTCGACTTCCCCGCCCTGCTCGCGGCTCGTTCCGCGGACGGCATCCCCGGCGCCGAGTGGTTCCTCGATCATGTGCATCCGACGATCGAGGCGAATCGCCTTCTCGCGCTCGCGATCCTCGAAGAGCTGGAGCAGCGCGGTATCGTGCAGATCGAAGACGGCTGGAGCCAGGCGCAGATCGATGCCGTCGTCACACGTGTCGAGAGCGGGATCGACCGTCGCGCTCACGCCGTCGCACTGAAGAACCTGGCCAAGGTGTTGGGTTGGGCCGGCAAGTTCGACGAGGCTCGAGCGCTCGGCGAGCGCGCCAGTGCCATGCTTCCTGACGACGCCGAAACTCACTTCAATCTGGGCGTCGCGCTAGAACAACAGGGCGAGCTCGACGCCGCGAGCGCCGAGTACGAACGCGCCACGGCGATCGAGCCCGGCTACGCGGAGGCGTGGCTGAAGCTCGGCCGCATCGCCCTGAAGCAGGGCGACCTCGACGTAGCCATGCGCCGGCTGCGACAAGCGCTTGCGCTGCGCGAAGGCTTCACCGAAGCACGCGCCCAACTCGCGCTGGCATTGTCGCGGCGAGGAATGCCTGCCGATGCCGCGCGAGAACTCGAGCGAGCTCTCGTGGACGAACCTCAAAACGCGCAGTTCCTGCACAAGCTCGGCACTCTGTGGCTCGAGCTGCACCAACCCGACCGCGCGCGACGCTATCTCCAGAGAATCATCGCTCAAAACCCGCACGACGCGCGCGCGCACGGCAACCTCGGCATCGCTTGGGCCGAGCTCGGCGAGAGCACCGAGGCGCGCGCCGCATACGAAACGGCACTGCAACTCGACCCGCGGTACGGCCGCGCTCACGACAACTACGGCAATATGCTGGCAGCGAACGGCGAACCCGTCGCCGCGATCGATCACTTCAGCGCCGCGGCACGCCTCCTCGAGGACGCAGCCGCCATTCGCGAGAAGCTGACCGTGATGGCACGACGCTTCGAAGACGTGCTCGCACGAACGCCGCACGAACCGGAAGCGCTCTTCTTCCTAGCTCTCGTACGCGTTGCACAAGGCGCACACGACGCGGCGTCGCCTCTGTTCGACAAGGCCCTCACCGCAGCCCGCGCTCGAGGGCGCGACGACCTGGCGGCAGAGATCGAGGCTCGCCGACGCTCAGAAGGGGCACCAAACGGATCACCGATGAAGTGAACGGGCCCGTGAGGGAGAGGGTTCCGGCTTGAACACGACCGACTCCACGGATAGCGTAGTCATGGGTGCGGAACGAGGATTCCGCGTCGGTGTGAGATTCGGGTCAACGGGGCCGCTGTGAAGCCGGCCCCGCGCAGTAGCAGCAGGAGTAGCACGCATGCGACTCGTGGGAGTAGCGGTCTTGGCAGTCGGGTTGTGCTTGGCGTTGAGCATGTCGCTGTGGGCTGGCGTGCCTTCAGCATCCTTTTCCGCGAACGTGCTCGGCATCCGAGGCGACGGCGACAACAGCTACGTCGGCCTCCTGCCCGGCGACGACATGCTGCCGTACACCGACGACGACGTCGAAGGACCGACCGAGTGCGCGAACTTCGGCGGCACGTGGGGGTTCGCCCACATGGACCACAATGCCGACAACGTCGTCGACGAAAACGAGCCCTTCCTTCACACGGTCCGCGTGGGCCCGGAGCCCGGAAGCACCGCCGGCGACGACGACGTGCTCGAGCTGTCGGCGCTCACCCGCCCCGAGTACGGCGTGCTGTACGAGAGCGAGGACTGGGCGGGCTATTGGGCGAGCGGCGAGGGCCCGAACGGCTGCCGGCTCGCCGAGGCGACCGGCTACGACTTCGAGATCAACGACCACCGGGACTGGGACGCGGAGTCGAACGCCTACGTCTACAACAACCTCGGCTACAACCAGCACGGCCTGGGGCTCCGGAAATACCGCCTGGACTGCCGGACCGACCCGCTGCCGGGCCAGTCGTTCGTCTACGACGAGATCGAGGGCTGGCGCAAGAGCTTCGCGTTCCGCAACAATACCGACGACCCCGCGACCGAGTTCGACGAGCGTGGCGGCTGCCGGCGCTTCTACCGGGCGCCGAGCTCGGAGGTCGACATCCGCGGGTACATGATCCCCGTCGAGGACCTTCCCGGCCTGGAACGAGGTGACCTGCCGAGCCTCTTCGACTGGGAGACGGTCGATCTCGCCGAGTACTTCCGCGACACGATCGGCCCGCTCCTCGAAGACGAAGACCTCGAGGTTTGGAACGAGCTATTCGCCAACGGTGCGGCTCTCGAGGACGTGGTGCCGCCGACGCACGTGCTCCTGCTTCAATCCGTGTTTCCGCTCGATCTCGCACAGAGCGAAGCCACCTGGTGCTCCGACGGCACGGAGGTCCAGCATGCGGCCTATTGGGGCATCCTGCCCGACGGATCGAGCGTGATGCGCATGAGCGCGCTTCTCGGACTGAAGGCGGGCCTGACCGAGACGCTCGACGAGACGATCCACCCGTTCGTGGACGTCCCGGACGACGGAGTCGAAGCGAATCTCTGGGTGCAGGATCACTTCTGGCGCGACGACCCGGAGCACCTCGGTCGATACGCGACGAGCGGCGAGGGGACGTGGCGGATCATCGACGATCCGTCCGGTCGCATCGTCGACGATTTCTTCGGCGATGGCACAAGCCTCGACCAGCTGATCGTCTCGTCGGACGCAGGAGCGCTCAGCGCTCCACTTCCTCGCGGACTGTCGAGCGCCGAGGCACCGATCATGGTCGTCGCCGACCTCGCCGTCGACGCGACAGGCGGACCGCTCGATGGTGCGTCGTTCCAAATCATCGCCCGCTCCGGCGACGACGTCGTCGCCTACGCGGACATCAGCGAGGAAGGCTCGCAGGTCCATCTCGGCGGCACCTTCGTACCCGCGGACGGAACGGCCTCCGCTCCCGACTCGAGCGGCCCCGAGGGCCTGGAGGGCATGATCGCAGAGATCGACACGGACAACCTGGATGCGAGGTACACGCGGTTCGTGCTGATCGTGTCGCGCGACGGCGCCAGGGTGCTCCAGCTCGAACACGACGAGTACGACGTGAAGGACTTCACCGGCCTCGCTGACTACGACGAGCTCGCCGGCGCTACCGGCGCCGTCGACTTCGGCGCCGGCGTGACGCACGTGACGATCGGCGGCAACGACAAGACGGCGATGACGACGCTGCTCGTGTTCGCGTCGCCCGGTGTCGGCCCGTTCCTGCGCGGCGACTGCAATCAGGATGGCAGGGTCGACCTGAGCGATGGCGTCGCAGCGCTCGGATTCCTGTTTCTCGGCGACGAGACCCCGGGTTGCCTGGCATCTTGCCTGGCGAACGGCGGCCCGGGCGCGGTGGACCTCAGCGCCGCCGTGTACCTCTTCAACTACCTGTTCCTCGGCGGTGATCCGCTGCCGCCCCCGAGCGACGTGGCCGGCTACTCGCAGAACCCGGCAGACGCGAACGTGACGTGCGATAGCTACGATCCGCAGTGATGGAGCCGGCCGGACGACCGACGCGGCGGCCGATCGTTCCTCCGGGCCGCGGGCGCCGCGCGCGCCGGCTCTCCGTCTCGCTGCTACTCCTCATGCTCTCGACGGCTGCGCGCGCGGCTGGCCTCGCGCCCCCCGGCCCGATCGTCATCAGCGAGATCCAGTACAACCCGCCGCCGACTCTCGGCGCCGACTCGCTCTACGAGTACGTCGAGATCCACAACCGCGGCGCGGAACCGATCGACGTAACCGGCTGGCGATTGAAGGACCGCGACGACGATCACGCCTTCCGCATCCCTGAAGGCACGTCGATCCCGGCGAGCGGCTACCTCGTCGTCGCGCGCGATGCAGCGGCGTTGCGCGCGGCCTACGGCGACATGTCCATCGTCGGCGACATCGACTTCGCGCTCGGCAACGGCGGCGATACCGTGCGCCTGCTGGATGCGCGCGGCGAGCTGGTCGATCGCGTCGAATTCGACGACGACCTCCCGTGGCCATCCGAGGCGGACGGCGACGGCGCGTCGCTCGAGCGCGTCTCGATCGGCGACGACGCGACCGACTTCACGAATTTCCTGCCGAGCTCGGACAGCTCGCCCCCGGGAACGCCAGGACGCGCGAACTCCCGCGCCGGAGCGATCGCATCGCGTCACGAGATCGTCTTCAACGAGATCATGTACCACCCGGTGCGGGATCCCGCCGCAGCATCGCTTCAGCACTGCAACGCCGACGAGTTCCTCGAGCTCTACAACCGCGGCGCGAGTCCGGTCGACGTCTCGGCATGGCGCATCGTCGATGGCGTCGACTTCGTCTTCCCGTCCGGGACCGTCATCGCTCCGGACGAGCATCTCGTCATCTACGCCGATGAAGCCGGCTTCACAGCAGCATACGGCGAGCTCGCGAACGCGATCGGCCCGTACGCGATGCAGCTCGACGACGGCGGCGAAGGACTGCTGCTCGTCGACGCCGCCGGTCAACCGGCCGATTGGGTCGACTACGACGACGCCACGCCGTGGCCCGTCAATCCGGACGGACTGCGCGGGTCGCTCGAGCTGGTCGACGCGTCGGGCGACAACGATCGCGCCCAGGCCTGGCGCGAAAGCGATGATCCTCGCGGCACTCCAGGCGCGCTGAATTCGACGCTCGAGCGCCGAGCCGCGTCGGACAACCGCGCCTCGCCGCAGATCACGAGCATCCGAGCAAGGCCCGCGTTGGGCCGGAATCGCGCGGGGATCCTGTCCACTGACGAGGTCGAGATCAGCTGTCGCGTGATGGATAGCGACGGCGTCGCGACAGTCGCCGTCGAGTACCAGATCGTTCGCCCCGGCGACTACATCTCGAGGACGGCCCCGCGCTTCGAGAGCGACTGGACGACCGAGGCGATGTCGCGAGACGGCGAGCGCGATCTCTACGCAACGCTCCTGCCAGCGCTCCCCCACCGAACGCTCGTCCGCTATCGCATCGCCGCGACCGATGCGGCAGCCACACCGAGCTCGACGACGGCTCCGTTCGCAGCGGATCCGGAACCCAACCGGGCCTACTTCGTGTACGACGGCGTGCCCGACTACGTCGCGAGCCGTCGGTCCGGATTCGGCCCGCTCGGCTTCGCGCACACCGACCTCGAACGCGTCCCGGTGTACCACGTCCTGATGGACCGCGCCGACTTCGAGGACATGATGTACGTCGAACGCGATCCTAGCGACAACGCGTACCACTGGCGACTGACCCTCGTCTACGACAACCGCGTCTACGACCACTGCGGCGCGCGATTGCGGGGCAGCGAGGTCAGCCGCTTCCGATATCCGAAACGCAGTTGGAAGGTGCGCTTCAATAAGGGAAACCGATTCCGTGGTCACTTCAACGATGGCTCGGAATACCTCCACCGCCGCGCGCGCCTCAACCTCAACCGCGGCGTCGCGAATGGGCTGGTCGAAGCGCTCGCACACCAGCTGCACTACGACTCGGGCGTCTTGTCGCCGCGCGTCACCCTCGTCCACGTCCGCATGATCGACACCGAGGATGAGCACGACCAGTTCGACGGCGACTTCCTCGGCCTCTACGCCGAAGTGCAACCGATCGACAAGGTCCTCCTTCGCGACGGGAATCGGTCGCTCGCGGAAGCATCGAGCCTCTACAAGCTGAAGGGGTTCCCGAACAAGAAGCACTCGGACTGCGATCC
>CAYMRB010000498.1:0-6874 GCA_964392615.1 uncultured Planctomycetia bacterium | reverse complement strand
CGTCTCCGCCCCCGACTCCGCCCCCGTATCCGCCCCCCGATTCCGACCCCCGTGGCCCCCCTCCGCCGCCGGGGGTTGACGTCTGCGGCGTGGTCCTCGATAAAGCTACGCCATGAGCACCTCCGAATCCCACACCGACGACGGTGCGGCGGCGTTGCCGTCCTGCCGGCTTCTCGATGCGGCTCGCGGCGTCAACCGCGGCCGCCCGCCGATCTGGATCATGCGGCAGGCCGGTCGCTACCTGCCGGAGTACCAGGAGATCCGCGCGCACCACAGCTTCGTCGAGATGTGCTCGCAGCCGGACCTCGCGTTCGAGGTCTCGATGCAGCCGCGACGCATCTTCGGCTTCGACGCGGTGATCGTCTTCTACGACATCCTGTTCCTCCCCGAAGCGATGGGGGCGCCGCTCGAGTTCACCGAGAAGGGGCCGACGTTCCGCAAGGCCGTCCGCACGCTCGAGGACGTACGCGCGCTGCGGATACCCGATCCGCGTGAGCACACGGGGCCGATCCTCGAGACGCTGAAGCGTCTGCGAGCCGAGCTGCCGCCGGAGGTCGCGGTCCTCGGGTTTGCCGGCGCGCCGTTCACGATCGCCGCGTACCTCGTCGAGGGCGACTTCCGGCGCAGCGGCGAACGAATCAAGCGCATGATGTACGAGGAGCCCGACACGCTGCGTGAGCTGCTCGAGATGATCGCGGCCGCGACGGGCCCGTATCTCGCCGCGCAGGTCGAGGCCGGCGCCGGCGCCGTGCAGCTTTTCGATACCTGGGCCGGCCTGCTCGGCCCCGAGGAGTACGTCCACTTCGCGCTGCCGTACCAGAAGAGCGTCTTCCAGGCGCTTGCGCCGGGCTCGGCGGAGGGTGCCCCGGGCGACGGCGCTCCGGCCTCCGCTGCCGCGCCGACGATCCTCTACGTCAACGGCTCCGCGCATCTGCTCGATCCGATGGCGCTCAGCGGCGCCGACGTGCTCAGCGTCGACTGGCGGGTCGCGCTGCCGGAGGTACGTCGCCGCGTCGGCTCGCGGGTCGCGCTGCAGGGCAATATGGACCCTGCGTCGCTCTACGCCGGTCCCCAGGAGGTCAAGCGCCGCGCCCGCGAGGTCCTCGCGAGCATGGCGGACGACCCCGCGTACATCTTCAATCTCGGGCACGGGATCCTGCCGCAGGTGCCGGTGGACTCGGTGCGCGCACTGGTCGAGGCCGTCCACGAAATGGAGGACAACTGAGATGTCGACGAGCGAGTCCCTCTTCGCGCGCGCCCGTGAGGTCATTCCGGGCGGCGTTAACTCCCCGGTCCGCGCGTTCGGCGCGGTCGGCGGCACGCCGGCGTTCATCCGCTCCGGCAGGGGCTGTCGCATCACCGATGTGGACGGAAACGAGCTGATCGACCTCACCGCGTCGTGGGGACCGCTCATCCTCGGACACGCGCCGCCAAGCGTCGTCGAGGCCGTCAGTGAGGCCGCGCGCAACGGAACGAGCTTCGGCGCGCCGACGGAGGCCGAGGTCGAGCTCGCCGAGAAGATCGTCGACCGATTCCCCGGCGTCGAACGCGTTCGTCTCGTGAGTTCCGGCACCGAAGCGACGATGTCGGCCGTGCGGCTGGCGCGCGGCTTCACCGGCCGCGACCGCATCATCAAGTTCGTCGGCTGCTATCACGGCCACGCGGACTCGTTCCTGATCCAGGCCGGCTCCGGAGCACTGACCTTCGGCGCGCCGTCGAGTCCGGGCGTCCCCGGCCCGCTGGCCGAGCTCACGTCGCTCGCACCGTACAACGACCTCGAAGCGGCCGCCGAAGTCTTCGGTGCCTACGGCGATCAAGTCGCCGCGGTGATCCTCGAGCCGATCGCCGGCAATATGGGCACGGTGCCGCCGGCCAAGGGGTACCTCGCAGGCCTGCGCCACCTGTGTGACCGCCACGGTGCGCTGCTGATCTTCGACGAGGTCATCACCGGCTTCCGCGTCGCACGCGGCGGCGCGCAGGAGCTCTTCGGCGTCACACCGGACCTGACGACGATGGGCAAGGTGCTCGGCGGCGGACTGCCCGTCGGCGCATTCGGTGGCCGTGCCGACGTGTTCGCGTCGCTGGCGCCGGAAGGCTCCGTCTACCAGGCCGGCACGCTGTCCGGCAATCCGCTCGCGACCGCCGCCGGCCTCGCGACGCTCGCCGCTCTCGATCGACCCGGCGTCTACGAGGAGCTCGAAGCGAAGGGCGCACGACTCCAAGCAGGCCTGGAGGCGGCGCTCGAGGCCGCGGGCATCCAAGGTCTGGTGCAACGCGTCGGATCGATGATGACGCTGTTCTTCAACGCCACCCCGGTCACCGGCCTCGGCTCGCTCGACAACGTCGACACCGCTCTCTTCGGCCGTTTCTTCCACGGCATGCTCGAGGCGGGGGTCGCTTTGCCGCCCAGCCAGTACGAAGCCTTCTTCGTCTCGACCGCACACACCGACGACGACATCGACGCCGTCGCCGCCGCCGCCAAGCGCGTCCTCGCGGAGATCGCCGCGGGATAGCTCCGGAGGGGGAACGGGTTCGGAGTCGGGCTCGGCATCGGGGTCGGCGTCGGTGTCGGTATCGGTGTCGGTATCGGTATCGGACGCGACGGCCGGAACCTCCGTCACCCGCCCTCCGCAGCGTTGGCGTGCGAAGGCCCACGAGAGTCGACGCCGCCGGTGCAATTCAAGCTCGCGCAGAAACAGGCTGCCGTTCCGCTGCCTCTATCCCAGTGTGGCGACACGCGAGAACGACGTTTGCACGCGCGTTACCTATTCCACGGTGCATCGCCACTGATTTCTCGTGCGAATGCGCGGCGCAACGTGGCGAAGGAGTCTTGGCGCCTCCAACATTCCTGAAACCGCAGGGTCAGCGGATGCGTCAGGCCATAGCAGAGTCGAAGGGTTCTCAGGATAGGGACATGAGCACCGGTGGTCGCGGCGAGAAGCCTCCTTTAGACGACGGCACGCGCTACTACGACAACGATGATTGGGACGATCCGCGTGCCATCGAAGCGCTCGAACGCGCGTTGCTCAAAGCGTTCGCCGTGGTCCTCGCGAGCTTCCGCTGCCGCGACCTCGCGGCGGACGCTCGCCAAGAGGGTGGCCGGCGCGCGATCGACGGCCGGCGCCCGAGCGACTACGGCGAGGAGAAGCACCTGGCGTGTTTCGTCGTGCGCTGCGCGTGGAACTGGGCGACCGACGACTGGCGGCGCGACGGTCGACAGCGCCGCGCGTTCGATGCGATCCTCCAGGCGCGCCGCACGGCGCGACAGCTCTCGGACGAGGAGATCGCCGCGCGCCGAGAGCTCCGACAGAAGATCCGACGCATCCTTCATGAGACGATCGCGGCCCTCTCGGCCGACCAACGGGTCGCCGTCGAGGGGTGGATGGCCGGCCGATCGCTACCCGCCATCGCGGACGACGCGGGAGTCGTCCACACCACCACGTGGCGCTGGTTCCGGGCGGCCCTCGACGCAGTGCGGACCGCGCTGAAGGCGAACGACATCGCCCGCGAGGACTGGTGGCTCGCGTTCGACGGGGCCGACGACCACCCGTCGGAAGCGAGCGCACCGTGCTAGCGAGCGCCCCCGAACGCTCGGAGCCGGTGTTTGGTGGAATTTCGGAATTCAGGCCGATAACCCGGCCTGAAGCCGCGGAAAACCGCGCAAGGATCGCCGGGTCCCAGCGTTGATACGGCAGAATTCTGTTTCACGCGAAGGGAAGCCTGCCGATGATCATTACGCGTGCCGGGATCATCGCAAAACCCGCCGGGGTAATGGTGCGTCGTAGACCCATGGGTCACATCGAATTCGTCCCTGTTCTGCTGAGAAACCTCGCACGCCTGGAAAGCTCCGCCGGCCCGACCGCCCCACCGGGGGCGACCGGCGGCTCGAACGGGCCCGACCCCGCGTCGACCCGGCGGTGCCTCGAGCGGCTGCTGGTCTGTGAGCCTCTGCTGCTGGACCATTTGCGCTGGCTCGAAAAGGTCCGCGAGCGCCTGCCGGAACCGCTGACGGAAGCCGACGTCGACGTGCGCGCGATCGTCGAGACAGGCCCGGACGCCATCGACGCGACAGCCGTGCCCCGCCTCCTGTTCAGCGGCGGGCTGCTCGCGACGATTCACGACCGGGTCGTCGAGGAGATCGCGTCCGCCGGCGACGACGAAGCGCTGGCGCTCTCCCGGGACGCGGCCGCGCCGGGCGAGGTCTGGCTCGAGCTCATGACGGCGGTCGGGACACAAATGATGGAGGAGCAGGGCATCCCCGCGCCGGGCTCCGAAGGCAGCTGATTTGGAGCGACAGGCAGCCGTCGGAGGCGCGGAAGCATCCGTTCGACTCGAGATCTCGCGACCTCGCCGGCTTGTCACTCGCGCCGCGATGCCGCACAATCGGCCGGCTCTGGGACCATGACCGATAGTTGACCGGCGGAGAAGACCCTTGACCGCAACGCTGCGCCTCGGAACGCGAGGCAGCCCTCTGGCACTCTGGCAGGCAAACTGGGTGCGCGATCACGTGATGGCCGCGCAACCCGAATGCGCCATCGAGATCGAGGTCATCCGCACGAGCGCCGAGATCTTCCCCGAGAAGTCCATCGCCCGCATCGGCGTCGGCGTGTTCACGCAGGAACTGGACGAGGCGCTATTCGACGGCCGTATCGACCTGGCCGTCCACAGCCTGAAGGATCTGGCGTCGACGCTCGACTCGAGACTCTGCCTCGCCGCGGTCCCCGAGCGCGAAAGCCCGTTCGACCTCTTCGTCGCGCCCGACCGCGCCCGCCTGGAGGACCTGCCCCCCGGCGCGAGCATCGGCACGGGCAGCCCACGGCGCAAGGCCCAGCTGCTCGCGTATCGCAGCGACCTGAAGATCGTCCCGCTGCGCGGCAACGTCGATACGCGCCTGAGGAAAGTGCGCGAGCTCGGGCTCGCCGGAACGATCCTGGCGCACGCCGGCCTGAAGCGCCTCGGCAAGCACGACCTGATCACCGCGCCGCTGTCCCCCGACATTCTGCTTCCCGCGGTCGCGCAGGGCGCGCTCGGCATCGTCACGCGAGCGGACGACGACGCGACGATCGCCGCGGTCGGGACGCTCCAACACGCCGCCAGCCGCGCGCGGGTCGACGCCGAGCGCAGCTACCTGCGCGAGCTGCGCGGCGGTTGCCAGGTGCCGGCGGGCGCACTCGCCGAGGTCGACGGCGAACGCCTCGCGATGGTCGGCGTTCTCGCGGCCGAAGACGGCTCGACGTGCCTGCGCGGGCAGCGCGAAGGCTCCGTCGAGGACGGAGAGCGCCTCGGCGCCGAGCTCGCACGCGAGCTCCTCGATCGCGGCGGCGAGGCGATTCTCGCCGGCGTCCGGGGCGACGCGTCGTGAGCCTCCCGCTCGCGGGCCGCACGGTCGTCGTGACGCGACAGCCGGACGACGCCCGCAGCTTGGCGGCCGCGCTCGAGGAGCTCGGAGCGCGCGCCCTCGTCGTGCCGTGCACGCGAACGGTTGTCGCGGACGATCTCGCGGCATGGAACGAAGCCCTCGCCTGTCTCGACGAGATCGACTGCGTCGTGATGACGAGCCGACGCGCGGTCGAGCACTTCGTCGCGCTGTCGGACGCCGCCGACCTCGAACGTTCGGCCTGGCGCGACAAGACGATCGCCGCGGTCGGCGGCGCGACGGCGCGCGCGCTCGACGGGGCGGGCCTGCCCGCGTCCGTCGTCGGCACGGCCGGCGCCGACGCGCTCGCGGACGCCCTGCTGGCTGAGGGTGCGGTCGCCGTCGGCAGCCGCGTGCTCTTTCCGTGCTCCAAGAGCGCGCGACCGGAGCTTCCCGCGCGGCTCGAGGCGGCCGGCGTGCGCGTCGACCGCGCGCCGATCTACGACACGCTGCCGGCCACTCCCGACGCCGCGGCGCCGCTACGAGCCGAGCTGGAGCGAGGAGACCCGGTCGACGCGATCACCTTCGCGAGCCCGTCGTCCGTGGCGGGCTTTCGAACGCTGCTCGGCGCGGACGCCGACGAGCTGCTGCGCTCCGGCCGCCCGCGCATCGTGACGATCGGCGCAACCACCGGCGCCGCGGTGCGCGACGCGGGCTTCGAGGTCGCCGCGCAGGCGACTCGGCCCGCCCCGGCGGCGATCGCCGCTGCCGTCGTCGGGGCGCTGAAGTAGCTCGCGCGCTTGGCAGTCCGTCGAAGAGGGACTGTCAGCGCCCCAACGCCGCGAGAAGCTGCGCAGCGCTCTCGCGCAGGCGAACGCGCTCGTCCTCGAGCGCCGCCGTCAGCGCCGCGATCGCGTCGTCGCCACCGGCTCCCAGTCGCTTCTCCGCCCAGCCGCGCACCTCGTAGCGCCGGTGCGCGAGCCCCTCGACGACCTGCGCGACGGTCAGTTCGACATCGGGCCGGATCGCGACGAGTGCCATCAGCGCCCAATGCCGCGCGTCCGGGTCGTCGAGCCGTGCGACGAGCGCCGGCACCGCACCGTCCGCCGCCCCCCCGATCCCGCGCAGCGCCCGCAGCGCCGCCTTCGCAAGCTTCGGGTCGCCCTCGAGCGCCTCGACCAAGGCGGGAACCGCGTCGACCGCAGCCGCGCCGATCTTGCGCAGCGCGTTCGCCGCCCAGCGCGGCACGTTGCCGCGCCCGGAACGCAAAGCGTCGATCAACGCCGGAACGGCCGGCGCCCCCACACCGGCGAGCGAGCTCAACGCCCGGCGCCGCACATCGAGATCGCGATCCGCGAGCGAGGCGATCGCCGCGGCGATCGATTCGTTGTCCGGTTCTTGAGCTGACACGGGTTCCGACTCCGACTCCGATTCCGACTCCGACTCCGACTCCGACTCCGACACCGACACCGACACGGACACCGACTCCGACGCCGACACCGACACCGCCACCACCGC
>CAYMRB010000497.1:0-6920 GCA_964392615.1 uncultured Planctomycetia bacterium | reverse complement strand
TCGAGGAAGTCCGGCACGGATCCCAACAGCTTGAAGCCATAGCGGTGGCGCACGAAGCTTTCCTTCTTCGCGCTCTTGTTCTTCTCACGATCGATCGTGACGTATTCCGCCTTCTGGATCAGGATCTGCGTGTCGCGCCGGTACGAATCGATGATGTTGACGAACGCGGTGTGCTCCGCGTGCTCCTCGGGCGGCAGGATCGCGGCGTAGCGGTCGATCGTCTCGACGAGCTTCGCCTTCTGCTTCATCCTCTCGGGGATCTGGGCGATCTTCGCCCGCGCCGCCTGCTCTTCGATCTCGTAGCGCGACAGCTCTCGCGCCAGGACGGCGCGCTGGGCGACCTTGAGGTAGATCAGCGTGCCGATCCCCCCGGCGATCGCTACGAACACCGCCGCGACGACGATGATCTTCTGTTTCTCGTTGACTCTCATGCGTCGTATCCGGTCCTTACGCTTCCTTGCTCTCCGAGTCGACGAGCGGCCGCAAGTCCAGTCGCACGTAGAACCTCAGGTTGTTCGGTTCCTTGTAGTCGTCGAGAACGACGAAGGTCCACTCGGGCCGGCTGATGTTGATGAAGTCGGAGAAGAAATTTCCCGGCTTGATCGATTCGTCCAGAAAGCGGAGATAGAACTCATCCGCCCCCTTGAGCCGTTCGCGGTAGGCCGTCATGCGCTGCACGTCGCTACCGACCGAGTAGCACATCAGCTCGAGCGACCCGCCGGTCGCGAGCCCCTTCTTGCTCTTCTTCTGCTCGGCCATGTCGAGCTCGTTCATCTCGCAGCGGACGATCCAGATGTAGTTGGGCGTCAGCTGGATGAGCTCCTCGAGCTTCTTGGACCAGAGGATGCGGTTCGTCTTGATGGCGATGATCGCCTTCTCGCGTTCGCGGTAGTCGTCGATGTCCGACTCGAGAGCGTCGAGTTGATCCGCGTTGGCCTGTAGCGTCCGCACCTCGTTCTGCTTGCGGGAGACGCGGTCCTTGACGACGCCGACGTCGATCCACAGGTAGGCGTACGCACACGCGAGGATCGCCGTCACCGCAACGCCGGCGATCACCGTCACGAACAACAGGACCGGGGTCTTCGCCGCTCGCTGCAGTTCCTTCGGCAGTAGGTTGATATGAATCATGGGCTCGGAGCCTTCCTTCTGTATCCCGTCGTCAGCGGTCGGTGATCCTGGCGGCAAGCCCGGTGGCGACGACCAGGTGCGCGGCAGAGGCCTTCAGGTCTTCCGGGTCGACGCGGTCGATCTTGACGTCGAGGTTTTCCGTCGGGTCCCAGAAGCTGACGCGTCGGTTGAAGACGCGCTCGAATGCGCCCTGGACTCCCGGAATCAGGCTGCTGCCGCCGGATACGAACACCTCGTCGACCTCGCGGTCGTACTGGTTCTCGTAGTAGTCGAGCGACAGGTGAATCTCGTTCGCGAGGTCGTCGAGGGTCGGGAGGATGCACTCCTCGAGCGTCTCCTCCTTGTCGTCGGGATTGAGCTTGAGCTCGTCCGCCTCGACCGAATCCATGCCGAGTCGACGCGAGATCGCCTCGGTGAACTCGTTGCCGGCCAGGTAGACCTCGCGAGAGAAGTACGACGTGTTGTTCTTGATGATGTTGATGCTCGTCTTCTCCGCGCCGATATCGACGAGGCCGATCACGCGCTCCTCGTCCTCGACGCGCGGACTGTGCATGTTGTTGAACTCGAACGCGTTGCCCAACGCGAACGTGTCGACGTCGATCACCGCGGGCGTGAGTCCTGCGCCCTGGATCAGCTGAACGCGCTCGTCTATCACCGTCTGCTTCACGGCAACGAGAAGAACTTTCATCTCCTTCTCGCCGGACGAGTTCGTCGTCTCGCCGAAATCTCCGAGGCGTACGCAATCGAGAACGACCTCATCGACCTCGAATGGAATGTACTTGTCGGCCTCGAAGCGCAGCGCGCTCTTCATCTCGTCGTCCGACATCACCGGCATGTTGATGTAGCGGATGATCACGGACTTCCCCGACACTGCGGTCGCGACACGACGCGTCTTGATGCCGCTATCGCGGAATAGCGCGGACAGAGCGAGGGGGATATCGTCCTCCCCCTCGACCGGAACGGCGCCGAATCCGGTCAACCGGATCGAATCGCGGACCTCGGTCAGCTCGATCGCCTTGATCTCGTGGGAGCCGATGTCGAGACCCACGAGACTCTTCTTCTTTCCCAGCATGGACGTATCCCCAGGGGACTCCGAGGTTGGCGCCGATTCACCAGCCGACCGTTCGACGGGCGATCGACACGACGTGCGACTCGGCGGGACAGGAATACCGCCTCGACGCGCTATCTATCGGGAAATCACTGCGTCGCTCTCCACGGCAAACGCCGTGCGCGACGGAACGCGAGCCTCGGCGTGGCTGAAACCGCCCGGAACTGCCGAAAAACCGCCAGGATCCTCCACAACGAGACCCGGCCCCGTCGACCTGTTTCCGGTCAAGCGGGCAGGATTACCTGGCAGTTGAATCCGGAGGATCCGATATCGACGGCGCTAATCGAAATCGGGCAGGAGCCCGCGCACGCGTTCGTCGAGAATCGCCTGACTCTCGACGGCACGGTCGCACTTGAGGCACTCCTCCGCGACCTCGTACGCCTCGCGCATCGTGATCTGACGCACGATCCGCTTGACGGTGGGGATCGCGATCGGACTGACGCTGAAGCTCCGCAGTCCGAGCCCGAGTAGCAATACCGTATAGATCGGCTCGCTACACATCTCGCCGCAGATGGAGACCGGTATTCCCGAGCGGGATCCGGCGTCGATAACGCGTTGGATCATGCGCAGGATCGCCGGGTGCGTCGGCTGATAGAGATGCGCGACGCGCTCGTTCACCCGATCGACCGCCAGGCAGTACTGCACGAGATCGTTGGTGCCGATGCTGAAGAAGTCGACCTCGTCCGCGACGCGATCGGCGATCATCGCGATCGACGGGACCTCGACCATGATCCCGACTGGAATGTGCGGGCAGATCTCGATGCCCTCGGCCACGAGCTCCTCGCTCACGCTGGCGATGAACGCCTTCGACTCGAGGATCTCGTCGAGGCTGGACACCATCGGCAGCATCAGCTTGACCGGCCCGAGGACCGAGGCCTGGAGGATGGCGCGAATCTGGTCGCGGAAGAGCGCGAGGTTCTCCAGACAGAGTCGGATGGACCGGCACCCGAGAAACGGGTTAGGCTCTGGCGACCCGACGGCCTCCTGATGGAACTTGTCCGCGCCGGCGTCGAGCGTCCGGATGACGAGCTCGCGCCCGCCGAGGGCCTTGATCGCGCGCCGATAGGTTCGCAGGTGGAGCTCTTCGTCGGGAGTCCCCAGCTCGTAGAGAAACTCCGTGCGGTAGAGACCGATGCCGCGCGCGCCCCACTCGAGTGCGGTCGGGATCTCCTCCGGCAGCTCGATATTCGCGGCGAGGCGGATCTCGTAGCCGTCGATGGTCTCCGCCGGCCAGCCGACTTGCTCGTGCAGCTGAGCGTAGAAGTCGCGCGATGCTCCGACCGACCGCGATAGCGCCCGAGGGTCTCCTCGTCGGGGTCGACGATGACGAGCCCGGCGTGACCGTCGATGATGATCGACTCGCCACCGCCGACTACGCGTGTGATGTCCTTGAGCCCGACGACCGCAGGGAGCTGCATGGCACGAGCCATGATCGCCGTGTGCGACGTGCGCCCGCCGACGTCGATCGCGAATCCCTGGACGCGCTCCTTGTCGAGCGAGGCGGTCTGGCTCGGCGTGAGATCGTGCGAGATCAGCACGAAGCGCTCATCTTCGTCGTCCGGCCCGCTCGTGGCGTCCGGATCCTCCTTGCCCAGGAGGTAGCGAAGCATCTTCCGTTCGATATCGGCCAAGTCATGAGCGCGCTCGGCGATGTACGCCGAACTCATCGTCTCGAACCGCTTGTGGTACTCGAGAATGACGCTGGTCAGCGCGTACTCGACGGTATTCTGCTTCGTACGGATCCGCTCTACGACCTGCTTGCGCAGTCCGGGATCACGGACCATGTCGCGATGCGTGGCAAGCACCTGACGCGCGATGTTGAGATCCTCGTCGAGCCCTTCGATGTCACTGTCGATCTCGGCGGCGACGGCCTCGACCGCGCGATCGAACCGGTCGACCTCGGCATCGATACGGAACCATGCGACGAAGCGGCGGTGAACACGGAGATCCTGCTCGTGAAGCACGATGGCTTTCGAGATCGAGATTCCGGGTGAAACGCCTATACCCGTGCGGATTTCCATGCGGGTCTCACTCTTCGTCGAACTTCCGCTCGAAGAGGTCCAGGATCGCCTGCATGGCCCGCTCCGCGTCGTCGCCGCAGATCCAGAGGCGCAGCTCCTGGCCCTTCTCGGCCCCCATGCTCATGATCTCGAGAATGCTCTTGGCATCGACCGGCTCGGGACAATCCATGGTCGAGATGCGGACCTCGGACTGGAATTTTCCGGCCAGGTTCGCAAGCAGTGTCGACGCACGCGCGTGAAGCCCGTACGTGTTGGAAACGTTAACGGATTGCTCGAGCTCCATGGCTCCGGGTCTTTTCTCCCTCGGCGGCGGCTGCCGCGGCGGTCAGAGGCTTCAGGAATTCCGTGTCGATGACGCCCGCGAGGACCTCTGAGTCGTGACGGGCCGTCCCGCGGGCGACCTCGGGCGACCTCTTGCCGGCCGGCCCGCCTCTCGCAGTCCCACCCGCTCCGGCCTCGACGTCCGAGGCCTCGGCAGGCGGCTCGGGCGCGGCGCCCTCGGAGAAGAAGTTCTCCGCGATGAGTCGGACGTCATGAAACTCCGGATGGTCGGCGAGATCGCAGAGGACCGGAACGGCACCGGACAAGCGATACTTCCGCAGCACACGCTCCGGGACTTGGCCGTTGTGCGCGACCACCGCGTCGGGGAAGTCGTCGCCGACGTGCACGCGGAGCGCGCGGAGGTGGTCGCTCAGTGTGTACGAGTCGGTCTCACCGGGCTGGGTCATGATATTGCAGACATAGACCCGCGGCTTCCCGGTCGCCGCGATCTCTTCGACGAGGCCGTCGATCAGGAGATTCGGCAGCACGCTCGTGTACAGACTGCCCGGGCCGAACAGGAACAGGTCGGCCTCGCGGACGGCGGCTCGAATCTCGGGAGACAGCTCGATCGGGCCCGGACGAATCTCGACTTTCTGAATCCGCTTGCCGCTGCGCGTGATCTGGACCTCGCCGGTCGACTTCGACCCGTCCGGATGCTCGGCGACCAGCGAGACCTTCGTCGACGTCGCCGGCACGACCCGACCGCGGACGTTCAGGAGCCGGTTGAGCTCGCCGATCGCCAGGCCGAAATCGCCGACCAGCCGGGACATGACCGTGATGAACAGATTGCCGAAGCAGTGGTCCTTGAACTCGGCCTCGTCGAAGCGGTACTGGAAGGCCTGCGCGACCAGGGGATCGACATCGGCCAGCGCCATGAGGCAGTTGCGGATATCGCCCGGCGCGACCATGTCGAACTCGTAGCGCAGGCGCCCCGAGCTGCCGCCGTTGTCGGTCACCGTCACGACGGCCGTGATCTGGTCGGTGTACGCCTTGAGCCCTTGGAGCAAGGCCGCCATGCCCGTACCGCCGCCGAACGCGACGACGCGTGGAGCCGGACCGCTGGGCTGTCGAGCCGACCGCGGGCCAGGGTCCGGCCCCGGCGCGCGAGGCAAGCCGCGCTGCGACTCGGGATCAGCTGAACTGCTCATCGGCTTCTTTGAAGATCTCGATGATGCGGCTCGCGTCCGTCGCGGTCTTGAGGAACCGCAGCGACTTCTCGTCGCGATGCAGCATGGCGATGCGCTTCATCACCGCCAGGTGATCGTCGGCTCCCTCGATGGACGACAGCACCAGAAACAACACGTGCACGGGCTCGCCGTCGACCGACTCGAACGGCACGCCGTCCGTGGAGCGACCGTACACGCCGATCAGGCCGTCGACAGCCGAGCAGCCCTTGGCATGAGGGATGCCGAGCCACTTCCCGATCCCGGTCGAGGCCTGACTCTCACGCTTGTGGACGGCTCGCTCGGCTTTCTTGAGGACGTCATCCTCGAGCCGACCGATCTCGACGAGATGCTGCAGCATCTCGCGAATAGCCGATTTCTTGTCCCGGGCCTGGAGGTCAAGGACCATCGAGCCCTGTGGAAACAGATCGACGAGATTCATCTATCCCGATACCTCCACCGTCGCCGGCTCCGGACCGAGCGAACCCACCGGATCCGCCTTCGTTGCGATCAGCGACCCTGGTACGAGCACGAGACGGGCTCAGGAGAAATCCCGTTTCTCCACGATGTCCTGGTAGCCTTCTTCCTCCCCGTCAGCGGCCGATTCGGTCGGCTCCAGACTCGGCGGAACCGCTCGCCCGCCGCCCTTGTGGCCCTTCAGCTTCTCCTTGTGCCGCGTCAGCTGTTTCTCTGCCTTGTCGAGAACCGTGTCGACGGCCGCGTAGAGCTCCTTCCCCTTCGAATGGCAGACGAGGGGCTTCCCGCTGCGGATCGAGATCACCAGCTCGGCCTCGGCACCGTGAGAATCGTGGCCGAGCACGGCCTCGATCCGCTGGATGCCGTCGAAGTACTTGCCGAGCTTAGAGAGCTTGTCCTGCGCGTGTTGCTTGTGACGCGAGGTGACCCGTTCATCGCGGCCCGTGACGACAATGGGAGCCATGCGATCTCCTTGAAGAATGGGGAAACGCGGTTGTCCGGACCGCCCACGGGCGGCCAAACCTCCGACTCGGCCTCGCTAACGTAAGGCTGCGAAAGACCTTATAAGGCCGGCGAATTATAGCAAGACGCCCTAGCCAAGTCAATCGCCCCGGAAGCCGAGGAATGCGGGGCACGAACCGGGCCGCCGCGCGGCTGCCTCGAGTCGGGGGTGGCCGCGTCGTCGGGAGGCGCGCAGTACAA
>CAYMRB010000496.1:0-6997 GCA_964392615.1 uncultured Planctomycetia bacterium | reverse complement strand
GTGACAACTCTTCAAGAGAGCTCACGCAAAGGCGCAAAGCTCGCAAAGAAGAGCAGATCCTATCGCCGTTCGAAGTGAGGCGTGCGAACGCTACTTCGGTGGTTCAGTTGACCGATGCAGGATGCCGCGGACGAACTCGCTGTACTCGTCGCGCAGCGGGAGCTCGAGCTCTGTCGCGATGCGACGGCGCTGCGCCACCGAACGCGCGCCCGTCAGGAGGTTCTCACCCTCAGTCTCGTACGTTTCCCAGAGGAGCCCAATCCCACGCTTCTGCCAGCTGGGAACATCGTTGAAGTTGATGCCGCTCTGGAACAAGAATTCGTTCTTCTCTGCCACCGACAGGCCGCGCAGCGCCGCGGTGGCTGCCTTCGCGCTCTTGCCGTTGTCGCGATGTGTCCAGTAGCAGTAGGCGTTCAGGGCGTTCCGGTGCGCGTCTTCGTTACGCCAACGGAAGTAGTCCACGACGAGCTAGTCGTTCGGGAGGAGCGACAGGCGGCAGTCGAAGCAGCCCGTGCCGCCGAGAAGTAGCGAGAACTTGGGAGCGACTCGCGGTGTCGCGTCCTCAGCATATCCAGGTTGATGCGCACGTGCGTGTCGACGAAGCGCTGGGCGAAGAAGGTCGACTTCCCCGACGCCTGGCATCCGATGAGCACAACCGCTTCCATGTCGTCGCTACTTCGTCTCGCCCTGGCCTGGGCGCAGCACGCGCAGTCCGCGCGGCTCGACGTTACGGAAGACCTCGGTCTTGCCGCCCGGCCAGCGCACCTCGACCGCGTCGATCACTTCGCGTTTGCCGAGGCCGAAGTGGAGCACGTACTCGTGGCTGGAGATGTAGCTCGCGCCGGCGTAAACCTCGCGCGTCAGCGTCAGATCGCCGGAGTGCAGCCGCACGCGTGCACCGACCGCGCGCGTGTTCGGCGCCGGTGCGCGCAGTGCGATGCGCACCCAGCTCCGGTCCTTCGGGGCGGCGGGCCCGGGCGCGTCCGAACCGCCGCTCGGCGTCGCGTCGGCGACGGTGTCCGCCTCGACTTCCTCGCCGTCCGCGGGAGCGATCGTCGTCAGCATGCGGTTCATGAGCACCTGCGCGTTCGAGTTCTTGTTCGTCACGGCGACGTCGACGCGCCCGTCGCCGTCGAAGTCGGCGAACGCCGCGCCGCGGCTCATGCGCGGGCTCTGAATGCCCGGTCCCGCCTCTTCGGTCACGTCCCGGAACGTGCCGTCCTCCTGGCCGAGGAAGAGCAGCTTCGTCTGCTCCGCGTTGCCCCGGTAGGCGTTCGAGCGCATCTGGGAGATGTCACCCGTCGAATCGTTGATTTGCCCCATGTACCAGCCGATGTAGTCCGGCACGACGTGTCCGTTGACGACGAGCAGGTCGAAGCGCCCGTCGTTGTTGAAGTCCTGGAAGCCGACGCCCCACGCCACGCAGTCGAGCACCGTCTGATTGACGAGGCCGATCTCGCGCGTCACGTCGAGAAAGAGCCCGTCTCCTTCGTTGCGGTACAGAGTGTTCTGCTCGCCGCCGTAGTTCGTCACGATCAGGTCGATGTCCCCATCGTTGTCCCAATCGCCTCCAGCGACGCCCATGCTCGCCTCGAACGCCCCGTCCGCATTGCGGTCGACCCCGATGATCAGCCCCTCTTCCGTGAACTTTCCGGTGCCGTCGTTGACCAGCATGTTGTTGACGCCGACGTCGTTCAAGACGAATAGGTCGATGTCCTCGTCGTCGTCGATGTCCGTCGCCAGCACGCCGAGCCCTCGACCGTGCCCCTTGGCATTGGCTTCATCGGTGATGTCCGTGAAAGTACCGTCGCCGTTGTTGCGGTACAGCGCGTTGTCCTGCTGCTCGAAGTACTGGGGGAATTGCTTGACGCCGTCGGTGAACCACTGCACGCTCCCCTTCTGCTCTTCAAGATCGTAGATCGCGTAGTTGGCGACGTAGAGATCGAGATCGCCGTCGCCGTCGAAATCCGCGAAGGACACGCCACCGCCAAAACCGGGGTTGTCCACGCCGGCGCGCGTGCCCACCTCGGAGAACGTGCCGTCGCCGCGGTTCTGGTAGAGCAGGTTGCGGCCATGGCGGCTGACGTAGATGTCGAGGTCGTCATCGCCGTCGTAGTCGACGAAGACCGCCCCATGTGACCAACCCGTCGCGCCGAGGCCGGCTTCCCGAGTGACGTCGGTGAACTTGCCATCACCGTCGTTGCGCCACAGACCGTCCGGGTACTGATGCGCCTGCTCCTGATACTCGTCGAGGATCGCGTGACCGCTCTGCACAGGTAGAGGTCGGCGTCGCCGTCGCCGTCGTAGTCGCCGGCAGCCAGGCCCGATCCCATCGTGTCGATCAGGTACCAGAGGTGGTCACCGGAGTAGCTGACGAACTCGAGCTCCTGCTCGGCAGCGACATCGACGAACCAGTTCGGGCCGGAGCAACTCGCGGTCGCGAGGACGAGGACGATCGGTAAACCGGCGGCCGCGAGGGGGCGAGCGTAAGCCATGGCGTATCGAGAGAGTTGTACAGAGCAGTTGGGTCGGGTCGCGAGGCGGAGGCGACTGCGCCGATCGGGGCCGGAGTTCGACGGGTGTCAGGGTCCGCACGAAGCCGGCATTCTGCCAGCTCTGCCTCCGGGACTCCAGAGGTTGCCGCCGCCGGCTTGAAACTGCGTCTCGCAGACCGACAATCGTGTTCATGACAAACGACAGGCTGCCCACCAACTTCGAGTGGTTCGATCGTCGGTTCGTTGCTCTCCCGTCGGTCGCGTCTGTGATGGCGTTCTCGTTCGCGCTGTCCATCGCGGTCTTCGCGGCGGCCGAGAACCCGAATGCGAAACGCACCGGCACGGTTCCCGTCGGTGCGGACGGCGACCCGCTCAATCTCGGTTTCGAGACCGGCTCGCTCGAGGATTGGACCGCCGCGGGCAACGCGTTCGAAGGCCAGCCGATTCGCGGCGATACCGTCGCGCCGCGTCGCGGCGACATGCAGAGCCACCATGCTGGCGAGTACTGGGTCGGCGGTTTCGAGATTTACAACGACCCGCGGCGCGGCACGTTGACGTCGGCGCCGTTCGTGGTGACGCACCGTTGGGCGAGCTTCCTCTTCGCCGGCGGCCACCACGCGACGACGCGGGTGGAGCTTCTCCGCGCCGACACGGGGAAGGCGTTCTTCCGCGCCTCCGGCCGGCAGAGCGAGAATCTCCGTCCCGTGCTCGTCGACCTGGAGAAGCATCGCGGGAAGAAGATCGCGATCCGTCTGGTCGACGACCACTCCGGCGGCTGGGGCCACGTGAACTTCGATGACTTCCGCTTTCACGAGAAGAAGCCGAAGCTGCGGGTCGCGGTCGGCTCGGCGCCGCAGCGCGCCGACGTCTACCTGCACGACGGCCTCGACGCTGAAGCCGCGGCGCTCGCGATGACGCTGCCGGACGGCTTCCGACTGACGGTCAGCGCCGCCGAGCCGGACGTGCGCCAGCCGATAGCGATGGCGATCGACGACCGCGGTCGTGTGTGGATCGCCGAGGCGTACTGCTATCCGCGCAAGCAGCCGAAGGGGACCGGCAAGGATCGCATCCTGATCTTCGAGGATGCAGACGGCGACGGGCGGTTCGACTCCCGCAAGGTGTTCATCGAGGGGCTCAATCTCGTCAGCGGCATCGAGGTCGGCTTCGGCGGCGTCTGGGTCGGGCAGGCCCCCGAGCTGCTGTTCATTCCGGACGCGAACGGCGACGACGTTCCCGACGGCGCGCCGCGCGTGCTGCTCGACGGTTGGGGCTACCAGGACACGCACGAGACGCTGAACTCGTTCATTTGGGGGCCGGACGGCTGGCTCTACGGCTACCACGGCGTGTTCACGCATTCGCGCGTCGGCAAGCCGGGGACGCCGGATTCCGAGCGCGCTCCGATCAACGCCGGCATCTGGCGCTACCACCCGACGCGCCACGAGTTCGAGGTCTTCTGCTGGGGCACGAGCAATCCGTGGGGCGTCGACTTCGACGACCTCGGGCAGTCGTTCCTCACCTGCTGCGTGATTCCGCACCTCTTCCACTGCATTCAGGGCGCGAGGTATCACCGTCAGGGTGGCCGCCACTTCAATCCGTTCGTGTACGACGACATCAAGACGATCGCGAAGCATCGACACTGGATCGGCCGCACGCCGCACTCGGGCAACAACCGCTCCGACGCGGCCGGCGGTGGGCACGCGCACTGCGGCGCGATGATCTATCTCGGCGATGCGTGGCCGGATGCGTATCGCGGCAAGCTGTTCATGAACAATATCCACGGCCAACGGTTGAACGTCGACGTGCTCGAGCGGCAGGGCTCCGGTTGGGTCGGCGATCGGCAGCCGGACTTCCTGCTCGCGAACGACCGCTGGTCGCAGTTCATCAACCTGCGGTACGGTCCGGACGGCAACGCGTGGCTGATCGACTGGTATGATCGCCAGGCCTGCCATACCGGGCGGCCCGGCGACCACGACCGGTCGAACGGCCGCGTGTTCAAGATCTCGTACGGCGAGCTGCGCAAGGCGCGCGTCGACCTCGCACGCGCGTCGGACGACGAGCTCGTTCGCCTGCAGTTGCACGAGAACGATTGGCACGTTCGGCACGCGCGTCGTCTGCTGGCCGAGCGCGCGGCACGGGGGCGATTGAGCGCCGGCGTCAGGCCGCAGCTCGCGGAGCTCGCGTTCGGCGACGCGCCCGTCGCCCGACGACTGCGCGGGTTATGGGCGCTGCACGTTACCGGCGGCCTGACGGTCGCGCACGTCGCCACGGGGCTCTCGAGCGACAGCGAGTTTGTCCGCGCGTGGACGATTCAGCTCGCGATGGAGGAGAAGCGCCCGTCGGCGGCACTTCTCGAGCGCTTCGCCGCGATGGCGTGCGACGACAAGTCGCAGGTCGTGCGGCTTTACCTGGCGTCGGCGCTCGGGCGACTGCCGGTCGCGAAGCGCGCGCCAATCCTCGCTGGGCTCTTGCCCCACGAAGCGGACGGCGGCGACCACAACCTGCCGCTGATGTACTGGTGGGCGCTCGAGCCTCTGGCCGCAGCCGAGCCGCGCGCCGCGCTCGACCTGGCCGCGAGCGCTCGCGTGCCGCGCGTGCTCGAGTACACGGTTCGCCGGATCGGATCGACGGGGGGCGGTGACGCGCTCGAGCTGCTCGTCGGTGCGCTCGAGAGCGTCGATGAGGCGGCCCGGCAGCTGACGCTCTTGAGGGGCGTGAACGAGGCGCTCAAGGGGCGGCGCAGGGTAGCGATGCCGAAGCGTTGGCCGCAGGCGATGAAGAAGCTCATCGAGTCGAAGGACGCGAACGTGCGCTCGCAGGCGCTGGCTCTCGCGGTGACGTTCGACGACGCGAGCGCGAAGGAGCTGATGCATGCGGTGCTGCGGGAACGGGGTGCGGATCTCGGAGCGCGACGAGGGGCTCTCGCCAGTCTGCTCGCTGCAAGGAGCGCGGCGGTCGTTCCGACGCTGTACGAGATTCTCGCCGAGCCCGCGATGCGTTCCGACGCATTGCGCGCGCTTGCGACATTCGGCGACGCGCGCACGCCGTCCAGGGTGCTCTCCGTCTACGGCGGGCTCGATACGACCGGAAAGCGCGATGCGATCGCGACGCTCGCGTCGCGTGTCGAGTGGGCGCGAGCGCTCCTCGACGCGGTCGGACGCGGTAACGTCCCCGCGACCGATCTCGGGGCCGAGGCGATCCAGCAGCTGCGGTTCCTTCGCGACGAGACGGTCACCGAGCAGATCGCGAAGCACTGGGGCTTCGTGCGCGAAACGGACGCGGAGAAGGCGGCGAAGATCGCGCGTTACAAGAAGCTCCTCGCGTCGCCCGGACAGCAGCCGGCCGACCTCTCAGCGGGTCGTGCGCTCTTCGCGCGCACGTGCGAGCAGTGCCACACGCTCTTCGGGACGGGCGGCAAGGTCGCGCCGGACCTGACCGGCTCGAACCGCGCCGACCTCGAGTACATCCTGTCGAACGTTCTCGATCCGAGCGCCGTGCTCGCGAAGGAGTACATGCCGAGCGTGTGGATCACGACGGACGGCCGTGTCGTCACGGGGCTCGTGAAGGAGGAGACCGCGAGCGCGCTGACGGCCGAGACGGCGAACGGCGAGGTCATCCTCGCGAAGAGCGACATCGCGGCGACGCAGACGAGCGACTTCTCGATGATGCCCGACGACCTTCTCGGGCAGTTCGAGGAGCAGCAGGTGCGTGACCTCATCGCGTACCTCGCGGCGCCGGCGCAGGTGCCGATGCTCGCGACGAAGGACAACGTCGGCACGCTGTTCAACGGTCGCGACCTGTCGGGATGGGCTGGCGACGAGCGCTACTGGTCGGTCGAGAGCGGCGAGATCGTCGGCACGAGCCCGGGCATCCGTCGCAACGAGTTCCTGCGCAGCCATCTGCTGCTCGGCGATTTCCGGCTGCGGCTGCAGGTCAAGCTGACACCGAACGCGGGCAATAGCGGCATCCAGTTCCGTAGCCAGGAGCTACCGCACGGCGAGGTGAAGGGCTACCAGGCCGACGTCGGAGTCGGCTGGTGGGGGAAGCTCTACGAGGAGCACGGCCGCGCGCTTCTGTGGAAGAAGTCGGGCGAAGAGCACGTCAAGCTCGGCGATTGGAACGACTACGAAATCGTCGCCGAGGGGAGCCGCGTCCGCACGTTCATCAACGGCAAGCCATGCGTCGACCTCGACGACCGGGAGGGCGCACGTCGCGGCATCCTCGCGTTCCAGATCCACTCCGGCGGCGCGATGGAGGTGCGCTTCCGCCGGCTGGAGGTCGAGCTGCTGGGGGAGCGGGATTAGTCGCTCGCGAGTCGACTCCGACACCGACGCCGGCTCCGACGCCGACTCCACCTGAGCCGGGGAGGTCTTCCCGGCCCGGGTGGTGAGGCTCAGTGGGTCAGGGCCCAGAGGATGCCGAGCAGGCGGTCCATGGCGGCGAGGGCAGTGCGGGTTTCGGGAGGGGTGACGAAGCCCCAGGCTTCGGCGACGAGCAGGGAGGTC
>CAYMRB010000495.1:0-7013 GCA_964392615.1 uncultured Planctomycetia bacterium | reverse complement strand
GGTTGTGGGGGTCGGAGTCGGAGTCGGAGTCGGACTCGGAGTCGGAGTCGGAATCGGAGTCGGAATCGGAGTCGGTGTCGGTGTCGGAGTCGGAGTCGGAGTCGGAATCGGACTCCGCCTCGACCAGCCTCAGGACTTCGACCCATCCGTTGTTGTCCCGACGATGCCATTGCCGGTAGACCGCGCCATCGGCGCCGACCGACAGCCCCAGCGTTCCCGGGCTCTCTCGCCGGCTGCGCCAGATCGCGCGCGGTTTCGCTCGCGAGCCGGCGTCTCGCAACCAAACGATCACCCCGCCGGCCGGCAGCACGATCGTGTCTCCATCGGCATCGCTATGGACCGCGAGATCGCGCGTGCAGAGGAATTGCTGGCGCCACGTCGCTCGCCCCGCGAGGCGCGCCCAATCGGCGCCGCTCCAGCGATTGCCGCGGAAGCCGAGCTCCTCGCGAACGTAGTCCCACGTCCACCGCACGGTGCCGTCCGGGTCGAGCGCGTGCACGTGCGAGCCGAGCGTGGCGAAGTACACGCCGCGCTCGGTCACGGCGGCCCCGGAGAAGATCGGCTCGCCGCACGGAATCCGACGAACGACGGCGCCGTCGCGCGCGTCGAGCACGAACCAGTCCCCCGCCATCGTTCCGAAGTGGACGTACCCGCCGACGACGGCAGGCGAGCAGACGTTGTTGTAGTTCGTCTTGCCGGCCGGACTGCGCGCCGCGGTCTCGTCGTCGGCCGCGGGCGACGCGAACTTCCAGACGACCCGCAAGCTCGTCGCGTCGATGCAGTGGAGCACGCCCGAGCCATCGAGCGCGTACACCTTGCCGTCGGCGACGGCGGGCGACGCAAAGACGGCATCGGTGAGCGGCACCGCGCCGACGAGGCCGAGCGGCGTCTCGAGACGACGGCCGGCGGCGTCGCCGCTGCGACGCGCGTCGAGCTTGACCTGGGGCCAGTCCTCTGCGGCAAGAGGCGCACAGAATCGAGCGGCGACAGCGATGACGACGGCGGCGACAGCCGCGACCGCGGGGCTTCTCATGATCTGGCTCTATTCCGATTCCACGCGCGGCGACGACTTCGGCCGGAACGCGCGGATGCGCGTCGGATCGGTTCGCAGCCACGGTCCTTCGATCAGATCGACGCAATACGGGATCGCCGGGAAGACCGCGTCGAGGCACTCGCCGATCGCTTTCGGCTGCCCGGGCAGGTTGACGATGAGCGCACCGCCGCGGATGCCGGCGGTCTGTCGCGACAGGATCGCGGTCGGCACCGCTCGGAGCGACACCGCGCGCATCAGCTCGCCGAAGCCGGGCATCAGCTTCTCGCTGACACGTTCGGTCACCTCCGGAGTGATGTCGCGCCGCGCCGGCCCCGTTCCTCCCGTCGTGATGACGAGACAGCAGCGCTCGTCGTCGCAGAGCTCGATCAGTGCGCGCTCCAGCGCGTCGACCTCGTCGGGGACGATGCGCGCGACCGCCTCGAACGGCGATGTCAGCACCTCCTCGAGATACGCGCGAATCGCGGGCCCGCCTCGATCCTCGTACTCACCACGACTGGCGCGGTCGGACACCGTCACGATTCCGACGCGCGCGACGAAGTCACGATCGTCCTTCGAGTTGTCGCTCAAATCTCACCTCGACGCCGATGGGTCCTTGCGAATCCGGCACGTCGAGGAGAATGGCCCGCTGAGCGCCTACTCGCCGATCTCGAAGACTGGTCGCAGCCCGACGAGGCGGCTCTTTTTGTCGCTGTCGCGGCGGCCGCGGTACTGCGTGCGACACTGATCGGCTTCGGAGTTGTATCCGCCGCCGCGCACGACTCGCGTCTTCGTTCCTGGGTCCTCGCGCACCGGGTTCGGTCCCGAGACCGCAGCGGACGCGTAGAACTTGCTGTCGAATGCGTCACGACACCATTCCTTGACGTTGCCGTGCACATTGTACAGGCCGAAGGGGTTCGGCTTGAAGGACGCGACCGCGACGGGCTCGCCGCGCGTCTTGACGGGAGAGCCGGTCGGTGTGCCGCGGAAAGGCTGCAGGCCGTTGTAGTTGAACTCGGCAGACAGGATGAACTTGCCGACGAAGAACGGAGTCGGTTCGCCGCCACCGGCCGCATACTCCCACTGCGCCTCGGTCGGCAGCTGAAGACCGGTCCGATTGCAGAACTCGACGCACTCGTCCCAGGTGACGTTCTCGACCGGGAGCTCATCCGGGCCCGCCGCCGCCGCGGAGTTCGGCTGGAAGCGCGACGGGTTCGAACCCATGACGGCCTTCCACTGCGCCTGCGTGACCTCGTACTTCGCGATCAGGAACGGAGTCAACGTCACGCGGTGGCGCGGTCGCTCGTCGTCCTGTCCCCACCACTGCGTGTCGGGAGCGCCCATCTCGAACTCGATCGGCGCACCTCGTCCTCGCAGCAGCACGAACGGGATGCCGGTGCGCTGGTGGACGTACTCGAACTTCCCCTGCTCGTTCCGCTTCGGGGGCTCGAATCCCTCGATCGTCGCGATCGAGCTCGTCACGTGCAACGCCAGCTCGACGGCCTCCGCCGCGTTGCCGAGCTCGTCCACGACCTCGATCAGAAGCGTGTGCGGTCCCGTCGCGTCGAGCTCGACGCGGCTCAGCCACGCGTCGCCGTCCTGGGTCGCATCGACACCGTCGACGCGAACGGTGACGGGCGAATCGTCCTCGACCCCGACGCGCACATCGAGCAGGTCTTCGAGCGGCGCGGAGCTCTCGGGCTCCGGAGAGAGAACCGAGACGACCGGCGGGGTCGAGTCACGCCGCACGTCGATGCTCTGCATCGCCGCATGACCGGCCTTGTCGACCGCGACCACCTCGATCTGGTGCGCCCCTTCGTCCGCGAGCTCGACGTCGCCCGAGAAGTTGCCGTCGGCGTCGATCTCGACGGGCGCGCCCGCGATCGTGACGCTGTCGATGACACCGTCGGCGTCGACGGCGCGGCCAGCGACGGTGATCGCCGCCTCCTTCGTGCCGCTGCCCGACTCCGGCGTCAGCCCCTCGAGCATCGGGTCGGCCGCGTCGACGTGGACGGTCAGCGTCGTCTCGGCCGACTCGTTTCCCGCGCGGTCGACGGCTCGAATCCGCAGCGCGTTCGCGCCCACGGCGGCCGCGTCAAACGTCACCTTCCACGCGT
This sequence comes from uncultured Planctomycetia bacterium, assembly GCA_964392615.1. Classification (GTDB taxonomy): domain Bacteria; phylum Planctomycetota; class UBA8108; order UBA8108; family UBA8108; genus CAYMRB01. The sequence goes on along the minus strand of CAYMRB010000495.1, from coordinate 3,866 downwards.
CGCCGTCGATCTCGGCCGCAACCGGCTCGTCCGCCTCGCGCTGCACGGTCAGCTCGCCGAGGTTCGCGTCGACAACACGTCCCGTCAGCACCAGCGGCGCACTCGTCCAGCCGCCATCTTCAAAGCTCGCGACGCTCACCTCCGGGGCGGTCGTGTCGACCACGAGGTCGAGCGTCTGCTCGCGTTCGATATCGCTGGCGCTCCACGCGACTCGCACGCTCGTCGGGCCGTCGGAAAGCTCCGGCAGGTCGTACTGGAACGAGCTGGCTTCGATCTGGATCTTCTGTCCCTCGACCGTCACGTCGAGCGCCCCGTCGAACGAGACCGTGCCGTGAATCGTCACCTTCGCATCAGCGAGGAGGCTGTCGGTGGCGGGAGTGAGAGACACGGCTGTCGCGAGCTTCGCCTCGATCTGTGCGCGCAGGTCGTCGACGCGCGCCTGGTGCGCCGCGTCCGCCCCGCTGCCGGCGGCGGTCGCTACCTCCACGGCCTTCTTCACAGCGTCGTAGGCGTCGACGAGCCGTCCGTCGCGCTCGAGCTGGTGACTGCGCGCACCGTACGCTGCCGTCAGACCGGCCCTCGCGCCGGCGTGATCGGGATCGGTGCGCAGCGCGGTCTCGAACGTCGCGATCGCCGCGAGCAGGGTCACGGGATTCTCAGCGAGGCGACGGGCGTCCTCGACGAGCCTGTCGATCTGCACGGTCGCCGCGGCCGGCTCGGTTCCGGCCTCGGGATCCGCCCCTGCGCCAGGCGTCGTTCCCGTCGGCGGCGTCGTTCCGGCGACGGGATCGGTCCCCGCCTCGGGATCCGCACCCGCACCCGGCGTCGTTCCCATCGGCGGCGTCGTTCCGGCGACGGGATCGGTCCCCGCCTCGGGATCCGCGCCGGCTCCAGGCGTCGCTCCCGCCGGGGGCGATGTTCCGACGACGGGATCGGTCCCCGCCTCGGGATCCGCGCCGGCTCCAGGCGTCGTTCCCGCCGGAGGAGTCCCGGCGAGATCGGCTCCCGCTCCTGTGCCCGGTGTCGTTCGAGCGGGCGCCGAGCTCATCGTGCCCCGCGCGGGATCGCTCACGATCGTCGTTCCGGTGCGATTCTGCCCCAACAGCCCGTAGGCGAACGCGCCGAGCGCGAACAGCGCGATCGCTGCCGCCGCGTAGCGCGTCCACATCGGAACCGGCGCCAGAAGCGCGCGCGCCAACGAAGGGCTGCTCCGCCGGTTCGTGCCGCTCGACGCGTCCTGCAGCTGCACTCGTACCTTCGCGAGCGTCTGCCCGGGCGGCGGCGACACCGTGGTCCGCGTCGAGCGCCCGTACTCGCCGGCCCCTTTCTCCGACAGATCGATGGTCGCGTCGGAGCCGCCGACCGCGACCTCGAGCGCTCGCACCATGTCGCGCGCGCTCGGGTACCGATCCTTCGGGTCCTTCTGCGTCGCGCGGCGGACGATCTCCGCGACGTTGTCCGGTATGTCCGACGCGTGATCGCGCGGATCCGGGAACGGCTCGAGGCACACGCGGCGCATCATCTCGCTGACGCCGACGCGCGGAATCGCGTTCTCGCCGACGAGCAGGAAGTACAGCGTCGCACCGAGGGCGTAGAGATCGCCGGGCGGTCCGACCTTGCACGCGCCTTCCCATTGCTCCGGCGGCATGTAGGCGGGCGTGCCGACGACGACGTTCGTCGCGGTCATCTGCGTCGTCGCGTCGTCATCACGCGCCAGGCCGAGGTCGGCGAGCTTGACATAGCCGTCCTTCGAGATCAGGACGTTCGACGGCTTGAACTGCCGCGACGCCGCGCGCGGCCGACAGGATGATCGTCAGCGCCTCGTCGAGGCGCAGCTTCCCCTTGCGCTCGACGCGCTCGGCCGCGGTCTCCCCGCGGACGTACTCCATGATGATGTAGTGCACGCCGTGCCGCTGCGTGACGTCGTACACGCGGATGAGGTTGCTGTCGTCGATCGCGGCGGCGACGCGCCCCTCGCGCTGGAAGCGGGCGATGAACTGATCGCCGCGGTCCGATAGATCGCCCTTGAGGCACTTGACCGCGACATCGATGTCGAGGTTGACGTGCTTGCCACGGTAGACCGCCCCCATGCCGCCCTGGCCGACCTTCGAATAGAGCACGCAAGGCTCGAGCACCTTGTAGCCGTCGACGGAGGGGACGTCGCGCAGAAGGGGATCGCTGAGCAGGTTCTGATCAGCCTCGTCGACGTGTTCGGGCTCGGACATGATTCGCGCTCGCGGAGGGAGTTGGAGTCCAGAACGCGGAACTCGGGATGTCGGGTGGATGGGAACCCGGACGGAGGCCCCAGGCAGTCCGCTGAAGAAGGGCTGCCAGAGCGGGTTCTTCTTCCATATTAGGCACCTGCATGGGAAAGTCTACGACCAGCCCTGACCGGCCACGAACGCCGGGCCGGGGCGCTCTACTCGTTACCAGACCAACGATTCCGGGCCGGCAGTCGGACGCAGAAAACACCGCCGCCGGGCCCGGGGCTTGCCACGCAGCCGGAGCCCGACGTCATGTCCTGCACCACGAAAAACTTCGTCGCCGTCGACCTCGGCGCCGAGAGCGGTCGCGTCATCCTCGGCCGCCTCGCGGAGGGGCGTCTGACGACCGAGGAGGCCCACCGCTTCAGGAACGAGCCCGTTCGCCTCCGAGACACGCTCTGCTGGGATTTGCCCCGGCTTCTGCGGGACATACGCCGGGGTATCCGGGCCGCCGCGCAGCTCGCTGACCGCCGGATCGATGGGCTCGCGGTCGATAGCTGGGGCGTCGACTTCGGAATCCTCGACCGACGCGGCGACCTGCTCGCGAATCCTGTCCATTATCGGGACACCCGGACGGCGGGCAGCTTCGACGAGGTCTTCGAGATCGTGTCGCGCGAGGATCTGTGGTCGCGCACGGGAATCCAATTCCTCGAGCTCAACACGCTGTTTCAGCTCCACGCGCTGAAGAAACGCAGCCCCGAAGTCCTGGAGACGGGAGCGCGGCTGCTGCTCATGGCCGACCTGATCGCCTATCTGCTCGGCGCGCGGCCGGTGGCCGAGGTGACGCTCGCGAGCACGTCGCACCTCCTCGACGCGCGTACGCGGCAGTGGTCGGCGGAAACGCTCGATGCGCTCGGACTGCCGCCGGAGATCTTTCCGGAGGTCGTCGACTCCGGCACGGTGGTCGGCGAGCTCGACGACGAGGTCTGCCGGGAGGCCGGCCTCGAAAGCGCCCCACCGATCATCGCGGCCGCGAGCCACGACACCGCGGCCGCGGTGGCAGCCGTCCCCGCAACGCAGAGCGGCAGCTGGGCGTTCCTGTCGAGCGGCACGTGGTCGTTGCTCGGAGTGGAGACCGACCGGCCGATCCTGTCGAGCGAGGCGCTCGAGCACGGCTTCACGAACGAGGCTGGCGTGGGTGGCACGACTCGGTTCCTGCGCAACATCTCCGGCCTCTGGCTCGTGCAGGAGTGCCGGCGCCAGTGGGAGCGCGAGGGCGTCGAGCTGTCGTACTCCGAGCTCGCGGAAATGGCCGAGAAGGCCGCGCCCGCGGTGTCGTTCATCGAGCCGAACGATCCGCGCTATGCCGCTCCCGGCGACATGCCCGCGCGCATCCGCGACGCGTGCCGCGAGTCCGGCCAGGCTGTCCCGGAAGGTCGAGCCGAAGTCGTGCGCTGCGTGCTGGAGTCGCTCGCGAAAACGTACGCCGACACAGCGCGCGCGGCGAGCGAGCTCACCGGCCGCCCCATCGAACGGCTGCACGTCGTCGGAGGCGGTAGCCGGCACGACCTGCTCAACCGGATGACCGCGCAGCAGCTCGGGGTACCGGTCGTCGCCGGTCCGATCGAGGCGACCGCGCTCGGGAACATCCTGTCGCAGGCG
>CAYMRB010000494.1:0-7045 GCA_964392615.1 uncultured Planctomycetia bacterium | reverse complement strand
CGACGCAGCGCGCGGATTGACGCGGACGCCCTCTTCGGCGAGAAGAGAGGAACCGCTCGAGAAACCCGAACGACGAGGCAACCGACGTGACCACGAACAATCTCTCTCTCGGTCTGCGCGCCAGTCTTCTCTTCGCCTCGGTCACGTTGGCGCTATGGACGACGCCTTCGTCGTCCGCCGCCCGCGAGGAGCCGACCGGCGCGAACCTGCCGCATGGAGATGACTACTTCGTGCTGCGCGGCGGAATGCAGAACTGCCGCCTGACGTTCGAGCGGGAGAAGCGGGGACGCGTGGTGTTTCTCGGCGGGTCGATCACGCACATGAAGGGTTGGCGCGAGCTCGTCTGCGCGGGCCTGCAGCGCCGCTTTCCCGACACCGAGTTCGACTTCGTCGACGCGGGAATCCCGTCGACGGGGTCGGTTCCGGGAGCGTTCCGGGTGCTGCGCGACGTGTTCGGACGCGGGCCGGTCGATCTGCTCATCGAGGAGGCCGCGGTCAACGACGCGTCGAATCGGCCCACCCGGCCCGAGCAATGGCGCCGCGGGATGGAGGGGATTCTCCGCCACGCGCGGTCGGTCAACCCGCAGCTCGACATCGCCGTGCTCTACTGCGTCGATCCCGGGAAGATCGCGGACTACGACGCCGGCAAGACACCGGCTGTGATCGCAGCGCACGAGCAGGTCGCCGCGCACTACGGCGTCGCGTCCGTCCATTTGGCCCGAGAGGTCGCCGATCGCATCCGCGCCGGTCAGTTCACCTGGAAGCAGGACTTCCGCAACCTGCACCCGGCGCCGTTTGGCCACCGCCTGTACGCGGGCACGATCGCGAGGATGTTCGACGCGGCGTGGTCGAAGCCCCTGGCGGCGGACGCGACGCTGCGCCCTCACGCAGTGCCGCCGAAGCCGCTGGATCGCTTCAGCTACGTCGATGCCCGACTCGTGCCGCTCGATCGCGCGCAGTGCGACGAAGGTTGGCGCCTCGACCCGAGCTGGCGACCACGCACCACCGCCGAGAAGGCCGCCACGCGCCCGGGCTTCGTGAACGTGCCGATGCTCGTCGCGACGGATCCCGACGCGACGCTACGGTTCGACTTTCACGGCACCGCCGTCGGCCTGTCCATCATCGCGGGACCGGACGTCGGCGTGATCCGCTTCCGTATCGACGGCGGGCCGTGGCGCCAGCGCGATGCGTTCACTCGCTGGAGCCGTGGGCTGCACCTTCCCTGGACGCTCGTTCTGGCCGACGAGCTCGACGACGGCCGACACACGCTGACCCTTCGCACGTCGAACGACAAGAGCGAGCACAGTCGCGGTCACGCGTGCCGTATCGCCGCGTTCTGCGTCAACGGGCCCGCCGACGAGTCGGAGCGCGCCGACGTGTTTCTGCTCGCAGGCCAGTCCAACATGCAGGGGCTGGGCAAGATCGCCGAGCTGGACGACGCTCGGCGCCGCCCCGTTCCGACGTGTGGCTTCTGGACAGGCGGCCGATTCGAGACACTCGTGCCGGGCAAGACGCGGCTATCGCCACGCCCGACAGAGTTCGGCCCGGAGCTCGCGTTCGCCCGTGCGCTGGCCGAGACACGGGGCTCGAAGCCGTTCTGGCTGGTCAAGTTCCAGCGCAGCGGCCAACCGCTGCACGCCGGCTGGAACAACCAGCGCTGGGTCGGCACCCCTCCTGGCCCGAGACGTCGCAACTTCCATCCGGGGGCGGCGGCGGACGATCCGCATCGGGGCGTGCATTACATCGCCATGCTGAAAGCTCTCGAGACCGCGCTCGCCGCGCTGCGCCAGGAAGGCAAGCAACCGGTCGTTCGAGGCATCGTGTGGATGCAAGGCGAGCAGGACTCCAAGCACGCCGTTTCTGCACGCGAGTACGCCGCGTCGCTGCGACGATTGAAGGCGCGCCTGGAGGAGGACCTCGGGTCCGGTTCCATACCGTTCGTCTTCGGCCAGGTGCTGCCCTACGAGCCGGCGGCGCCCCGCTTCACGCATCGCGACCTGATCCGACAGTCGATGGCCGCCGCGCACATGCTGTCGGGAAAGCCCGAGGCAATCCCCGGTGTGTGGATGGTATCGACAGACGGCATGCCGGTGATGCCGGACCTCGTGCACTACACGACGGAGGGCCAGCTCGCTCTCGGCCGAGCATTCGCCGCAGGTTGGCGAGCTGCAGTCGCCGCGCTGCAATCATCCGGCGAGTGACGGCGCTCGTCAGCGGACCTGCAACTCGTAGACGCGACCCGCGATGGTGTCGAACTCGATCGACGCGGGCGGTCCGGTCGTCGCTTGGACGTCGACCGGCGCTCCATCCGAGGCCACGGCCAGCGGCACGCTGCGACGCACTCGGCACGATCCGCCCACTGCCGATCGGATCCGCGCACGAACGAGGCTGCCGTCGGCCCACTCGATGTCGACGACGAACCCGCCGCGCGCCTTGAGGCCGCGAACGCGCCCCGCCGGCCAGGCGTTCGGCAGTGCGGGAAGCAGCCGGATCGTGCCGCCGTGGCTCTGCAGCAGCATCTCGGCGACGCCCGCCGTGCCGCCGAAGTTCCCGTCGATCTGGAACACGCGCCCCGGCCAGCAGGCGTCGAACAGATTCGGAAACGCGTTGCGGGCGATCAGCCGGCGCAGATACCAGTACGCCTGCTCGCCGTCCTGTAGGCGCGCGAAGAAGCACGTCTTCCATGCGTTGCTCCAGCCGACGTCGCCGCCGAAGCCGCGTCGCTCGAGCGTCTTCCTCGCGGCCGCGAACAGCTCCGGCGTGCGCGGCGTGATCTGCGCGAACGGATGGAGGCCGAGGAGATGCGATACGTGGCGGTGCTTCGGATCGCGCTCGCGGTAGTCGTCGATCCACTCCTGGATCGTGCCATCCGCTCCGACCTTCAAGGCGGGAAGCCCGCGCAGCGCACGCTGCAGTCTCGCACGCAGCGCCTCGTCGGTGCCGAGGATCGTCGCGCTCTCGACGACCGCTTCGAAAACGGTCCGAGTGATCGTCGTGTGGTACGTCGACCCTCGCGTGATCCGCACCGCCTGCCCTGTCTGCGGGTGGATGTAGCTGTTCTCCGGCGAGGTGGACGGAACAATGACGAGCACGCCGTCCCCGTCCTCGACGAGGAGGTCGAGGATGAACTCGGCCGCTCCTGCGAGAACGGGATGCGCACGCTCGCGCAGAAACGTCTCGTCGCGCGTGAACTCCCAGTGTCGCCACAGCGTCATCGCCATCCACGCGCCGGCCAATGGGTCGAGCGCGCCGTTCTGGAACTGCGACCCCAGCGTGGACCCCGACGGCGTCGTTCGGCCGAACAGGTTGACGCACGTGAAGCCCACCCAGCCGTCCGCACCGTACAGTCGCCGCGCCGAGGTTCGCCCCTTCTCGGCCACGCGCCCGAACCAGTCGGCCAGCGGCTCGACTGCCTCCGACAGATTGCAGACATCGGCCGGCCAGTAATTCATCTGCAGGTTGATGTTGAGGTGATAGTCCGCCTCCCACGGCGCCCACATGCTCTCGTTCCAGATTCCCTGCAGGTTGACGGGCAACCGACCCGGCCGGCGCGATCCGCTCATCAGCAGATAGCGACCGAACTGGAAGTACAGCACCTCGAGACCGGGATCGGCGGCTCCTTTCCGCATGGCCGCCAACCGCTCATCGATCGGCAGCCGGCCGCCCTCCGTGGCGCCGAGGTGCAGATCGACGCGATCGAAGACGGCTCGATGCTCGGCCACGTGATCGCGACGGATGTCGTCCCACGACTTGGCCGCGATACGGTTCAGGATGTTCGTCGCGATGGCGGCCGGATCGATCGAGCGATCGAACGTCATCGCGTCGAGGCGGAAATCGGTGGCCGCCGTGAACAACAGGACCGCCTCGTCGGCGGCCTCGATGACGAGCGCGTTCTCGACAGCCCGTACCGTCCCTCCCGTCGTTCGAGCGACCAATCGGCCGGCGAACCTCATGTGCGGGCCACCGGGCCCCGAGCCGCCCGGATTGTCGTCGCGGGCCTTCGGAGCCGGCACATCGACGATCTGGCCGTCCATGTGGAGCCGACCGTCTCCGTGCGCGGTAAACGTCGCGTCCTTCGGTCGACTCAGAACGACGCGAACGGAGATCGAGCCGGGAGCATCCGCGCGAAGTCGCACCGCGAGGACGTCGTCCGCGGCGGAGAGCAGGGCCTCGCGTTCGTACCGCACGCCGCCTGCTCGGTACTCGACCGCGGCAACGCCGGTCCGCACGTCGAGGGAGCGCCGGTAGCCCTCCGTCGCGTCCGCGTGCTGCGTCTCGATCGAGAGGTTGCCCAGCGGCTCGTACGATCGAAACGAGGTGGGCTTCTCGGTCAGATTCTCGATGCCGTACTTCCTCGCCGCCGAGATCTTCCCGTCGAGAACGAGCTCCTGCACTTTCTTCAGATGCGCGGCGAACTTCTCGGGGTAGACATCCACCGGTTCACCGGCCCACAGGCTCTCCTCGTTGAGACGCAGCTCCTCCCGAGCGACGCCGCCGAAGACCATCGCCCCCATCCGCCCGTTGCCGAGCGGCAGCGCCTCGACCCACTTCGTCGCCGGCTGGCGATACCACAGAGTCGTCGCTTGCGGCTCGGCGGCACTCACGACGCCGACTGTGCACGATGCCGCGACAAGCACGGCTGCCATCTTGATCATCGAACCGTTCTCCACGTGTGCATTCAATCCACGCTCGTATCCTCGGCGGCCCCGTTCTCCACGGCCCGGTACCGTGTCGACTCCCAGTACGCGCGGTCGGTCGCGTACGGATCGATCGCGTCGCCCGGCTCGAAGCTTGAAGGCAGGATGCCATAGCGCTTCATCTCGCGCACGTATTGCGCGCTCGGACGGAAGCCCGGCATGTCGAAGCGGCGGATGCGGTCGAGGTACTCCTTCGACGTACGGATCGCCGCGAGGAGCGCGCGGTAGTCCGCATCGTCCGTCGTCGCGAAGACCGCACCGTCGTCCGTCGAGCACATGCCGAACCCGCCGGCATTCCTCGCGAGCGGCGCGAGAAGCTGCAGCGAGCTCTCCGGTCGACTCAGGTTGTAGATCGCGTGACGACTGAACCGGAACGCCGGGTTGGCGATCTGGCTCTCGCGACGCGCGAGGTCGTTCATGCGCCCCTCGGCCCACGGCACGAGCCCGCGGTTGTCCGACGGCGATTCGGGCAGCCGCCGCGCGTCGCGGTGACACGTCGCGCACCGACGCCGCAGCACGTCACGCGCGACCTGGACGCTCGGCCAGCTCAGATCCGTGCGGTCGAGCCCTCCGGACGCGTAGTGCCCGATCGTGCCGCTGCCCAGCGCCGCGTACGTGCCGGCCGCGCCGGTGTCGATCCACAGGCGCAGCACCTTCTTCTCGCGTGCCGACAAGCGAGCACCGTAGTGCGCGCCGTCGAGCTTCTCGAGCAGCGGGCTCGCGCCCGAGCCGATCTGTCGCGGCCCGTAGTTGCTCTTGCGCAGATTGCGCCCGTCGACGAACTCCGCCGCGATCGTCAGCAGGAAGTAGCTGTGCGAGAACATCGGCCCGCGATCGCCACACAGCACGATGCCGCCGGCTCGAGGCCCGCCGCGCTCGGTCGCCTTCCAGTCGTGACAGTCCACGCAGTGCGCGTCGAGGATCGGCTGCACGTCGCGCGGATAGTCGATCACGTCCGGCACGTCGGCGATCGGCTCGATCGGTGTCGGTGGGCGCCGCACGGCCGCCACGCTCGTGCTCACGCGCGGCGATCGCGTGCGTTGCTCGTGACAGCCGACGCAGCTCACCTCTTCTCCGGGCTGTACGGTCATGAAGCTCTGCATACGCTTCACGGCCATGCCGTCCTCGTCGAGAGCGACGAAGAACAGCGGTCTCAGCGCGGGCACCTCCATGTACGCGGAGCCGTCCGGCTCGACCGGTGCCGTCCCGACGATGCGCTCGAGCAGGAACGTGCCGCCGTAGCTCAACGGCTCCATGCCGCTGAACATGTTGAACGGCTTCGGCAGGATCTCGAGGACGAGGAGCTCCTTGATCTCGCCGCGGCGCACGCCATCCATGTTCCTGCCGATGTGCACGTCCTGCAGCAGCACGCGGCCCGTCGGTGTCGCGCGGTCGATGCGCGATGGAATCACCGGCTCCCGCCGCCGCGAGCGGATCGGTCGCGGCTCGTGAACGGCCATGCGACCCTTGCGCCATTCCGGCGGCAGATCAAAGATCCTGCGGCGGTTGCCGCGCTCGTCCATGAGGTAGAGCTGCGTCGTGCCGGCGACGAGGAACAGACTCTCGGTCAGCGGGTACGGATCGCGCAGCAGGCCTCCGGTCGAAATCGGACGCGCCATCCCCTGCTCATCCGGCCCCTGACGCGCGTCGACGACCGTCATGACACCGGCGTGCTCGTTGCGTCCGTGTCCCGGCGAAAACGACGCGACGACCTTCGTCGTCCCCGGAATCGGCTTCGCGTCGATCATCACGACGTCGGGCTCGAGGTTGCCGAAGTACACCATCTGCCCCGTGCCGTCCGGATTCATCGTCCACAGGTGGTGGTAGCCGATCTGGCTGCGGTCGACGTACTCCCACCGCTGGTACAGGATCCGGCCGTCCGGCAGCACCCACGGTGTGTTCTCTTGCTCGGTGTTCGCGGAGAGCTGTCGGATATCGCTCCCGTCGCCGTTACAGCGATAGAGCACCGCGACCTGCGTGAAGTAGCACGGCACCCATCGATTGCAGCGACTCGAGCAAAAGATGATGTTGCCGTCCGGAAGGTACGTCGGCTCGAAGTCGTCGAACGGTCCATCGGTCAGCTGGCGCAGATCGCTGCCGTCGATGCCGATCTCGTAGAGGTGGTAGTACGGCTGCCCGCCTCGTCGGTACGAGAAGAGGATCTTGCGGCCATCGTAGTGGACCTGCGGATCGCGCACGCCGCCCGTCGGATCGTCGACGAGCGTCGTGACCTTTCCGGTCGCGAGGTTCATGCGGCAGAGCTTGCCGCCGTCGCGGCAATAAGTACGCTCCCCCTCGACGCCCTGCGTGCCGAAGTTAGCGGACCAGTGTCCGTCGGTGTCGGTCTG
>CAYMRB010000493.1:0-7108 GCA_964392615.1 uncultured Planctomycetia bacterium | reverse complement strand
GCAGTCGGTGCGATTCGTTCACACGGCGCTCGTGTCGTCCGGAGACGGCTGGCTCGACGCCGAACCGGAGATCCAACGCATCCGCCCCGACGCCTACGCGGTCAACGAGGATGGCGACAAGCCGGTCAAGCGCGAGTTCTGCGAGAAGCACGGCGTCGATTACGTCGTGCTGAAGCGGACGCCGAAGGAAGGGCTCCCCCGCCGCGCGAGCACGAACCTGCGCGGCTTCTGATGTCGGGCCATCCGCCGCTACTATTTCCGCACGCTCCGCTTCGTCTCTGACCGGTCGCGGGCGATTTCGAGCCGGGTGATCAACCCCGCCGGCTCCAGGCCACGGTCGGCCCAGTCGACCTTCGACAGAACGTCTCTGTCGGCGGCGCTCAACGGCATGCGCCACCGGCCGACGAACACGGGCGTGAGATCCTTGCCCGCCGCGAGCGACGCAGCCACCAGCCAGTTGACCGCCTGCCGCAGCGCCTTCTCTCGGCTGGTCGGCTGGACCTGCGGGCACTTGGCCAGATGGCGGAAGAACCGCTTCAACCACGCGTTGCCGCCATTCTCCCGGTGCAGCTTCATCATCGCGGTCGCGTACATGACGGGCTGATCGCTCGGTGCGATGCGCCGGCCCCGGGCGTCTCGCAGGCGATTACCCTTCTCGCCTTTCGTCAGGTTCGTGAACGCGTCGAGGAACTCGAGCTTCGACTCGGCGTAGACCTTCTCGCACCGCTCGATCGTGGCGCGGGTCGCGGCGTCCGGATCCGAACACTCGAGCGTGTCCATGCACACGTAGCGCATGAACACGGCGAAACCCGTCGTGAACAGCGAATGACGGTCGCGGAACGTGAAGTAGTTCCGCCCCATCTCGTAGAAGAGGTAGTGCGAAAACGCGTCGCGGTCGGCCCGGGCGAGCGGGTAGTCCTTGCGGTAGAACCCGGCGACCTCGATCCCGGTGAGGCCGATGAAGCCACAACCGTAGCCGCAGGTCAGAGACGCCTTCGGGACCGCCGCGATCGTCGGCTTCCCCTGCCATCGCTTGTGCGGCCGTGGCGTGCGGCCGGTGAGATCGGCATACAGCCGCCAGCCGTCGTCGAGCCGCTTCACGAACCGCGTCATGACGGACGGATCGAAATCCTCCCGCGTCGTCAGGAAGACGATTCGCTCGCCGGCCCACGGGTACATCGTGGTCGACACCTTCTGCTCCGCCCAGCGCTTCGGGTTGAACGCCAGCTCGCGATAGTCGACCGCCGCGCCCGGCTCGATATCCGCCGCGACGCCGGAGAGTGTCAGGCTCAGCCCCACTGCGATGAGTGAGGAGGTTCGGCTTGCCATGGCTGCGTTGGCTGCTCGGTTCCGTGTGGCTGTGTCGATCCGTCGCTGCAGAGTCTATCTCGGTTCCGCGCTGCCCGCATCCCCTTCGCTCCGCTCGCCCGATCCCGGGAGAGAGAAACTGACCACGCGGTCTCCGATGCGCGATGGCGCCTCGACATCACTCTGCCGCGATCGACACGGTGGGGCCGCGACGCGAATCCCGGCGGGTCGAGGTACAATCCAGCGGGAGCCAGATGCCATGCCTCGACGCGGTCTCGTCATTCTGCTGGCCGCCCTGCTCGCGCTCGTCGTCGCGACGCTGGTCGTGATGCTGTCGGAGAGCCGCGACGAGCTGGGGCCAACCTCCGAGCCGGCGAGTTCGGACGCGACCCGGAGGGGCCCCGAGCCGCGGGAGGATCGCGCGGCGCTGGTCCCGTCGCTCACGAAGCGGGTTGAGGTTGAGGTCGATCTCGAGCCCGACGCTGCGAACACCGCCACCGACGCCGACACGGCACTCGACGCGGACGGCGACACGCCGTTTCAGAGGCGTCTGGCGGCCGGCGAGGAGTTCCGGGAGCTGCACCAACTGTTGCGAGAATCGTGCGCGCCGTGGCCCGACCTCCTCGCGGGAGGAGTCGAGCTCGACGAGTGGGCCGACGCATTCGCGCCCCTTCCGCGCGACGAGTTCGAGCGGCTTCGGGATGCGCTCCGTCCTCTGCAGGAGCGCTTCGTTGGCGCGCTCCCCGCGGTTCTCTCTGTAGAGGGGCTGCCCCTCGCGCTGCGCAGCCCCCCGACGGGCTTCGACGCCGAGGTCTGGCACATGAGCGAAGCGCTGGCGAAGCTGGCGAGCCCGCCCGTCGACTTGACAACCATCGGCCTCGGCATCTCGCGCTCCGAGGCGCTCGACGATCGCCTCGGACGAGGCAGGCTGCTTCGCATCTGGGCGCGCCGCGAGACCGCGAAACGCGATCTGCCCCTCGGATCCGAGGCGCGATCGTGCGAGGTTCTCGTGCGACAGCTCTTCGCCATCAGCAACGCGTCCCGCGGCCCCGGCTTCGACCTGCTGATGGCGGAGAAGCTCGGCGCGGAGATCTTCCCGCGAGTGGCCCTTCTGAAAGGCGCTGCCGGCTTCTACACGCGAAGCGACCGGCTCTGCGTCGTGGAATCGCCCCTCCCCCCGCGCTTCCGTCGACACGTCATGCGTCACGAGCTCGTGCACGCGTTCAGCCATCAAGTCGCCCCGCGCGGGCCGGCGCCCTCGTTCATCAAGGAGGGGCTGGCGGAGTACCTCGCTCACCTCGAGCCGGAGGACGAGGCCTTCGACATCCCGCCCGAACGACTCGCCGATGACTTCGCCCGGCTCGTCGCGCTCCTTCGCTACTCCCGCGAGTTTCTCGAGGTCGATCGCCTCCACCCGGCCAAGCTCGCACGACTGACGCAGGCCGAGTTCTACTTCCTCCGGTACATGGGGTACCTCCTCGCCGAGGCGACGATGGCGTTCATCGACGCGCAAGCCATCGAGCTCGCATTTCGCAGCAAGTCCTACGCTCCGATCAGAAAGGCGCTCGAGGAGATCGAGTGGACCGTGCTCCTCGCATTCATCGAGCAGTACGCGCCACAGGGCGAGCCGACTCGCTCGTTGGTCGGGCTGGACGCACCGGAGATCGCCGACCCGGCGCTGCTGCGCAAGGTGCTGGAGAAGCTCGGCATACCGCTCTCGCCGGATGAGGAGCCGGACCCGTCGCTGTTCGGAAGCCGCCCCGCCACGATCAGCGTGTCGGAGGTCGTCGCCGAGATGACCCGCGGCGAGGAGCCGATCCTCATGCTGTGCGACCTCTCGCGCGGTCTCGACGCGCCGGCGTTCGCGGGTGCCGGCGAGACGCGCCGGTCGCTTCTCGCCGAGTTCACGACGAAGCTCGAGAGAATGACCGGGCAGTCCATCGTTCAGGCCGGCCTGGCGCAGCGCCCGTGGCTCGTCGACGGAGAGCTCGAGACGACCGATGATCCGTTCACGGCCATGGAGCTCGCGAGCTGGCTGCGCTCGAAGGGTCACCGCTACGAGAAGGTCGTGATCGTCGTCGCCAGCCCGGACTGGCCGGCGCGACGGGAGGTCGTGCGCACGTGCCCGATCGACATCAGCGAGGTCGGCGAGGAGGAGCTGTCGACCTACTACGCCTCGCAGTTCGCGACCGCCGAGGACCGCCCTCGCGTCTTTCTCATCGTCGATCTCGGCGATGACGACACCGACGCGAAGGCGCTCGCACGAGGCCTTCGTGAGCGCCGCGCTGTCCCGGAGTACAGCGCCTACCTCCGGGTCCAGCGGCGTCGCGAGTAGGAGGAGCTCGTCGCCCCGCTCGTCGGGCTACAGAAGCCCCGAATCCGGCCTGTCGGTGACCTTGACTCCGTCGAGGCAGAGAGTTCAAATGCGCGCTTCCACCATCGAGCCTCTCACCTGAATGCCGCCGGAGAATGGAAGCGATGACGCAGGAGCCGTTATACGAAGACTGGTCACCTCGCATGAGCGTTGCCGAGTGCGTCGGCGGCGTCTGGTCCGAATTGCGCCGAGTGCCCAGCGGCGAGCTTCCCATCCACCCGGCGGCCATGGGCATTCAGTTCGGCCAGAGCGTGTTCGAAGGGTGTAAGGCCCACCGAGACGAGCGCGGCGACGCGCTTCTCTTCCGCATGGGCGACCACCACCAGCGGCTCGTGGCTTCCTGCGAGCGCCTCTGCATCGCGCCCCCGCCCCGCGAGCTCTTCGACCAGGCGGTCAACCAGCAGACGGCCGATCCCGAGAGCTGGTCGTCCCCCTTCTCGAGCGACACCCTCTACATGCGCCCGGTCCTGTTCGGGTCGGGGCAGCACCTCATGCCTCTGTCCTCCCCGGACACGACGTTCGTCGTGCTCACCGCCCCCCTGCGCCTCTTCCCACAGAAGCCGCTCGCTCTCTTCGCGGAGCGAGAGTACAGCCGGGCGGCAAAGGGTGGCTTGGGTTATGCCAAGGCCGCCGCGAACTATGCCCACGGGTACGTTCCGACCCGGCGCGCACAGGAGGTCGGATGCGACGGAGTGCTCTGGCTCGACGCCAGCACGCACTCGACGATCGAGGAGGCCAGCACGATGAACATCTTCGTCGAGGTCGGCGACGAGGTGCTGACGCCGGCGTTGAGCGACACGATCCTCGCGGGCATCACGCGCGACTCGGTGATCACCCTCCTCCGCGACAAGTACGGCCGCGAGGTCACGGAGGGCACCATCGCCCTCGCTCGAATCGCCGAGGCGGCGGAACGCGGCACGCTGAAGGAGATCTTCACGGCTTCCACCGCGCTCGGGCTGCGCTCCGTGGCCCGCATCGTCGACGGCGAGCAAACGATCGCGGAGGTGGAGGAGTTCCCGCTGACGAATCGCCTCCAGGCTGATCTCCGCGCCGTGCAGCACGGCGCGGCCGAGGACTCCTGGGGCTGGATCCGAACGCTGGCCGTGACGGCCTGACCTCCCCGGCTCACTCGACCACTTGCCGTCACGACCGACGCCGCCGCGCGCCCCCCGGCGCCGGGGGTGTCCGACCGTCGCGGACGATGCTCTCGCGATAGGAGACGGTGCCGCGCGGCTCGAGACCGGGTCGGGTTCGGGATCGGGATCGGGATCGGGGTCGGGCTCGGCAGACACGCCGGCCTTGTCCGCAGCCTGGTTTTCCCGGACCATCGGGGAGAGACTCCGTCGCCCGAGACCGGTCCAACGGGGGCGAGATGCTCGAGAAACTGGGGCGGCTGCGCCGTTCTTCCCGAAACACACTAAGAGCCCCACTCCCGTGAGCGACCTCAAGGTGAACAAGACACCGGTGACCTCGAGGAGCGAGATGACGGACCAGGACCTCCTGCGCGCCTATGCAGACTCGCGCGACACGGAGTCTCTCGGGACGCTGCTGGGCCGACACCAGACATCCCTGATGCGCTTCGTCGCGAATTATCTGCGCGACGATGGCGTCGCTCAGGACATCGTCCAGGAGACGTTCCTGCGCGCGACCCGGCAGCCGCGGAAGCTGCTGGAGGTATCGAGCTGCCACAATTGGCTGCTATCTGTCGCTCGCAACCTCAGCGTCGATCACCTGCGGCGCACCGTGCGCCGCCGCCGCCACACCCGAGCGCTCGGACGACAGGCGCGGGTGACCGCCGAGCCAGCCGAGGCCGAAGCGCTGCGCTCGGAGACGCGGCAGCGCGTGCACAGCGAGATTCTGCGGCTGAAGCCTCGCCTGCGAGAGCTGATGCTCCTCAAGGTCGGCGAGGAGAAGTCGTACCGCGAGATCGCCGAGATCACCGGCCTGTCCGTCACCAACGTCGGCTTCCTGATCCATCAGGCGATGCAAACACTCAGACTTCGGCTCAAAGACCTGCGGGAGGGCTCCGAATGACCCGACGCAAGATGTCGAATGCCGCCCCCAGAAGTGGACTGAAGCGACGCACCGGCAGCGCCGGCAAGGCCGAACCGAAGCCACGCGATGCGCGCTACCTGCTGACCGCGTACCTGTTCGGCAACATCTCCCACGCCGGCCGCGAGGCGGTCGAGGCGCAGCTCGCGAAAGATCCGATGTGCCGGACGGAGCTCAAGGCGCTTCGCGACACGCTGGAGCTCGTCGAGGACGCCGTCGGCTCGAGCGTTGGCGACGCGGCCGACGCCAGCGGAGACGGGACGACCTCGGAGGACGGAGACGACAGGCCGCCGCGCTACTCGTTCGAAGCGCGCCGCCTCGAGCGAGTCCTCGAGGCCGCCCGGCGCGAACCGCGGCGCACGCGCGAGCGGCCCATGTTGCGAGCGTGCATCAAGGCGAGCGCCGCGGCGCTGATCCTGGTCGGACTGGCGTTCGTGTCGATCTGGCTCGCGACGAGCGACGACTCGCCGACGAGCGACGACTCGCTGACGACGCAACTCGCAATCCTCTACGACGAGGACACCGGAGGCGCCGAGGGCGACGCGCCTCACGCGACGCGCACAGCCCCCGCCGGCTCTCCGGCCGTTCGCCTGCCCGCCGACGACCCCGCGCCCGATAGCGCGTCTGTAGACACGCCCGACGCAGCCTCCATCTCCTCGTTCGACATCGCCGCCGCACCCGCGGAGGAGCCGCCGCCCCCCGAGCTGGAGAGTCTGATCGTGCGCTTCGGCGCGGACGATCTCGCCGACAACAACGCGCCGGAGGTTCGACTTCGCAGCCGCCGCGGCGAGTCCGTCGCGTTGGACGAGATCTCCACGACGTCGGGCGACAAGCCGAACGCGTGGTATGACGACGGGAAGAAGAGCGCCCCCAAGAAGGCGCAGAAGAGGGAGAGGGAAAAGAAAAAGCGCCTGGACGGTCAGTCGCTCGAGCGCGACGAACGGGCCGGCCTCGGAGCCTGGGCCGCCCACCGCGGCACGCGAGACCCTCGTGCTCAGCAGAAGCCAGGATCGCACGCGACGAAGGCTCCGCAGACCTCGGTCGGCGGAGAGGAAGTTGCCTTCGGCGACGACGGCGACGACCGGTCGGACGACTTCGGCGGAGGGGGAGGCCGAGCCCAGGGCAAGGCGAAAGAGAGAAGGCGCGCCGAGACGGCTGCCAAGACGGCCGCGGCGAAGGCTCTCGCGAGCAAGGAGGCCAAGGACGCGCGGCGGTACGGCGAGCGCGACGCGGTAGACGCTGCGAAGAGGGCGGTTCCGGGTCAGCGAAGCAGCGAGAGCTTGCTCGCGGAGTCCGCGAGCGGCGGCCGGCGCCGGAACGCTGGCCACCCGGCCCCCCGTCGCACCTTCCCCGTCCGGCCACCCCCGCCCCCCC
>CAYMRB010000492.1:0-7131 GCA_964392615.1 uncultured Planctomycetia bacterium | reverse complement strand
GGCGATGGTTGTCGAGAGCAACATAGCAGAGCCGCGGTCATGGTCCATCGAATTAGCGTCGGCGAGATGCGTGTTCTCGCCAGCGCGGTCGACGTCGTCGCGCAGGCCGGATCACCCTTGAGCGCCGCCATCTCCTCGAGCCCGACCAGCGGGCAATCGGACGGCCCGAAGTCGAGAAGCGTGGAATGGAAACGGTTTACGAAAACGACTCATCGGCCGGGTTCGATTCCCGTACGAAGTAGCGGACGGCCCTGGCGTCGGACTCGGGTTGGTCGTCCCGGGGTGCTAGTCCGGGCACTTCGAACGCCCGTTTCGGGCTCCGAAAACCACGACCTGCTCCCCTTCGAAGTTGAGACCATCACGTCGAAACGAACGCGACCACCGACGAGAATGCGGTCGCTACTCACGCCGGCAGCGGCCTCGCCCCCGGCGAGTTCGAAGAACGTCGAGGCTCGTGGCGCTTCACGCAGCTTGCTTCAGCTCGACGATCGGCAAGGTCTTGTGCACGTCATGGTAGCGCACGACGAGTTCGATGGGATGATCCAGGGAAAGCGTCGGCGGCTCCGAGATTTCGTCGTCGTAGACCTCGCGCGGCGTCCTACCGTCGAGCGATTGATGCGGACGCGACTCCTCAAACCAGCGCGCGTAGCAAAGAAGCTCGCGACGCATGTCCTTTCGACGCAGCGGCACGTGGATCCGTCGAAGCCACTCGTCCTTGAGCGAGCGGATGAAGCGTTCGACAACGGCCGTTGCGCGAAGACTTCCGGTCGATGCGTAGCGCGGCCGAATCCCGAGCCCGCCACACCACGCACGATACTCTCCGCAGTCGAGCTGCGTCCCCTTGTCGCTGATTAGAAACTTCGGAGTCGTGCCGACGCGAGCGACGATGCCGCCGAGGAAGCGCGTCATCTCGAGCGCCGTCGGTTCTTTCTTGAAGATCGCGAAGTCGAGCACGCGCCGCGAGTATTGATCGACGACGCACGCGACGTGCCAGCAGTAGGGCCACACGGGCAGCAGCGCGAACGGAAACCACGGCGCCCAGAGTCCGGCTGCGACGGGGACGATCGTCAGGTCGACCTGCCAGCACTCGTTCGGCACGCTGGCGCGGATCGGGTTGTCCGTCTTGTCCGACGGCTTGTCGGATGGGGGGCAAGCTTCGTCAGCCTCTGTCTCCGACGGGTCGACGTCGTTCTCTTTCAACATCCGCCCCACCGTACTGACGCCGAGTTCCAGACCGGCACGCGCGAGCGTCTGCGCGATGCGCTTCTTGCCCATCGTCGGACAGAGAACCTTCAGACGCCGGACGACGAGTCGAACGAAGTCAGGAAACCGGTTTGCAGGCTCAGGCGTTTCGAGAAGCGCGCGCTTGCCGCCTTCGTCAAGACGCCTCATCCAATGGACGATCGTCGCCGGAGCGAGCAGCAGGCGCCGGGCCGTCTCTCGCTTCGACCAGCCGCGCGCGGCCCTGAGCTGGAGAATCGCAAGTCGCTCAGCGGGTCGGAAGTACGGCCTGCGACGCGTGGGCACTCGGCTCATTCGGAGGTCCTTGAGGCGCATCTCTTCGCGCAAGAGCGCGATCTCCTCTCGAGCGGCGTCGAGTTCGGCGCGCAGCCGGTCAGCTATCGAACCGTCCTCGGCAACCCGACCTCGCGCTGCGACGAGGGCGACGCGCGCCAGCGAGACGACGTGGACGATCGCGAGCTGAACGTGCTTCGACCAGCCCTTCGGCAGCGGGATCTTCGTTTCAACATCGTCGAGCGGCATGCGGGCAATCGCTGTTCGTCCGAGGCGCTCGGTCTCGCTGTCGCGCGCTGCGTGCCCCGTGCGTGTGTCGATGCGGATCGCTCGAGTCGCGCTCGATCAGTCGCCGGCGTCTCTCTCGATTTCGTCGACAAGCTGGCGCGAGCCGTGAAGGATGCGAGCGACGCGAATTCCATCGTCAGTCGGTTCGTAAACGACGATGAAGGTCTTGCCCACGACGAAGTAGCGGAAGGTCCGACCAGGAGGATCCAGTTCCGGACGCTGTCGGCCGGCAGACGGAATCTCCGCCAGCATGTTGAGCGTCGACTCCATCTTGACGCGAAGCTTCCGCGCCTGCGCGACGCCGAATCTCTCGACGGTGAACGCCGTGATCTCTCGTCGATCGCGTCTCGCAGATTGCGAAAAGACGATCTGCTTCATGGGACCTCGCGCTCGGCCGCAGCCGCGAGATCGTCAAGCTCTTGATCCCACTCGCTGAAGAATGTCCCGGCGTCCACGACGTCGCCATGGTCCAGATCGTCAGCGCCCTCGCGAATGAGCGCCCGAGCCCGCTCGAGCTCCGCATGAAGCCGCTCTTGCTGGTGCTCGAGAAGCCGGACAGCCTCCCGGACAGCTTCGCTCGTCGACTGATACCGACCCGAGGCGACGCAAGCGGACAGAAACTCGGACTGCTCCGGCGTGAACGAAACGCTGATACTCTCCCGATGTGGCATGCTTGAACTCCTGCTCGTGAAGACTGTGCCACATTGTAGCACACCCGCAACCCTCTTTCGATTCAGGAGTTCGAGTGGCTTCGCTCTTGTTCACAGAGTAGAGAGAGTTCGATGCCAGGACGTTTTGCCCCACCACTCAGCACTCATCGAAACGCTCTCTGTCGCCCCGGTGGTCACCCCGCCGGGGCGGCGTGCGTTGGGGGCTCTGGGGCCTGTGGGGCAAGGACTTGCGACGTCGGGCGCGCGTGAAGATCGGGACGGGGTTCGGGACTGGCGGGCGGGTTTCGGCGGCTGATTCCGGCCCTTCGCTCTCTCTATCTCTGAAACTTCGGGACTACGGCCTGCTCGTCCCGAAGTCGAGAGGCGTGGAGAGACAAGGACTTACGAAAACGGCTCATCGGCCGAGTTCGATTCCCGTCCGGAGTAGCAGGCGATGCTGGGATCGAACTCGAGCTAGTCGTCCCGACGGTTCTTGCAATCGTTCAAGGAGTTGTGGATCGATGCGGTCGAGCGGGAGGAAGAGGCGCGGACGGCGATCGCGAAGGTCGCTGCCCGCTCCG
Source organism: uncultured Planctomycetia bacterium (assembly GCA_964392615.1). Taxonomy (GTDB): domain Bacteria; phylum Planctomycetota; class UBA8108; order UBA8108; family UBA8108; genus CAYMRB01. Next base: position 4,097 of record CAYMRB010000492.1, on the reverse strand, counting down.
GCGGTAGGTCGAGGCACGACCTGACCCTCAGCGCGAGGAGACGAGGGCGTTGCGGGCGAAGGCGCGGTCAACCCGACTCGAGGCGGGGTCATCGAGCACCGCGCGCACGCGACGCGAAGCCTCCTCGCCTCCGATTCGCCCCAACGCCTGGATCGCCAGCGCCCTAAGCGTCGTATCGGCGTCGGGAGTGAGCAGCGGGGCGAGCCGCCCCACCGCCCGGCGATCGCCGCCGCGGCCCAGCGCGATGACGACCTCCTGGCGCACTCGCGGCCGCGGATCATCCAGGAGCTTCGCCACCGCGCCGCTGACCGTTACCCGCCCGAGCCGGCCGAGGGCGCGGATCGCGTTGGCCGCGACCGCCGCATCGGGCGCCGAAAGGGCGAGGGACTCGAGGTCCGGTACGTCGGCGGACGTGCCGGACCGGGTCCGGTCGAGAAACGACCTGATCTCCGCCCGCGACAGCTCGCCCCACGCGAGGACGTCGGGCGCGGGGACGTCGGGCGCGGGAACGGGCCGCGACGGGCATGGCGCGGCCGAAACGCTCGTCGCCTCGCCGACTCCAGGCGGGCTCTCCTTCTGTAGCCATGCGGCGCCCCCGATGCCGGCCGCCGGGATGAGCCCCGATAGCAGGAGAATCGAGAAGGTCGATCGCGACATGTCAGCTCCCCTTTAGCTTGATCGTGTCGAAGCCGATGCTCCCGCCGGAGGCTCGAAGCTCGAACTCGACGTCGCCGCCGGAGATCGCCCCCGCAGCCACTCCGGCACGGACCGACGCGATGACGTCTTGGCGCGAGAAGGCGACCTTGCGCGTGCCGGTGTCGCCCCCCTGCGTCCCGCAGTCGAAGCGGGCGGTCACGGAGTTGCCTCCCGGGATTCGGAGCTCAAGCCCGGCGTCGGGAAGTGGATCAAGAAGTCCGACGTTGATCCCCTCGACCTCGACGTGCACGCATCCCTTGCCCTTGCTCTTCAGGTTGAGGGTCCGAGGCACGAAGCGCACGTCGAGGTTGTCGACGTTGCACAAGGAGGAACATGTGGTCGTGTTGCCAGCGAAGTCGCGCGCGAGGACCGAGAGTTCCAGCTCGCCGTCGAGGCGTGTGGTCGTGTCCAAGGGGATAGAGACGGGCGAGACCGGCGAGCTTACGATCACCACGCCGTCGACGAGGATCTCCAGCGACTCGAGGTTTGGATCGCTCACGTCGGCCGTGACGGTGATCATCCCAGAGACGTCGCTGCCGGCGACTGGCTGGACGACGCAGCCTGTGGGAGCTTCGTTGTCGACGCTGACGATGGTGCTGGCAGTAGTGAAGTTGCCAGCGGCGTCGTGCACGGTGACGCTCAACATCAGAGGCCCGTCCGGATCGTTGGTCGAGTCCTCGGAGCCGAGCGCGAAGCCGCTCACTAGGGGAGGATCGAAGCTGGCCGACGCATCACCGCTGGGCGCGGCTCCCGCGACGAGCTGCTGGACCGAGACCACTCCGGAACCTCCGTCAGTGAAGAAGACCTCGAAGGGGAAGGTGCCGGTCACCCAGGCTCCATCGACCGGCGCGTCGATCGCGACGTCAGGAGCCGTATTGTCAACGAGGATCGAGATCGCGCTGGTGGCAGCGTTGCCCTGGATGTCGATGGCGAGTACGGAGAGTTCGTGCGTTCCGTCCGGGAGCGCCGTCGTGTCGAACACAATCTCGAACGGCGCTTCGATGAGCGTGGCTTCCAGGATGCCATCGACGCAGAACTCGAGGCGGTCCAGGCCGCAGCCGGGCGCGTCGTCCGCAGCTGTCGCGTGCCAGTCGACTGCCCCCCTCACGGCGGCGCCCTCGGCCGGCGAAGTGGTCGCGACCGCAGGCGCCGTAGTGTCGAGGAAGATCGTTACCGTGGCGGTAGCCGTGTTGCCGGCAGCGTCGGTGGCGGAGACAGCGATCGCGTTCGCCCCCTCGAGGAGGTCGACCGCTCCGACGACCACGCCACTGCCGCCCGCAATGTGATCCTCAACGCCGGGAGGAGTGGAGGCGACGTCGACCGCGGTGACGTCCTCGACGGTGACGGTCACAGCGACGGGACTCCCGTCGTAGCCGAAGCAGGAGCCGTCGGCGGGAGAATCGACGCTGATGCTCGGCGCCGTCGTGTCGAGGACCACCTCGTGGCTGAGGGATGTCACGTGCCCCGCCTCGTCGGCGATCGTGATCGGAATCGAGTTCGAGCCATCGAGGAGCGCGACCTCGGAGCTGACGACCGACGTTCCGGCGGGCACCGAGAGGAGCACACCGGCGATGTCGACGGTCATCGACGAGGCGTCGGACACCTCGATGCTCAGCGTCACCGGCGACAGGCTCAGGACGCTGCCGACGGCAGGGGAGAGGACGGCCCCGTCCGGCGCCACGGTGTCGACCCACACCTCGACGCTCGTCCCGCCGGTGAGCCCGACGGAATCGGTCGCATTGACGGCGATGATGTTCTCGCCCTCATCCAGTAAGACAGTCCCGCTGAACGCGGCCCCACCGGCCGGGAGAGAGACGGAGACGCCCTCCGGGCTCGAGACGACGGAGGTGGGGCTCTCGTCGCTCACCGAGCCCTCGACGAGCGCTTCGGCAAGCGGCAGCACTGCGCCGTCGACGGGCGAAGTAATCTCGACCACCGGAGCGGCGGTGTCGCTGGGAGGCGGGCAGCTGTAGATCCAGGTGTCGTTGAAGAACGTGCTCGGAGCACCGGTCCTGGTGCCTCCGAATAGGAGAACCGGCCCCGATGAGTGCAGGCTCGTCGGACAGACGATGAGGGTATACCGTTGCCCCGGATGGGGGCTGGCCGTCTGCTCGGTCCACGTATTCTGCGCTACGTCGTAAATCCACGTGTCCTCGTAGACGGGGCTGTTGCCGTCGTAAGCGCCTCCGTACATCAGCGCCCGTCCGCCACCGACGTACGCCATGCCGTGGTTGTCCCTGCGGTCCGGAGAGGAGGGCGGGGTCACTTCGCTCCAAGTGTTCTGGGCCACATCGTAAATCCAGGTGTCGTTGTCGCGGCCGTGAGGACTGTCCCCCGATGCTGGAGGAGAGTGAATCCCGCCGAAGAGCACGACCATGTCCTCTTCAGGGACGTACACCATGCCGTGGTCCTGTCGAGCTCTTGGCGCCTGCACAGGGTTCATCTCTGTCCAGGTGTTGTCGCTGAGGTCGTAGATCCAGGTATCATCGAACTGCGTCGAGGCGACGCCGCCGAAAACCAGCAACTCGATCTCCGCCGATGGGGACCATGCCGTGTGCAGTCCGGGCGGGAGGGGACGGGCCTACAGGTGTTTGCAGAGTCCATGCCCAGTCACTCAAGTCGAACACCCACGTGTCGTTCTTCTTCTGGCCGCTGTAGTATCCCCCGAACAACACCGCCCTGTCGTCGCCGGCGTAGGCCATGGCGAGGCCGTCTCGCGTGGACGGGTGCGTTGTGAGAATGACCTCCTGCCACGAGTCACTCGCGAGATCGTAGAGCCAGGTGTCCTGCCGCCGACCTGTTGCACCTTCTCCCCCGAAAAGAAGAATCTTCCCGTCGGCGACGGTGGCCAGAGAGTGGTTGACCCGCGCCGCCGGGAGCGGACCGACGGGGGACAGCTGTGTCCAGCTCTCCTGCGCCTGCGTGGTGGCGGAGAGCAGCGCGACAGCGAGAAGCGACGATGGAAGAGTGATGCGGAGAGAAGCATTCGTTCCCATGGAGATTCTCCTGGTTTGTGCACATCCCGCGACGTTCGCTGCTGATCACCCGCTCAGCCCAGGGGGGGGCCTTCGAGCGGAAGAGGCATCCGCCGGCGACTTTCCAGCCCGTTCGACAACCATCGCGGGAATCAGACGCCTGCCCTGCAATGCAGTCCATGACGCAAGTCACGCCTCTCCCGCTTGTCCTCGCGGAGTCGAGGAGAATCGAATCCTCAAGGGTTCGATTGCCGCCGGCTTTGGGGCGTTTGACGACAGGGTCGCGACGACGGACGCGCGTGGAGATCGAGACGAGGTTCGGGACTGGCGGGTCGGTTTGGGCGGCTGATTTCGGCCTTTCGCTCTCTGTCTCTTCCATGAGAAGGCCAGGTGTCAACGGCGAAAACCGTGGTTTTCGACCGCTAG
>CAYMRB010000491.1:0-7146 GCA_964392615.1 uncultured Planctomycetia bacterium | reverse complement strand
CCGGACGCGTCCGCATCCGGGTCGTCCTCGAGAACCTCCGCGGCACCCTGCGTCGGAGGTGGTGGTCCTGGAGGGTACGGAGCTCATCGGTCGGCGCAGCTTCGTCGAGCTGCCCGTGGAGGCCGAGCTGGTTCACGAGTTCTTCGTCGAGTGGACCCTGCCGACGGATCGCCCGCCGACCTACACCGCCGAGATCGTCTACCACGACATCCCCGACCCGCGGAGCGTCGACTGCGACCCGAGCAACAACGTGCTGAGCCGGTCGGGAAGCGTCGTCGCGGAGCTCTTCAGCCCTGACCTGTCGATCGCGGAGCCCGGCGGCCCCGATCGGTTCGGCTTCGGTGCGATGCGCAGCGCTGGACAGAGCGCCGAGGGGCCCAGGCGACTCCTGGTGATTCTCATGGAGTACTCCGACGCTCCGTTCCGGCACGACCGCGATGAGTACCGGAGCCTGCTGTTCGGTCCCGCATACCCGAACATGCAGGACTACTTCTTCGAGAACTCCGGCGAGCGGTTCTCGTGGGTGAACGCCGGAATTCTCGGGCCGCTGCCTCACCCGGACGACCCGAATACCACCCTCGACGAGTCCAGACGGGCATGCTTCGGCCGCCCGATGGACTGCCCGCAGATCGGCAGCGTTCACTTCCGGGCGCAGAACGACGAGCACATCACCGCGGTCGGTGGCGGTGGCGGCGAGGTTCTGGTGAATTCAGAACGATCGCAACCCCGTGAGCAACTGATGCTCGTCGACATCGACGGCTCACCGCTGGAGAGCGGCGACTTCATCTACCTGCGGACGCTCGATGGCAATTACCTTTCCGCGGTAGGCGGCGGCGGAGGCGAGGTCAATGCGGTGCCGACCGAGCGCGGGCCGAACGAGCTCTTCCGGATCTTCGAGCGGGGCGGCGACGGGAGGATCGAGCACGGCGACGACGTCGCCCTGAGAGCCCGCAATGGCCGCTACTTCACCGCGGTCAACGGCGGCGGCGGCGCGCTGAGGGCCACCGCGCCGGGTATCGGAGCGTTCGAGACGTTTCACATCGAGGAGGAGTACGACCCGACGCATCTCCTGCGCAACGCGGTCCGCGCAGCGGTGGCGGATGGTCTGGACTTCGCTCAGTACGACAGCGACGGCAACGGCGAGATCACGAACGGCGAGCTCGGGCTGCTCGTCGTGGACTCCGGGTTCTTCATCCACGAACGAGGTGCAGCGCGCAGCCTCATGAACTTCCGCGTCCCCGACTCCGCTCTCCAGCTGCGGATGCTGGGAACGGTCGCCGGCGAGGACGCTTCGTTCTCGACGATCGTCCACGAGCTGAGCCACCTCATCGGGACGAGGGATATCTACGGGCCGAACTGCACCAGCCTCGACATGTCGCTGATGTCCTGCACGATGGGCAGGGGTGCCGACGATCGGGACACGTTCCACCTCGACCCCTGGCACAAGATAGTCCTCGGCTGGGTGGGCCCGCGTGTGTACGACCTGCGCGGACCGGGCAATTGCGTCACGCTCAAAGCGCCTCCCGCGCTCGGAGACTGGGTGGAGAGGGACCACCGGCCCGTGCTCCTGTACGATGCGAGTCGTGGAAGGAACGAGTACTTCATCGTCGAGTTCCGCAACCCCGAGGTCGTCCCCTACGACCGCGACGCTCGCGACAGCGGAGTCGCCGTCTGGTACGTCCAGACCGACGGCGGCCCGACCAGGCTCGCGCAGGTGCCACTGCAGGGTCGGAACGGCGGCGCCACCGAGCCGGCGAACTTCCTCGTGAACGCGCCCGACGGGTCGCCCTTCGCCGCGCGAGGCAACACGCCGCTCTGGCGCAACGCGCACGGCACCTTCGCCCTCGAGTGGCTCGATCGTTCCGACAGCGGTGTGCGTCTGCGGGTGGAGGCGTTCGCCCGGGACGCCACGGAACTGAGGATCGAGTGGGGCTACGAGGCTCCGTTCTGCGGATCGATCTCCCGCGCGGCGCCGTCCATCGTGCGGCGTGGAGGGCGTCTGATTCTCGAAGGGACGTTCGGCGTCGAGGAGGCCGGCAGGGTCGTCAGCTTGAGCACGAGAACGCGGTTCTTCGACTTGCCGGTTCTCACGTGGACCAGCGAGAGAATCGAGGCCTCCGTGCCGCGAACGGTCCCCGACGGACACTACGACCTCGTGATCTTCTCGGACGCTTCCGGCACGAAGGTGTCGAACGCGGTGTGCATCGACGTGCGCGGCTAGTGCGAGGCGGAGACGAGGTCATGGCAATCCCGTTGCGCTTCGGCGACACTCGATGGATCGAGTCCCGACCGAGGAGGTGCCCGTGAACCAGGCGATGCCGTCGGAGCCGGAGGACCGGGTCGAGCTCCAGCGAAGGGCCGAAGAGGAAGGGCTCGAGGCGCTGCTGACGGACCTGTTCACCCGTCACGTCCCCCGGCTGCGCCGCATGGTGTGCCTGCGGCTCGACCGGCGGCTTCAGGGACGCATCGACGAGTCCGATGTTCTCCAGGAAGCCTGGGTGGAGGCTCTCGACAGCTTCGAAGCATACGTTCGGGAGTCGACGACGCCGTTCTTCCCGTGGATCCGGTGCATCACGGCGCGCAAGCTCCTCGACCTGCATCGCCACCATCTCGGCGCGCAGGCGCGGGATGCTCGCCGCGAGGTCCATCTCTATCGCTCCGGTGGGCCGGAGGCGAGCTCCGAAGCGCTGGCTGCGAGGCTGCTGGGGAACTTCACCTCTCCTTCCGAGGTGGTCGCGCGTGACGAGAGACGGCGCCTCCTCCAGGACGCACTCGAACGGATGGAGGCGCTGGACCGGGAGGTGCTCGCCCTGCGCTACTTCGAGCAGCTGACGAACGCCGAGGCGGCGCAGGTGCTCGGCATCCCGGAGTGGGCGGCGAGGCGTCGCCATCTTCATGCGCTGCGGCGCCTCCGGCAGGTGCTGGAGTCGCCATGAGGTGCAGCGCTGGTATCAGGGAGTCGATGCCGTGAATCCCCGAGACGAGGGAGAGAGCGCGGAGCCCCGCGGCGACGATGAACGGCTCGAGCAGGTCGTCGAGTCGTACAAGGAGCAAATGCGGCTCGGAGAACGGCCGGAGATCGAGAGCCTCGTGGACAGGATTCCGGAACGCGCGGACGAGCTGCGCGATCTCCTCCTTGCCGCCGAGCTCGCCCTCGACGTGGGCGCGGACGTCGCCCCGGCGGGGGCCGGTGGTCTGGCGGATCGAGCTCCCGGGACGAGTGGGCATCGGTGTCTCGGGGATTACACGTTGATGCGGGAGATCGGCCGCGGTGGCATGGGCCTCGTCTACGAGGCGGTGCAGGAGTCGCTCGGACGACGCGTCGCGCTCAAGGTCCTGCCGTTCTCGACGCTGCGGGACGACCGCCGCCTGGAGCGTTTTCGGCGCGAGGCGCGAGCTGCCGCCGGGCTGCATCACCCCAACATCGTCTCCGTCCATGACGTCGGCGAGGACGACGGCATCCACTTCTACGCGATGCAGTACATCGAGGGGCAATCCCTCGATCGGGTGCTGTCCGAGCTGACACGGCTGCGCGCGCACACGGACCGTGGGAACGAAGCCTCGACACACCTTCGGGCGGACGGTGTGGGGAACTCGACCTCCGGTGCGGAGAGCCTGCTCTACGGCAGCATCGAAGACGCTTGCCGGGACGATCCGGACACTCCGGGGGCAGGGGGCGATGACCCGCCGTCGACGAGCTCGTCTCTGGCCTCGGATCTCGCCAGTGAGAACCAGCCGCACGACCGGTACTACTTCAACATCGCTCGCGTGGGGCTCCAGGTGGCCCGAGCGCTCGAGTACGCTCATGCCCACGGCGTGCTGCATCGAGATATCAAGCCGTCCAACTTGATTCTCGACGCGAGTGGAACGGTCTGGGTGACCGACTTCGGTCTCGCCAAGGCCGAGGGGAGCGAGGATCTGACCGGGACGGGGGACGTCGTCGGAACACTCCGCTACATGGCGCCGGAGCGTTTCCACGGCTGGTCCGAGCCGCGCAGCGATCTGTACGCTCTCGGCGCCACGCTCCACGAGCTCGCGACTCTCGAGCCGCTCTTTCCCGAGTCCGACCGGGCGCGCCTCATCCGGCGTGTGACACATGAGCAGCCGCGGTCCCCGAGACGTTGTGACCCCTCTGTCCCGCGGGACCTCGAGACGATCGTGCTCAAGGCGACCGCCAAGGAGCCCTCGGGCCGGTACCCGTCGGCCGCCGAGTTCGCGGCGGACCTTCGCGCCTTCGTCGAGGGCCGGCCCATCCGCGCCAGGCGCGCTTCGCCGCCGAAACGGCTCTGGCTCTGGTGCCGCCGCAATCCGGGGACGGCGAGGATGGCTGGCATGGTCGCTCTCTTGCTGGCCGCTGTGGCGATCGTGCTCGCCGTGGCCGCCCGCATCGAAGGAGAGAGGCGTGACGCGGTTCAGGCGCGGAGGAGGGCGGAGCGCGCCGAGTGGGAAGCGCTCTTCCTCTCCCAGCGCGAGAAGGTGAGGAGCGGGCGCCAGGGGCAGGTGTTCGAGACGCGGGCGTTTCTCGAGGGCGCCGGGACCGCGATGGAGGGGCTGCTCCTGTCGGCCGAGGAGCTGCGGGAAACTCGCCGGCGCCTCGCGAACGAGGCGGTCGTCTGCGAGACGCGTGTCGACCTCCGACCTTCCGAGGTGCCGCTCCGCGGAGTATCGCGGGACAAGCAGATCGTCTTCGACCGCGATCTGAAGCTCTACGCTGTCGCCGGGGACGACAACCTCGTCGTGGTACATGCCGTGGACGGAAGACGCCGCGTCGCTGCTGTGGGCGTGAAGGGTCAGGCTCGCTGGCTTCGCTTCAGTCCGGACGCGACGTTTCTGGCCGTGAAGTCCCCGGTGGACATGCGTTCCGGCGCGTCGGCGTTGCTCGAGCGGATCCTGCGCGGTGAGACGGCGGAATCGAAGCGCCTGCTCCTGAGCCGCGCCTTCGAGCTCGCCGTCTGGGAGCTATCTCTCTCGACCGCACAGGAGCCCGAAACGCTCGGGGCGCCTGTTCGCGAGGAGGTATCCAGAGGCTCGCGGCCGGGAGCCGGAAAGCCCGTCCTGCGCGTGCTCTGCGCGGACTCGGAAGATTCGGCCGACTATTCCAGCGACAGCCGGAGCATCGCGATCGCGCGCCTCGACGGCAAGATCGTCATCCACGAGCTCCCTTCCGGTCGCCTTCGCGAAGAGCTCGGCTCGGCCGGACGATTCCGGTGTCTGCGCTACGACCCCGCGGGGAGACGTCTTGCTGTCGCGCCGCGAGGCGGAAAGTCGTCAGACGTGCTCGTGCTCTCGTTGCCGGGTGGAGCCGTCGAGCGTCGACTGCAACACCGAGCCGGCGTACGAGCTATCGCCTGGCATCCCGGGGGCGAGCTCCTGGCGACCGCGTCGGACGACATGAATGTCCGGGTCTTCGAGCTGCGCTCCGGAGAGCCGCGGGCGGTACTGCGGGGTCACGACGCAGAGGTGACACGCGTCACGTTCGACTCCCGCGGCGACCTCCTCGCGTCGTACGGCTGGGACAACACCCTGCGGCTCTGGGATCCGTTCAGCGGTCGGCTTCGATTGACCGTTCCGGGCCATGGCTGCAATCCGCGTTTCTCTCCGGACGACCGTCTCCTGGGGCACTACTTCAAGCACACTGCGCGGGAGAGCGAGGGAACGGACATCGCGTTCTGGCGTGTTGCCAGGGGCAAGGCCCTGCGCGTCCTGCATGGTCACGACCGCGTCCTCAAGGGACCGGAGAGAGTCGACATCAGCCCGCGAGGCCTCCTGCTCGCGTCGGCCGGAGCGGACGGAGTGCGGATCTGGACTCTCGCCGACGGCCGGGAGATCGCGCACCTGAGGGTGGCAGGGGCCGCCGACGCGCTGTTTCACCCCTCGGGGCGGCACCTGATCACGAGCGGCTCGGGAGGGCTCCTCGAGTGGCCTCTCGCGCTGCGGGAAGGAGCCCTTCGCGTCGATCCCTCTCGACGGCTGGAACTCTCGCAGCGCGGGACTCCGGCGCGCCTGAGTCTCGACGCGGACGGACGGAGGCTCGCGGTCGCGCTCGACTCCGGGCTGTGCGTGGTCCGCGATCTCGAGAGCGCGGCGGAGACCGTGTTGGCGCGACGGGAGCCCGGTCTCTCCCGGATCGCTCTCAGCGGGGACGGGCGCTGGCTCGCGACCGGCACCTGGGGCCGCGGGGCAGGTCACGCCAAGGTCTGGAACGCGCGCACCGGCGCTCTTGTCAAGGAGCTCCGGTTCCCAGGGGAGCGCAGCGCCGACGTCGTGTTCAGTCCCGACGGGAGATGGCTCGTCGCGGGGAGAGGAACGGACTACCGCTTTCTCCGGGTGGGCTCCTGGGAGCTCGGTCACCGGGTCGAGCGAGCGGTCCCGGCAACGAATCTCAGAGGAGTGATCGCGTTCACGCGGGACGGCCGCGTTGCGGCGATCGCCCACTCTCCGACGCTCGTCAAGCTCCTCGAAGCGAGGAGCGGGGAGGAGATCCTGACGCTCGAGGCTCCGGAGCCGCGCCTGCTGACGAGTCTTGCGTTCAACGCGGACGGCAGCGTCCTCGTGGCGTCGACGGCGCACCGTGCGATTCAGGTCTGGGACCTGAGGTATCTGCGCCAGCGTCTCGAAGCGCTCGATCTCGACCGGTATCGGGGGGACGAGGTTCTACGTGGACGAGCACAACGCTCGGCTGCCGCATTCGGCCTTCCGCGGAGAGACGCTTTCTGTCCCGTTGCCCTGGTGGCCGGCTGGATATGGCGCGGACAGGAGAGCGGGAGACGTGACGCCGACGCGAGAGAGCGTTCCGAGCCAACCCCGTGACTTCGCGGCCGCGGTCGGGCAGGATCGGTGTGTGGCTCAGAAGCCGCTCCGCGCGGGCGGCAGGCATCGGCGGACGGAGGTTGAGCGTGGTCTGGTTCCCGTACCATTTCGAGTACTGTAGGAAGACCGTTGCGGTCATTGTCGCGGGCGCTGTCGTCCTGTGTGGCAGCCGCGTTCTGGCCGAGAACAAGCATGGGGCGGTCGTGGAGACCGACCGTCATCCCCTCGGCGGTGCGGAACCGTTCGTGCGTTGGACCGAAAGGTGCAGCGATGACATCGAGAAGCGGCTTCCGATCACCACCCGTTGGACCCAACCACCGCGGGGTAGGGGTCCGC
>CAYMRB010000490.1:0-7247 GCA_964392615.1 uncultured Planctomycetia bacterium | reverse complement strand
CATGCCGTCGTTGTCTACGCTGGGATGCCACTCGTGGGTCTCGTGGTAGCTCAGACGGACGATGTCGCTGCCGTCCGGCTCCATCGAGTGCATCGTGTAGACGGGACAATGTCGCCCGCACCGCAGGTACCCGCCGCGCCGCTCGGAGATGAACGCGATGCGGCCGCCCGGCAGGAAACACGGATCGAAGTCGTTCCACGACCCGTCGGTCAGCTGACGCAGCTCGCTGCCGTCGACGTTGACGCGGAAGATGTGGTAGCTGAACTCCGGCGCCCACGTGTACGTCTTCTTGGCCTTCGCCTGCGTCCACGCGAACACGATCGTCCGACCGTCGTACGACAGCTCCGGCGACAGAAACGATCCGCCTTCGAGCTTCTGCCCGGCGAGCCGTCCGTTTTCGACGACGGAGTCCGCGAGCACGTCGCGCAGCTTCGCCTCCGGTCCGAGCGGGCCGTCGAGCACCCACAGGCCACCACCCGGACGCGCATTGCAGCCGTAGTACTGGTCGCACATATGGTGCGGCCCACTCGCGGCGTGCCGGGTGATGAACAACAAGCGATCGATGTCGAGCAGCGGGTTGGCGAACGCGATGCGGCGCGCGATGCGGCGCGCCTCGAGGTAGAACACGCGCCGAGAATCGTCGTTGGTGGTCGCGTCCGACGCGTACGCAGCCGCGCGCGCAGTCAGCGCGTCGAGCTCGAGGCGAAGCTCGTTGCGCTCCGGCGCGGCGAGCGTCGGCGCGAGACGCTCGAGGAGCTTCGTCGCACGATCTAGCACCTGCTGCGTCTTCGCGACGGCAAAGTCGCCTCCGTCGCGCGTCCAATCCGCTCGCAGTTGCGCGTCGATCGCCTCGCGCACGGGAGTCGAAAGCGGCGGCTCGGCTTGCAGCGCCGACCCGGCGAACGCTCCGAAGAGCCAGATCACCATGAAGGCGCGCAGTCCGAGCATCCGTCGTCGCCCTGTCGTCCGTCTCATGGGTGCCTCGCCGAGCCTCTCCGGTCTCGAGTTTCGAAAGTCAGTTCTCTTCCAACGCTGCGCGCAACCGTCGCCTCTTCGGTCGTCGGCAATCGCTCGCGGCTCATTTCCCGAACGGGTTCTCTCCGGTCAGCGTCATCTTGCGCAGCACCTCGCCCGCGCGTCGATTCGCCTGGTTGGCGATGTCCTTGAGCGGGAAGTCCTTCGCGACCTTGTTGTACGCCTTGATCGCCTTCGAGTACTTCAGGCCGCTGTCGGCCTTGCGCTGATCGCCCTCCTTCTCGAGCTTCTCGGCAACCGCGAGCTGCTCGCGCGCCTTCTTGCGGTACTGCGCGAACAGATCGGCGATCCACGCGTTGAGCGTGTCGTCCAGCTTCTTGCGGATCTTCGGGGACTCGAGGTCGCGTACGGCGAGGACCGCGGTCCGCGTGTTGCCGAGCGTGAACAGCCGGCGCGACTTGGCGATCGTCGGCTCGATCTTGCGGGCTTCTCGCGCCAGACGCTTGTCCCGCAGCGCGACCTTCTTCAGCACGGACGATACACGCGTGCGCGAAGGTAGCTCGGCGTCCCAGCGCTGCAGCACCCGCTCGCGGAAGTCGACGACGAGCAGCGCCGGCGCGCCGGGGAGGATCGCCCACTGCATCCCGAAGGCGATAGCGGGATCAGCCACACGCTTCTTCGGCGCCGCGCCCTTGTCCTGCGCCGGCTTCTTCGGCGCCGCGTCCTTGTCCTGGGCCGGCTTCTTCAGTGCCGCGCCCTTCTTGCCCTTCTTCTTCGGGTCGACCACCCGCGGCTCCAGCCCGGGAGCGCGACGCGCCGCGGGATAGGGCTTGGCCAGATCCGCGTCCGTGACGCGAATCGGAACGAACTGCTTGAGGAGCCGGCGGAACGACGAACTCTCGACGAACTCCGCCAGCGGGAAGTCGTCCGACTTGCCCTCCGAGCCGACGTACCACACGACGACCGGCAGATAGTCGGCGCGCTGACGGAGGACACCGGCGGCCGGAGCGACCCACGCGACCTCGTCCTTGCTCTTTTTCTTTCCGGCGGCGTTTCCCTGGGCCGACGATTGCGGTTGGACCGTGGCGACAAGGATCCCCGCGACGACGAGCGCAGCGCTCACGTGGCGAAACCGCTCCGAGATGCCGAGCTGCATGGATGTTTCCTCCCGTCGGGTTACGATACGCCGCTGTCGTGCTGCCGTTGCGCAGTACTTAGTTTCCCCGAGTCGAAGGCGCCGTTCCAGGGTCTTCGAGAATCCTCCACGCCGCAACGCCTTGCCCCGATGACGAGCTGTTCGAAGGAGAGCGCCCGCATCCGCGGCATGTTCGCCGGTATCTCGCGGCGCTACGACCTCCTGAACCACCTGCTGAGCCTGAACATCGACCGGCTCTGGAGGCGCCGCACGGCACGTGAGCTCCGTCTCGTTCCGGGCGACCGCGCGCTCGATGTCTGCACCGGCACGGCCGATCTGGCGCTCGAGCTCGCTCGTCACGTCGACGCGGACGCCGGCGGCTGCGTCGTCGGCGCGGACTTCACGCCGGAGATGGTCGCGATCGGCGAGAGGAAACGCCGGCGACGCGGCGAGGATCGCGTGCGGCTCCTCGTCGGCGACACGCTGGCGCTGCCGTTTCCGGACGCGAGCTTCGACGTCGCGACGGTCGCGTTCGGAATCCGCAACGTCTGCGATCTCGACGCCGGACTCGCGGAGATGGCGCGGGTGTTGGTGCCCGGCGGCCGCGTCGCGATACTCGAGTTCACGACGCCGCGCCTGCCCGTCTTCCGCAAGATCTACCGGCTGTACTTCCAGCGCGTGTTGCCACGCATCGGTCGCTGGCTGTCACGACCGAGCGGTGCGGCGCGCTCGTCCGATACGAGCGGCGACGAGGCCGACGCGTACTCGTACCTGCCGGCGTCGGTCGACGAGTTCCCACGCCCGGACGCGCTGTCGGATCGCCTGCGCGCCGCCGGGTTCGAGTCCGTGCGCTATCGGCTGCTGACCGGCGGCATCGCCGCGCTGCACCTCGGCGAGCGCTGCGCTCCGGAGGGCGAGGGCGGATGAGCGCGCCGACGACGATGCATGCGCTGATCCTCGAGCGCGAGTCGCCGCTTCCGCCGCTCGACGTCGAGGTCGCCGACATCCTCGCGCGCCGCTTCGACCGCCTCGCAACCGATGTGCGCACCGAGCTGCGCGGCTGGGGCGGCATCGTCGTCCATGCCGCACCGCACGACGCGCTCGAAGAGCTGCGCCAGGAGCTCGAGGGCATCGGTATGCGCACGCGGATCGTCCCGAGCGCCGACCTGCGCGACTTGCCGCGCGGACGCCGGGCCCGCGGTGTGCGGTTCGAGGACGACCGGGTCGTCTTCCTGCAGACGAGCGGCCGCGAGGTGCCGGTGTGGCACTTCGACATCGTCGGCATCGACGTGTGGGGCGAGCCGGGCAAGCGCGAGCGACCCGGAGAGAGCGCTGCCCGCGGGCAGAGAAAGGGCGGCGGACGCAGCGGACAGCTCATACACACCGCGGCCTACGCCCACCCCGGCCTCGTTGTGGGCCACTACGTCCACGAGAAAATGCTCGGCGACGACGTGTCGGACAAGCACCCGGATGATCCGGAGCTGGTCGCCGCCCGGTCGATGACCGCCGACGACATCCACCAGGGGCCGCCGCGCCGCTACCGCCGCCTCGTCGACGCGCTCGGCGAGGTCGACCTCGCCGACCTCGAGTTCCACCTGGCGCTCTTCTGCCGCGACCCGTACGGCGCGGTGCGGCTCGAGAAGGACGCGATGGAGTACTCGAGCCTCGGCGTCGACAAGACCGACTACAGCCTCGAGAACTTCCTGCGCATCGTCGACCGCTTCCTCGAAATCGCTCCGGACGCCTGGAACCGCGAGCCGTGGGACGCTTTTCGCGCCGATCTCGAAGGCAGCGGCGTCCTCGATCCACGCAGCATCGTGCGGGACCGGATCGACGCGACCGCGAACCTCGAGCGGTGGATCCTGAGCTGGATCCGCCTCGAGGACGACGAGCTCGACCGCGACCTGGCCGACGCGGAGATCGACTCGTGACGGGCTCGACGGCACGACCCATCGTCGTCGGCGTGACCGGCGCGTCCGGCGCGATCTACGCGCAGCGGCTCGTGCGGTATCTGCTGGCGCACGATCACACGGTCCTGCTGGCGATGTCGTCGACCGCGCGGCTCGTCGCGCAGGACGAGCTCCGTCTCGCGAGCGGCGAAGATCCGTGGGGCGACGCGCACCGCGATCGGCTGCGAATCGTCCCGGAGAAGGACTTCCGCGCGCCGTTCTGCAGCGGCAGCTTCCCGTTCCACGGTATGGCCATCGTGCCGACGTCCATGGGCACGGTCGGCAGCCTGGCCGCCGGCGTGTCGACGAACGCGATCCACCGCGGCGCAGAGGTCGCGCTCAAGGAAAAGCGGCCGCTCGTCATCGTGCCGCGCGAGACGCCGTTCTCGGTCGTCCACCTCGAGAACCTGCTGCGGCTCGCGCGCGCCGGCGCGACGATCGTGCCGCCGAGCCCGGCGTTCTATCAGCACCCTGAGACGCTCGACGACCTCGTCGACTTCGTCGTATCCCGCATCCTCGACGCTCTCGGGATCGACAACGAGCTGTTCGACCGCTGGGGAAGCGAATGAGCCTCATCGACACCGTCAAGACGTTCTCGTCGGCGATCAAGATCTCGCACTCGATCTTCGCGCTGCCGTTCGCCCTCGCCGCGGCGTTCATGGCGGCCGAGGGACTCCCGGACGGCCTGCTCCTCGTCAAGGTCGTGATCGCCTGCGTCGCCGCGCGCACGGCGGCGATGTCGTTCAACCGGCTTGTCGACGCTCGTCTCGACGCGCGCAACCCGCGCACCGCGATGCGAGAGGTGCCGTCCGGCCGCTTGTCGAAGACGGTCATGGGCGTCGCGACGGCGGTCTCGACGGTCGTCTTCGTGCTCGTCGCGTGGTGGATCAACACGCTCGCCGGCGCCCTGTCGCCGGTCGCGCTCGCTGTCTTGCTCGGGTATTCGTACACGAAGCGATTCACGTCGCTGTCGCACGTCGTCCTCGGGGCGGCCCTCGGGCTCGCTCCGCTCGGCGCGTGGATCGCGGTGACCGCCGGCCTGACGCCCGTCCCGGTGCTGCTCGGCTTGGCGGTGCTGCTCTGGACCGCGGGCTTCGACGTGATCTACTCGTGCCAGGACTGCGGCTTCGACCGCACGGAGGGGCTCCACTCGATCCCCGCCCGGCTCGGAATCGCCCGCGCGCTCTGGTGTTCGCGAGGCTTTCATGTCGCGACGGTCGCGCTCCTCGCGGCCGTCGGTTGGCTTGCCGGCTACGGTGTTTGGTATACGGCTGGCGTCGTCATCGTCGCGGCGCTGCTCGTCTGGGAGCACGGCTTGGTCAAGCCGGACGATCTGTCCCGCGTGAACGTCGCTTTCTTCACGCTGAACGGCGTCGTGAGCCTGGTTTTTATGGCCGCCGTAATCGTCGAGGTCGTATCATGAGGGCTGGTCTATTTGCGCCCGTAGGGTTCCATTGAGAAGGCGCTTCGAGCGCTCCCAGAGCAGCGCTCCGGTCGAGCATTCGCGCTCGACGAGAGCCCCTTCTCAACGGCTTTTCTTCACCGAACTTCGTATGTCCTGAGGGCGTCGGTCGTCAGCGGAGAGCGCCATGGCAGCACAGGGTATCACTCTCGAGCAGTTCCTTCGATCCAAGGGTCCGCTTCCGCGGGAGCAGGCCTTCCGCCTGGCGTGCCAGCTCGCGACGCAACTTCAGGCCGAAGCGACGGCGGCACCGAACGGTCGCGCTCCGGTGATGCACGCCGGTCGCATCCTGATCGGTGCCGATGGTCGCGTGCGCGTGGCTCCGGTCGAGGCCGAGGGGATCCAGCTCCCGGTGATCGCGGAGTTTCCGACGCACGCGTCACCAGAGGAAGTCGGCGGCCAGCAAGGGGACCTGCGCTCGAGCCTGTACTCGTTCGGCTGCACGCTGTTCCAGATGGTCACGGGCATTCTGCCGTTCGAGTGCGACTCGCCGAAGGAGACCCTGGCAGCGCACGTGAAGACTCCGGCGCCGGACCCGCGCGATCACGTGCAGGACTTCGGCGAGGAGGCGAGCCAGGCGATCCTCGAGCTGCTCCGCAAGGCCCCCGACCAGCGCACGCAGTCCTGCGAGGAGCTCGTGCTGCGCCTGAAGGCCTGCCTGGCGCGCAGCGCCGCGAAGGGCCCGAAGGCCGCGACGACTCCGAAGGCTGCGAGCCCGAGGCAAGCCAGGCCGAAGGCCGCGACACCGAGAGCGAAGGCCGCGGGGCCCCGAGCTGCGGCTCCCAAGGCCGCTCGCAGGGCCGCGCCGGCGGGCGGCGGCGGTCTGGACTTCGACGACCTGGACGATCTCGACGACCTCGATGAATTAGCGCAGTTCGAGGAGACGCCGGCGAAGCGCAAGGCGGCTCGACGACCGGCGGCCAGCGGTCCGAAGCGCGGCGCGCCCGGTCGACACGGGCGATCCGCCACCGCCGCACGCGCGGCCGGACGGCCCGGCCCTCACGCCGCGCCGCAGCACGACCCGTTCGCCGACGACTACGACGGCGAGTACGGCGGCGAGGAAGAGGAGGCCCCCTGGGACGCTCGACCGCGCCGCAACTTCGTCATCACGCTGTGCGGCGTCGGAGCCGGCGTGCTGCTCTCTCTGCTCACGTTCGTCTACGTGAAGAGCAAGAGCGCCGACGTCAAGGTTGCGGAGAAGCAGTCCGACGTGCAGCTCGAAAAGTCGCAGCTGCGCGACATCAAGAGCGACTGGTCCGGCCGTTACGAGAAGGAGAAGAAGGAAGTCGAGGACTTCCTGCGCAGCCAGCAGGACGCGCTGGTCGACTCCGAGCTGCCCGCGCAGCAGCAGATGCGCCTCGAGCAGGGCCTCAACGCGGACTACTACAAGAAGCCCGGCGCGGTGGAGCTCGCGAGGCTCGCCGGCGAGCTCGAGACGCAGATCGCGGCGACGAAGCGCGCGGAGAGCGGCGCCCCGACCTGGGACAGGTTCAAGGCCGAATACAAGCAGCTGATGGATCAAGAGCTCTTCGGGCGCGCGATGAAGAAGATGCTCGACGCCGAGCAGGACCCGGACCTGCTGCGCGAACACTCGGACGAGATCGACAGCCTGTTCTTCGCGGCCGAGGAGGAACTCGTCGAGAAGGCGGCCGGCGATAAGGCGAATCTCGACGACCTGGTCCGCAACGGCGACTACTCGGAAGCCGACGCGAAGATCCGCAGCATG
>CAYMRB010000489.1:0-7325 GCA_964392615.1 uncultured Planctomycetia bacterium | reverse complement strand
CCGACTCCGACTCCGACTCCGACTCCGACCGCCAGCGTCACGCGTACGGCTGCGTCACCGGCTTGATAATCAGCTCCGGAACGTGCGCGTGCGGCGGCAACTGCGCGATCGCGACGATCATCGCCGCGACGTCGTCTCCCGTCAGCATGCGTGCGCGATGCTCGTCGGTGACGGGCTGCGGGCGCTTCTCGAGGATCGGCGTGTCCGTCTCGCCCGGGACGATGTTCGTCACACGGATGCCGTTGTCGCCCTCCTCGTAGCCGATGGACATGCCGAGGGCTCCCATCGCGGCCTTCGACGCGTTGTACGCCAGGCCGCCGATCGGGATCGGCCGTTTGCCGGCGACCGACGAGATGTTGAAGACGAGCCCGTCGCGTCGCGCCCGCATCTGCGGCAGGATCGCGTGCAGGCAGTAGTACGCCCCCGTCGCGTTGATCGCGACCAACTCCTCCCAATCTGCCGGTGTCGTCTCCGCCATCGACCGTCGCGCCACGTTCGTGCCGGCGCTGTTGACGAAGATGTCGATCCGGCCGAGCTCGCCATCCGCCCACGCGACGAGCGCCTCGACCTCGGCGAGATCCGCCACGTCGCACGTCTTGAAAACGATCGGTGGCGCGCCATCGTGCTGCGCTGCCGTCTCACGCAGCGGCCCCTCGCGCCGTCCGCTGACCGCCACCCGACACCCCAGGCGGGCGAATGCCAGCGCGGTGGCACGTCCCATTCCCGTGCCCCCACCGACCACGAGCACAGTCTTCTCTTGCAGCGTCATGCGGTCAGTCCTTTTTCCGGCTCTTGCCCTTCTTCGCCTGCTTCTCCTTCTTCTCCTTCTCGGCCGCGTCGGCCAGCAGTTGATCGAGAAGACGAGACATGGCGGTCGGGCGTCCTCCTCCGCCGCCGCGCCGACGATCGCCGCGATCGACGCGCTCTCCTCCTGCGTGTCGGTCGTCTCGCCGACGGGCTCCGTCGCCCCGCCGTCCACCACCGCCACCGCCACCGCCACCGCTAGCACTGCGACCGCGACCGCGACCGCGACCCCTCGGCGCCCCGCCGCGGCCTCGGCCGCGACCACGACCGCGGCCTTCCTTGCCGCCGCGAGGTCCCCGCGGTCGCTGGCCGCGTTGCCGTCCGCCGTGCTCGCTCTTGCCCGCGTCATCGCCGCGGTCCTCGAGCCGCATCGTCAACGCGATCCGCTTGCGCGCGGAGTCGACCTCGATCACCTTCACGCGTACGACGTCGCCGGCTTTGACGACGTCGCGCGGATCGCGGACGAAATCGTACGACAGGGCCGAGATGTGCACGAGCCCGTCCTGGTGGACGCCGATATCGACGAACGCGCCGAAGTTCGTCACGTTCGTCACCGTCCCCTCGAGGATCATGTCCTTCGCGAGGTCCTCGACCTTCTCGACGCCCTCGCGGAACTGCGCGACGCGGAACTCCGGCCGCGGATCGCGCCCCGGCTTGTCGAGCTCCTGGATGATGTCGATCACGGTCGGCACGCCGAACTGATCGTCGGTGAACTCCGCCGGGTTCAGCCCCTCCAGGAAGGACGACTCACCGAGAACCGCGTCGATCGTTCGATCACTGCGCGCGAGGATACGCTCGACGATCGGATACGCCTCGGGGTGCACCGCCGAGCGATCGAGCGGATTGCTTCCGTCGCGAATGCGCAGGAAGCCCGCAGCGAGCTCGAACGTCTTCGCGCCGAGCTTGGGCACGTTGAGCAGGAACTTGCGTTCGCCGAACGCGCCGTGCTCGTCGCGCCAAGCGACGATGTTCTTCGCGTGCTGCCGGTTCAGGCCGGAGACGCGCGCGAGCAGCGGGGCGGACGCCGTGTTCAGATCGACGCCGACCGCGTTGACGCAGTCCTCGACGACCGCATCGAGGCTGCGAGCGAGCCCGGTCTGGTCGACATCGTGCTGATACTGTCCGACGCCGATCGACTTCGGCTCGATCTTGACCAGCTCGGCAAGAGGATCCTGCAGCCGCCGCGCGATCGATACGGCGCCACGAATCGACACGTCGAGGTCGGGAAACTCGCTGGCCGCGAGCTTCGAGGCCGAGTACACCGACGCGCCCGACTCCGACACGACGACCTTCTCGAGCCCGAGGTCCGGGTACCGCTTGACGAGGTCGACGATGAGGCGATCCGTCTCGCGCGACGCCGTTCCGTTGCCGATCGCGACGACGTCGACACGGTGCTTCCGCGCGAGCGCTTCGAGCGTCGTGATGGCATCGCCCCACCGCTCGCGCGGCGGGTGCGGCCAGATCGTGCAATGATCGACCAGTTTGCCGGTCTTGTCGATCACCGCGACCTTGACCCCCGTGCGCAGTCCCGGGTCGAGCCCGAGCGTCGCCCTCGGCCCGGCCGGAGCCGCGAGCAGGAGATCGCGTAGATTCGCTCCGAAGACCCGAATCGCCTCCTCCTCGGCTGCCTGTCGCAGTCGCGACAGGAGCTCGGTCTCGAGTCGCACCAGCGCCTTCGTGCGCCACGACGCGCGGACGGCATCGAGCAGCCACGGGTCGGCGGGACGACCTTGATCGCTGACGCCGACGTGTTTCGCGACCATCGCCTCGTACGGACCGGACGCGCGCTTCTCCTTGCCTTCCTCGTCGGGCACGGCGACGAGCCCGATCGACAGCACCTTCTCGTTGGCGCCGCGAAACAGCGCCAGCGCGCGGTGCGACGGCACCTTGCGCCACGGCTCGGAGTGCGCGAAGTAATCCGAGAACTTCGCCCCCTTGGCCTCCTTGCCGGACACGACCGTCGATCGCATCGTCGCGGACGACTCGAGCCGCTCGCGCAGCTTGCAGACGAGCTCCGGATCCTCGGCGAATCGCTCGACGAGGATCGCTCGCGCGCCTTCGAGAGCCGCGACCGCGTCCTCGACCCCGCGCTGCGCGTCCACGAACGACGCCGCGACGGACTCCGGCGTCTGCGTCGGATCGGACAGGAGCGAGTCCGCCAGCGGCTCGAGCCCCGCCTCCCGCGCGATCTGCGCCTTCGTACGCCGCTTCTTCTTGTACGGCAGGTACAGGTCCTCGAGCCGCGTCTTCGTGTCGGCGG
This sequence comes from uncultured Planctomycetia bacterium, assembly GCA_964392615.1. Taxonomy (GTDB): domain Bacteria; phylum Planctomycetota; class UBA8108; order UBA8108; family UBA8108; genus CAYMRB01. The sequence goes on along the minus strand of CAYMRB010000489.1, from coordinate 4,261 downwards.
CGCGAATCGCGGCCTCGAGCTCCGGCGTCAGCTTGTCCTGCTCCTTGATCGCCCCGAGGATCGTCTCGCGGCGATCGTCGAGCTCGCGCAGATAGCGCAGCCGCTCCTCCAGCGTACGCAGCTGCGTATCGTCGAGCCCGCCGGTGCGCTCCTTCCGGTATCGAGCGATGAACGGGACGGTGGCGCCTTCATCGAGGAGCTCGACTGCGGCGCACACCTGCTGTGGTGCGGCGCCGAGCTCGCCGGCGATGCGATCGTGAATCGTAGCTGTGGTTGTCGCGATCATCGGGTGTAGATCCGAAAGGTGTGGTCGGACGAATTCTTCTGGTCGGCGTCGGAACGCTCGGACGACATCAGCGCCCAGCCGTCGAGCTCGTCGAGCGGAAAACGAACGTCGCCGTCGATCTCGGCATGAACGAGCGTCAGGTGCAGGCGATCGGCCCGCGACAGCGCGAGTCGAAAGATCGCCTCGCCGCCGATGACGAACACCTCGTCGCCGCCCACGGCGAGCGCGGCCATCTCGAGAGCCACGTCGAGCGAGTGAACGACGACGCCGGACGTGGAAGGGTCGCTCTCGACGGCCCGAAGGTGTTCATCGATCGAATACTCGCGGTTGCGCGTCACCACGATGGACGTCCGTCCCGGCAGCAGACGCCCGATCGACTCGAACGTCTTGCGGCCCATGACGATCGGGTGGCCGGTCGTGACACGGCGAAAGCGGCGCAGATCGGCAGGCAGGCGCCAGGGCAAGTCTCCGTCGCGGCCGATGACGCCGTTCTCGGCCGCCGCGACGATCAGCGTCAGCGTCGATGTCGACGTCATACGGCGACCGTCGCCTTGATGTGCGGATGCGGATCGTAGTCGACGAGCTCGAAGTGCTCGAAGCGGAACCGGAACAGATCGTCGACGGTCGGATCGAGCCGCATGCGAGGCAGCGGCCGCGGGTCGCGCTGGAGCTGCAGGCGCGCCTGATCGAGATGGTTCGCGTACAGGTGAGCATCTCCGAATGTGTGAATGAACTCGCCGGGCTCGAGCCCCGTGACACGCGCGAGCATCAGGGTCAGCAACGCATAGCTCGCGATGTTGAAGGGCACTCCGAGAAACACGTCGGCGCTACGCTGATAGAGCTGGCACGACAACTTACCGCGTCCGACCCAGAACTGGAACAACACATGGCACGGCGGCAGCTTCATCTGCGGGACGTCCGCGACGTTCCACGCACAGACGAGGTGACGACGCGAGTCGGGGTCGTCCCTCAACGCGCGCACGACCTCCGCGAGCTGATCGACAGGCTCGCCGTCGGCCGTCCCCCACGACCGCCATTGACGACCGTAGACAGGCCCGAGATCGCCGTTCTCGTCGGCCCACTCGTCCCAGATGCGGACGCCGTTCTCCTTCAGGTAGCCGATGTTCGTGTCCCCGGCGATGAACCACAGTAGCTCGTGGATGATCGACCGGAGGTGGAGCTTCTTCGTCGTCACCAGCGGAAAGCCGGCACCGAGATCGAACCGCATCTGGTAGCCGAACACGCTGAGCGTGCCGGTTCCCGTGCGGTCGGTCTTCTCGATGCCGCAATCGAGGACGTGGCGGACGAGATCGAGGTACTGCTTCATGACCGTTTCAAATCGCTGGGCATACTTGGCTGAGGAGCTCGGGCGTCTCGCCGAACGCGGCAGCGTACTCGTCGCGCGTCGGCGCGAGGCGCGTGAGGAGCTTGTCCTCGTGGTGCAGCGCGATGTCGGCGAGCCGGTGCTCGAGGAACGGGTTCTCGAAGCGTTCGAGAACTTGCCGCGCGAACAGCTCGGCATCGTCGACGCGGGCGTCGATGGCCGGGACGATCTCGTCGAAGAGCAGGCGGCGTAGCCAGCCGCCGATCTCGGGATCGAGAACTGCCGCGCGCACCGTCTCGAAGCCGGCGGGAAGCGCACGCGCGACGAGGGCCGTGTGCGCGCCGTTGAGTATGCGCACCTTGCGGAGAGCGTAGGGCGCGACGTCGTCGACCGGCAGAATCGCGGGATGCTCGAAGAGGTCGAGAGCCCCGTCGACCGTCTCGACAACGAAGAGCGCGAACGGCTCGCCGATCGTCAGGAGCGGATCGTCCGACGTCGCCGACGGCCCCGTGACGATGCGGTCGACGAGGTTGTCGTGCCAGCGGCAGCTCTCGCCGATCCAGCGGCGGAGATCGCCGTCAAGGCCGCGACGGGCGGCGAGATCGTCGACGATGGCGCGCAGCGTCTTCGCGTTGCGCTCGAGCAGCTCGCACGGCAGGATCGTCACCCCGTCGAGGCCTGCCTCGAAACGCGAACGTAGAACGTCGAGCAGCCGAGCGGGAAACGAGGTCGGCGCCGACATCCCTCCCGTCTCGAGATCGACCGGATCGAGCTCGTACCCCCTCTCGGTCGTGTTCGACACGATCACGCGCAAATCGGGAGAGCGGGCGACGCGCAACACCTCGTCCCACTCCGTCGCCGCGACGAGCGCGCGGCTGATGCTCTCGACGGGCCGCGTGCGGTCGACGCGCTCACCGTCCGCGATGCCGCGCAGTGCGACGTGATAGACGCCGCCCCGGGCCTCGAGGAGCTCGGCGCGCGGCCCCGGCGTCGACTGAACGACGACGACGTGACCCGCCTCGGAGTCGGAGCCCGCCGCGTTCGCCTCATCGATGAAGAGGTCGAAGAACGCGCGCAGGAACCGTCCGGCGCCAAACTGGAGTACGGTCTCGGGAGCGCGACGGGCTGGTGACAACGGAGTTCCCGGCAGAGCCTGACAGATCGCACGGCCTCGTGGGCGTGCGACGCCTCAATCTATCGCAATCGGGGCGGGTTGGCCACGTCGAGGACGATCCGCTTGCAGAACGGCCTCAGATCCCTACTCTGCAGGGCAGTTTCCTCGGTGTGAGAGTACGAGATGAAGATCCCCTTCCGAATCCCGCGCTGGCTGCTGCTCGTCGTTGTCATCGCCGGGTCGATCAGCGCGGTCCTCGTGGCACTCTTCCTGCGCGACGAGGCGCCGCCCGATGACGCGGACATGGCCGTCGAGCGCCGCAACCCGTCGGCCGAGGAAAACGGCTGGCACGACGTGGGTGACGGCGAGTGGCTGTGGCCGACGTTCGAGCGGGACTCCGACCGCGTCGGGGCCTTCGTCGCCGGCCTCGAGATCCCCGACGAGGACATCCCCGACTGGGACCATTGGAGCGTCGAGGAATGGACCCCATTCGAGCCGCTGCGTTGGGATGAGGCCGAAGTCTCCACACTTCTCGAGCGCGGCCGGATCGGGATCGAGCGCATCGACCGGTGCCTCACGCGGGCCGACCTCGTCGTGCCTCGACTCCGGTCCTTGGGGGATAGGGTGCCCCATCTCATCCACTGGAGAAACCTCTCCTCTTTCGTTCAGCTGCGCTGCGCCGTGAGCCTGCGTGCCGGAGAGATCGACGCCGCCTTCGACGACGCGATGCGCTGTGTCCGCTTCGGTCAACGCGCGGAGGGCGCGCAGGGTGGCCTCGTCGAGCTCGTGACTGCCACCGTCCTCAAGTCGGTCGGGCTCGACCTCCTGCGTCGGATCGCCTCGGATAGACGCGCCTCCGGGGCGCGCTGCGTCGCTCTCGCGCGTGAGCTCGCCGGCTGCGAGACCCGCCCGGAGTCGGTGCAGACGGCGATCCGCGAGAGCTACCGCGTCGTGAGCTCGGCCCTGAACGACCTACGCGAATTCGAGGACCTGTCGGGAACGAGCCGCCTGCTCGTGCGACCGAACCGTACGCGTCGCCTGCTCCTGGCGATTCACCGCCGAGCGATAGAATTCACCGGCAGGGACGTCCGCGGCGAGCTCGAGGACGTGTGGATTCGACACGAGGACTGGCGCAACGCGATCGGGGAGAGTCTCGCCTGGCTGGTCGGCGGCGCCACCTTCCGGATGAGCGATCGCTTCGATCACCTGTTCGATCTCCGGGGGACGCGGGCCGTGCTGGCCCTCCGGGCCTGGCATTCCGACCATGGCCGGCTGCCAAACTCTCTCGATGAGCTCGTCCCGGACTACCTCGACGCCATCCCGCGCGACCCGTTCGACGGCGAAGCGCTGCGCTACGATCCGGAAAGGCGCGTCATCCGGGCGATGAGATGCGGGATCGCGGAAGGCAGCCGGCACGTTGGCGGCGCCGATTTTCTGGTGGCATCGATGTGGGAACCGGAGGAGCTGACCATTCCCATTCCGGAGTACTCCGACTCCGACTCCGACGCCGACGCCGACTCCGACGCCGACTCCGACG
>CAYMRB010000488.1:0-7326 GCA_964392615.1 uncultured Planctomycetia bacterium | reverse complement strand
CTCGACCGCTACGCTGACCGCGCGTTGACCCGAGAGGCCGCCGAGGCCTACCGTGGCACGGGATGAATGCACAAGAACTTCTGACCGACGGCACTAAGGTAGTCACTACACCCTCTTCCATGGGGACAATTCAAGTCTCCAGCGGGCGGAAAGGCGGGCCGAGCCCTCTGGTCGCCGAAGAACGGCGCGTGACATCGCGGCCGTAGAAGGGCAGGATCGGTTGCGCTTCGAAGGCCGCCACGCGCTGGTGGCGGGCGATTGAAGCTATCGACGTGATTCGGAGTGTCGCGACGCGTGCTTTCGACGAGAGACTCAAGGATGACCCCGAGGACGCGGGTAGCCCCGTGGTGCCTGGCCCTCCTCGTGACCTGTGCCGTCGACGCGGGGCAGGCCCCGGTGGCGAGGCCGAACATCGTTCTCCTCATGGGGGACGACCACGGTTGGGAGGAGACCGGGTACAACGGGCATCCCCACCTGAAGACACCGGCGCTCGACGAGATGGCCGCGTCGGGCCTGCGGCTGGACCACTTCTACTCCGGACATCCGTCCTGTTCACCCACGCGGGGGAGCGTGCTCACGGGTCGCCACCCGAACCGCTACGGGACGTTTCACCCGGGCTGCTCACTGCGGCCGGAAGAGATCACGATCGCTCAACTCCTGCGGAAGGCCGGCTATGCCACCGCTCACTTCGGCAAGTGGCACGTCGGTCCGGTGAAGGCAGCCTCGCCGACCAACCCGGGCGCCATGGGATTCGACGAGTGGCTTTCGCACGACAACTTCTTCGAGCTGAATCCCCTGCTGTCCCGCAACGGCGGTCCGCCGGAACGTCACCAGGGTGAAGGCTCGGAGATCATCGTCGACGAAGCGATCCGATTCGTCTCCAAGGCCGCGCAGGGCGGCAGGAAGTTCTTCGCGGTCGTCTGGTTCGGCTCGCCGCACGAGCCCTACAGTGGGCTGGAGAAGGATCTGGCGCTCTACGATGGGCTTCCGGACGAGTACTCCGAGCGGATGGTGAGGTTGACTTCGAACGAGACCGGCAAGCAGATTCGGCGGTCCCTGCGCAACGTGCTTCGGGAGCGCTACGCCGAGATCACGGCCATGGACCGCGCCATCGGCAAACTGCGGAGTCACCTCAAGGACCGGGGCCTACGGCAGAACACTCTGCTGTGGTACTGCGGCGACAACGGCATCCCGCCGAGCGGACTGGCCACCTCGCGCTTCCGAGCCCTGAAGGGAAAAGTCTATGAGGGCGGTATCCGGGTTCCCGGACTCATCGAGTGGCCGGCCCGCATCCCCGAGCCGCGGAGCACCATGGTCAACGCAGTCACCAGCGACATGCTGCCAACCCTGTGCGCGCTGGCCGGGACGCCCCCTCCTCCGGACCGGCCGCTGGACGGCATCAGCCTGATGCGCCTGCTTGACGGCAGTATGATGTCCCGACCGAGCCCGATCTGCTTCTGGAGTTTCAGGGGGGCGCGAAGAGAAGGGCGAGCACCGGAACCCTATATCGACCCCGAGCTCCAGAAGGGCACCACCCCGCTGGTGAAGCTGCTGGGCGGCATTCCGACCAGGAATTTCGTCAACCACCGATACGACGAGGTCAGAGAGGATGACTTTCGGGGCTCTCGGGTCATTCTCGACAACCGGCACAAGCTCGTCGTCGATGGTGCAAAGGGCAGCGGCATCGAGCTGTTCGACCTGCGGGACGATCCGGGCGAAACGAAGAATCTCCTCGCCTCGAAACCCGACGTGGCGAGGGCACTGCAGGCCCGGCTTCGCGAGTGGCAGGAATCGGTCCTGAACAGCCTGCGAGGCGAAGACTACCGGCCGGCGAAGACCGGGCAGAGAAGCGTGCAGGGAGCGCAAGAGTAGAGGCTGGCCAGCTCGAGAGCTGCGTCTCGACCGCAAGCCATGGGCTCGGTACGATCTGAACCGGAGACCATGCCGGCTGACCATGGAGAGATCGATGACCGCACAGGGCCGAATGAGGATACGCACCTACGATAGGACGATGGTCAGTGATGACTATCGGCGCTATTTCGAGGACAGCGGCTTCTATAATTTCGGCTACTGGAGCGGGCACCCGAAGTCTCAGCGGGAAGCCAGCGAGGCTCTTGTGGATCGCATGATCGACAGGATCCCGAGCAAAGAAGGACGCATTCTCGATGTCGCCTGCGGCCCGGGCGGCACGACCAAGCGTCTACTGCGTAGCTATCGGCATGACATGATTACTGCGATCAACGTGTCGCGGGCTCAGGTCGCCGAGGCCCGCAAGCGTGCGCCGGGCTGTGGGTTTCACGTCATGGACGCGACGCGACTGGCTTTCGCCTCGGCTCAATTCGACGCCGTGATCTGCGTCGAGGCGGCCTTCCATTTCAACACGCGCGACACGTTCCTTCACGAGACGCTGCGCGTCCTCAAGCCCGGAGGCACGCTGGTGCTCTCCGACATGCTCTTCCGGAGGGGCTATCGTCCATTCGCTGGACTCGGCCATATTCCCCGCGCCAACCTCGCTCCGAGTCTCGACGCATTCAGGTCGCGACTGGCGGCTGCCGGGTTCGAGGCAATCGACGTGCAAGACGCGACGCAAGCCTGCCTGGGTGGATTTCAAAGGCACGTCGCTCGCTGGCCCGCATCCGAACGCAGAAGCGGCCGCATGGGCCTCGGCAAGTGCATCACGGCGTCGCTCCTCGGATGGGCCGCCGCCATGTATCTCGGGGCCGTCTGCAGGAATTACATGATCGTGTCGGCCCGCAAGCCCTCGACTTCGAGCTGATGCGGATCCCGGCCGCGACGGGCGCGGTCGCACGATGGCTTCGGGCGCGCCAGGATCTCCTGAATCTCAGAATCCAACACGCCGCCTGTTAATGCCGAGCCTGGAGCGCGAAGGCTCCGGCAACCGCACCCACGACGAGGAGGACGGCGAGGACGGCCAAGAGGATCTTGATCCAGCTGTAAGGCCGCTCGCCCTGCACTTCGCCGGTCGCGGCGTTGACGACGACCCGATACGTCTTGTCGCGGTAGCGGTACGCCAGCAGCCACACGGGCAGCAAGAGGTGCTTGTACGTCAGCGCGTTGTAGCGCGTGTGAATCGAGTGGATCCGTTGGTCGTCCTCGCCGATCCGAAAGCCGACGTCTCTGCGCACCGCCGAGTCGATACGCTTCTTGGCGGCACGAAAGCCGTGCGACAAACCCTTGGCGTAGGTCTCGGCGTAGAAGCCGGCCAGCAGCTCGTTGCGAAACGGCACGCACAGCTCGAGCGGCCACGGCTCGAGCGCTCGGACGCGCGACATCGGCAGACCGGTGGCCGCGCACACCAGCACGTCGTCGAAGAAGCGCTGGAAGCTGCCGCTCGCGGGATACCAACGCGTGCGGCGCACTCGCCGCTTCTTGTCGCCGGTGCCGACTGTGACCCAATAGTGCTCGCCTCGCTCGCCGCGGTAGCGATTGGACGTCAGCGTGTCGAACGTCCAGAACGGCATGTAGACGCCGTTGAAACGACCTCCGGCACCGCGGCGCATGAAGTCGCCCGGCGCGAACCAGCGCCCGCGAATCCACGCCTTCAGATGGATGCGGGCGGTCTTGCGTTCGATGCGAAACGGAAGCACGCCATCGACAGGCACGCGCGTCTCCGCTCGATGCACGTCGCGTCGCTGCGTCGGCGCGTCGCAGTACGCGCATTCCGAGCTCGTCAGGCGGCCGCGGAATACCACCGTAGCGCCGCAAGAGTCACAAACTACCGTCGCGACGTCGGCTGCCTCGGGCTCGGGCTCGTCGGTCTCGCGCTGGCGCGCCAGGCGGTCGAGCATCGCGTGGTAGTCCTGCTCGGCTACCGCCGCGTCATCATCGAAGTCGAGCTCCTTCGCGAAGCCGCAATAGGGGCAGCTCAGTCGCTGCTGGCCGATGTGGAACTCGAGGTCCGCACCACAACTTTCGCATGGGAACGTCCGGCCTTCTTCCTCGTTCGCCCTCTGCCCTGCACCGTCCGTCGTTCCGGGGCGTGGCGTGTCTGTTGGTCGATGCTCTCGGTCTGCGGACATCGTCGCTCTCGCCTGCGTTCGTCAAATCGACGGCGGGGGCGGCGGGACCGCACCGAAGAGACTCGCCAGCTCGGGCACGCTGCCGGCCGGGATCCACTCGCTGAAGCCCTGCGACCAGACGAGACTGTCGCGGCTCACCTGACCGCTCGCGATGCCGTTCGCGATGTGCTGCGTGCCCCACGGACCCGTAGACTGACCATCGACAGCGAGATGCCACGTCCGCGTCGGTACCGGCGGCGGGACGGGCGCCGCGCCGATCGATCCGCCGATTCCGCCCGCCATCCGATTCGCCAGCGCGAATCCCATTCCGAGGCCCATCCCTTCGGCAGCGCCACCGCCGGCCGGGTTCTCGGCCGCCGCCATCATCGCGTTGCCCATCTGGTATTGCTGGAAGCGGTTCAGGTCGCCCATGACGCCGATGCCGCTGCGCGTGTCCAGCGCCTTCTCGACAGCCTCCGGCAGCGAGACGTTGACGACGAAGAGCGCCGGCACGTCGAGACCGTACTCGTCGTCGACCCGCTCGACGACCGCATCGCGCAGCTGGTCGGACAGCTCCTGGTAGTTGCTCGCGAGATCGAGGACGCCGATCTTCGCCTCGCCGAGAAGATCGGCGAACGCGGTGACGATCGCCGAGCGGAGAAGCTCGGTGACCTCCTCGGCCTCGAAAACTCCATCGGTGCCGACGAGCTCGCGAAGCAAAGCCCTCGGGTCCTGTGCCCGCAGAGTGTACGTGCCGAACGCGCGGACGCGCACCGGGCCGAAGTCCGGATCGCGCAGAACGATCGGATTCGGCGTTCCCCACTTCAAATCGGTGATCTGGCGTGTGCTGACGAAGTACACCTCACACTTGAACGGGCTGTCGAAGCCGTGCTTCCAGCCCTGGATCGTGCTCAGGATCGGGATATTGTTCGTCGTCAGCTCGTAGCGTCCCGGCTCGAACACGTCGGCGATGCGGCCCTCGTGCACGAAGACCGCGATCTGCCCGGGGCGCACGATGAGTTGAGCGCCGTTCTTGATCTGGTTACGGTAGCGCGGGAAGCGCCAGCAAATAGTGTGGCGGGTGTCGTCGATCCACTCGATGATGTCGACGATCTCGCCGCGCAGCTTGTCGAAGAGACCCAAGACGTCGCCCTCCTCAATCGTGCGATGGAACCGTTTCGCCGGGAACCAAGATACCAGAAGAGACCCGAGTGACGGACGGGAATCGACACTCCGATTCAGACGCTGGTGCGGTGCTGCGACCCTCGCTCCGCACGACGCTGTGGTTGATTCTGGTCTGCCTCGTGTCGGGGTCGCCGCCTCCGTTCCTCAAGCGGCGTTCGTCGGGCGCGGGGCTGCCAGGCTGACGATGAAGCCGACGACGACTCCGGTGACGAGCGAGCCCGGCATGATCCAGAGGAAGCTGATGCCCTCGGTCCCCGTCACGTCTTTCCAGTAGGCGATCAGCACGGCGACGACGGTCGCGCAGAGTACGCTGCACCACGCTGCCAGCCGTCCCGCGCGCCGGATGAAGAACGCCAGGAAGAACAGCACGAAGAGAGGCGCGACGAGCAGGTTGCAGATCTTGAAAGCCTTCTCGAGAAGATTCCCGCCGACGGTATCGACCAGCAGACTGAGAACGACGACCGCCACGCCGACGCCGACCGAGATCCCTCGGACTAGCCGCAGCTGATCGCGTTCCGACAACGGCTGCGATCGAAAGCGCGTCACGAAATCTCGCGACACGACGGTCGCGCTGGAGTTCATTCCGGAGGACAGGCTCGACATCGCCGCGGCGAGGAGGCCGGCGACGATCAAGCCTCGCACGCCCGAAGGCAACTCGCCGCCGACGTAGCGGGTGAAGAGCTCGTCCGCGTCGGCGACGACGGCTGCCGCCTGCGTCGCGTCGCTAGCCCGCGCGACGAAGAACGCCAGCAGCGCGAGTCCCAGCAGCGACAGGAACACGCGGACGGTGACATCCGCGCCCAGCGAGAAAAGGAGCGTGCGACGTGCGGCCCGGACGTCTTTCGTTGCCAGGTAGCGCTGAATCGCCATCTGATCGCTTCCCGCGGTGCAGACGTGCCACGTGATCGTCGCGATGAAGATGCCGACGAAGCTCATCCTCGCGGTCGGATCGTAGCCCCAGACGAGCTCCCACTCCTCGGGCCACTCGCGCGGCCAGATGGCGTCGACGCCGCCGAGATCCGTGGTGATCAAGACGATGCTCAGGACCGCGCCGCCGAAGAGGATGCACGTCTGCACGACATCCGTCAGCACCACCGCGCGCAGGCCGCCGAGGCTCGTGTAGGCGATCGTCACCGCCGCGAGCGTCGTGCACACCACCGGCGTCCAGCTCTCGCTCGCACCGGTCAACGGCAGAAGCACCTTGGTGACGGTGACATAGACGATGAGCGCCATCCACATCAGACGCAACAGCACGAAAATCGACGAGCCGACGAGGCGGAGTCGCACGTCAAAACGCTCCTCGAGGACCTCGTACGCGCTCGTGATGCGCCGACGCATGAAGAACGGCACGAGGCACCACCCGACGATGACGACGACGAACGGATACGCCGCGACCGCGCCGAGCACCATCGGCCCATTAGCGATCGTTTCGCCGGGGTACGAGAAGTACGAGATCGTGCTCAGGAGCGACGCGAACAGCGACAGCCCGACGCCCAGGGGCCGCATCGAGCGGCCGCCGAGGACGAAATCGTCGGCGGTCGCGGTCCGACGCGCGTAGTACCAGCCGACGGCGATCATGCCGACGCCGTAGAGGGTGATGACGATCCAGTCGGTGACGTGGAGCATGGAGATCGTTGCGGTTTCCGGGTGGAATTCCCAGTCCAGCGCGGCGCATCCTAACCCGAAAGACCCGCGTGGATACAGGAGAGCCAGGAACGTGAACGATCGAACCATCGGCGTGGCCGGGTTGGGGATGCTCGGTCGCGGTATCGCGGCATGCTGCCTCGCCCACGGATTTCGAGTCGTCGGCTACTCGCCGAACGCGGAGACTAACTCGAGCGCGGCCGAGTTCATCGAGGAAGCGATCTACGATCTCGTCGAGCGCGCCGGATTCTCACCTGCGATCCGTGACGATTGGCGGCAACGCTTCGAGCCGACGACGGATCTCGCCTCGTTCGCGGGCTGCGACTTCGTCGTCGAGAGCGTCATCGAGGCCCGCGAGGCGAAGCGCGCCGTATTCGACGCGATCGAAGCCGTCGTCCGCGCCGACGTGACGATCGCCAGCAACGTGTCCTTTCGGTGAGCATGCAGTCCGGCCACGATGATCGGCCCGACGACGCGA
>CAYMRB010000487.1:0-7357 GCA_964392615.1 uncultured Planctomycetia bacterium | reverse complement strand
ACCGACACCGACACCGACACCGACTCCGACTCCGACTCCGACACCGACACCGCCCCTCCCCCGCTCGCCGCGCTCCGCCTTGATCGCGGCTGCCTCGCTCCGTCCGGTGTGCCGCGCTACGCGTTCGACGCGAGCCAGCGAGCGGCGATCGCGCGCTTTCTCGACGAGCAGCACCGCATGCCGGATCGCTGGCGCGCGCCCGTGCGCGATCTCACCCGTCGCCTGCGAGGGCTGCGGTGCACCTCGTGCCATCGGCTCGACGGCAACGCGCCGAGCCCCTCCCTCACGGAGCGGGTGCCACCGCTGACGGGCGTGGGCGCGAAGTTGCGCACCGCGTGGCTGCGCGGCGTGCTGCTCGACGGGCGGCGCACGCGCGAGCACCTCGTCGTGCGCATGCCTCGCTACCCGGAGTCGCAGGTGGGCGACCTGCCGCACCGACTCGCCGCGGCGTTCGGCGTCGTCGACGAGCCGCTTCCGCCGGTGCCGTCGCTCGACGACGAGCGCGTGCGGCGAGGCGTCGACCTCCTCGGACGGGAGAGCGCCAAGGGCGGCCTCGCCTGCATCTCGTGCCACGACTTCGGCTCGTTCCGTCCGATCGCGGACGAGAAAGGGCCGCAGCTCCAGACCGTCGCCGAGCGACTGCGCTTCGACTGGTACCGCCGCTGGCTGCACGATCCGGCGAGGATCGCGTCCGGTACGTCGATGCCGCAGTTTCTCGGCGCGCTCCCGCGAGCCGCGGCCGACGGGACGATCGCCGACCTGTGGACGACGTTCGCGCTGGCAGAGAATATCCCGCGTCCGGTCGGTGTCGACGCGGACAACGCGGTTCTCGGCACCGAGGCGATGCCCGTGCCAGGACATCGGCCGGTCATCCAACGCTTCGTCCTGCCCGACGTAACGCCCGCCGCGATCGCGGTCGGCATGCCGCGCCAGCCTCGCGTGCCGATCGTTTCGTACTGCTTCGACGCGGGAGAGTGTCGGCTCGCGTACGCGTGGTACGGCGGCTTCCTCGATCTATCGGGCAGCCTCGCGAAGAGCATGGCCTACCCGACGATCGTCGGCGAACGGTTCTGGTCGCTCGGCGCGTTTCCGCTGCGGCGCGGCGCTCCCGATCGCATACCGAAGCGGCGCTTTCGCGGCTACCGCCTGCGCGATGGCCACCCGGAGTTTCGCTACGAGATCGACGGCGTCGAGGTGCGCGAGCTGATCCTGCCGGCGGCGGGGCGCGTCGGCTTCGTCGAACGCTTCACGATCGCGCGCGTCGATGCTCCCATGTGGTACGTGATCGGCAGCGACGAGACGGACGGTTCGGCTGACGGCACGTCCGCGACATCCACCGTCGGCGAGTTCGTCGACGGCCGATTGGCGCTGCCGCGCGGACGCGACGTGCGCTTCGAGGTGCGCGTCGTCCGCGATGCGGTGCAGGACGATCTCCCGGACAATCTGCCCGAGGAGGTGCGCCGCGCGCTGCGCGAGGCCCGCGACAAGGGAGGCAGCCGTGAGTGACCGACACGCGCCGCGCCGCCTTGGCGCCATGACGACCACAGCGATGGCGATCGCGATCGCCGTTTGCGGCCCGCGTCCGGCACCGGCGCAGGTCGGCGCGGAGTGCTACGCGGTCGAGACGATCCCGACACCGCCGGGAATCTCCCCCGAAGCGAGCGCGATCGCGTTCACGCGACGCGGCGATCTCGTCGTCGCGTTCCGGCTCGGCTCGATCTGGATCCGCGACCGCGACACGCTCCATTGGCGCCGTTTCGCGCAGGGCCTCCTGTGGCCCCTCGGCATCCTGCCGGGCGACGAGGGCGAGCTCTTCGTGACGCAGATGCCGGAGCTGACGCGCATCGCCGACACCGACGGAGATGGCGAGGCGGACGCGTACGACACGATCTGCGACGCGTGGGGCCTGTCGGGGAACTACCACGAGTTCATCGCCGGCCCGGTACGCGATCGCAACGGCGACTTCTGGGTCGCGCTCGGCTGCTGCTCGTCGGGAGGGCCGATCCGAGAGCCTGTGCGCGGCGCGTTCACCGAGGCGAGCCGCAAGACGAAGCAGTATGGCCACTACTCGCCGGTCCGGTACCGCGGCTGGGTGCTGAAGATCTCTCCGTCGGGAGACGTGACGCCGATCTCCTGCGGACTGCGTCAGCCGAACGGCCTCGGCTTCGACGAGCGAGGCGAGCTCTTCGTCGTCGACAACCAGGGCGATTGGGTGGGGACGTCGCCGCTGCACCACGTGTCGAAGGGCGCGTTTCACGGCCACCCACCGAGTCTCGTCTGGGACCCGACGTTCCACGGCGATCCCGCGACAGCGACACCCGCCGAGCTCGCCCCGCGCCGCAAGATGCCGGCGATCCAGTTTCCGCAGAACGACCTTGCCGGGTCGACAGCGCAGCCGCTCTGCGATACGACCGGCGGACGCTTCGGCCCATACGCGGGCCAGTTCTTCGTCGCCGAGTGGACGTACGATCGCATCCTGCGCGCATCGCTCGAAGAGGTCGACGGCGTCTGGCAGGGCGCGTGCTTCCTGTTCGTCGAAGGGCGCGGACTCCGCCGCGGTAACAACCGACTCGCCTTCGCGCCGGACGGCAGCCTCTGGATCGCTCAGGTTTCGAGACTCTGGGGCGGAAGGGGCGAGGGATTGCAGCGCATCCGGTTCACCGGGCGCACGCCGATGGACATCGTCGCGATGCGGCTGAAGCGCGACGGCTTCGAGATCGAGCTGACCAAGCCGATCGACGCGCTCAGCGCAGCGTCGACATCGGCGTACTCGATGACCCGCTATCGCTACCTGTACCACGCGAAGTACGGCTCGCCGAAGACGGACGTCGAGCCGGTCGCCGTCACCGCCGCAACCGTCTCTCCCGACGGTCGCCGCGTGCGACTGGTCGTCGATGGCCTCATCGCCGACCGGGTCTACGATCTGCGACCGCGCGGCTTGAAATCGCGCGACGGCGAGCCTCTCGTGACGCGCATCGCCGCGTACACGGTCAATCGACTGCGCAAGTGACCGTTTCGCGCTGCTCGGCTTCGACAGCGCGGCAATCCCGATCGCGGCGTCGACGTCGTCTGAATCCGAACGCGCCGGCGACGACGAGCCCGACGCCGCCTGCGGCGACGAGGCCCCACGCGCTGTCGAGCCCGAACTCGGTCGCGACGCCGAGAGGGCCACCGGAGCGTCGCCACTGCTTCCACGCGGCAGGATCTTCGTCGCGCAGCACGACGGGCAGCACCGAACGCACTGCGGGCGCATCGAGGTAGGCCGCGAGCTTCTCGCCGTCGGGATACGGAATCGAGCCCGGCCGCACGCCGACGGTCAACGTCTCGAGCTCGCCGGTCGCGAGATAGCTGCGACAGCGAACGATCTGCTCCGGGATCTCCTCGGTCATCGCCACCAGGGCCGGACGGCAGTAGACCACCGAGAACCGCGCGAGCCCGCCCGCGACGACGATCACCCACACCGCCGCCGCACCGAACGCGGCCCATCGACGCGCGTCACGACCGGCAAAGCTGCCGCTCGGCATGAGCCGCATCAGCCCGACGAACGCCGCGACGAGCCCGAGCGCGAGCAGGTCGAGGTACCGACTCGGCGGAGCGACGCCGCCGTGCCCGCGCACATAGGCCATGGCGACGATCTGCAGCAGGATCCACACGCCCGCGGTCAAGACCCAGCGCGCGCCCGGATCGAGCGGTCGCCGCGCCGCGACGTGCCAAGCCGCGAAACACGCGAACGGAGCCCACACGACGACGGCGAGCCACGGCGTGTTGACGAACGGCCACGCGAGCGTTCGCGCGAGCGCGGCGAGAAAATCGCTCAGCCCCTCCGCGCTGGCGAGATCGAGATGCTGGCTGCCCCCGGACAGCGCGAGGAAGACTCCCGCGATCGCGAGGTGCAGGACCGCGCTCGCAGCGCAGAGCCGTCGCCGCTGCGCATCGACGACCGCGAGGTACGCACAGACGAGCCCGAGCGCGAGCGGACAGAGCAGACCGGACCCCATCGACAGACACGCCACGACCGCGAGCACGCCGCCCGCGACGAACGACGCCCCGAAGCGATCGGCGCGCAGCGCGAATACGAACGCGAGAACGCTGAACAGCTCGAGGAAGTAGAACTGGGATTGAAATCCGTTGACCGTGTTGTACCAGCCGAACGGCAGGCAGAAGAGGATCAGCGCTGCCGCGACCATCCACGCCCGCCGCCGCCCGGGCAGAAGCACCGGCGCTAGCCAGACGAGGAGAATCGCCGTCGCGACGTGTGCCAACGCCCCTGCGACCATCTCGACGCGCTGCTCCCACGCGCCGTTCGCGACGAGCAGGGCGAGACTCAGCGCCTTCGTGAACGGAATGCGATGCTCGTTGTGACGTTCGAACAGATCGAGCGCGCTCAGCTCGCCCTCGTGCCACGGCACGACGACGTCTCGCGCTTCCGCGTCCCACTGGTCCCAGTAGGGCAGCGGATTGCCACATGCGTCGATCATCGCGAACCGCACGCCGAGGACGACGAGCGCGACCGCGCCGCAGGTCAGGATCGCGAAACGATGCCGTTGGGTGCTGCGCATATCGTGTCCTCCTCCGTCTCCAAACGCTCGACGCGTTCCTCGAGGTGCTGGACCTGCTCTCGCAGACGAGCGACCTCGCGGGTCGAGCTGGCGCGCTGAGCGAGGCGTTCGGCGAGGAGGTCGTCCCGGATCAGCACGCGTTCGAAGAACAGCTTCAGCACGACGCTCAGATAGCGGCGCCCCATCTCGGCGAGCCGGAGCTTCGAGCTCCCCCACGTCCGCCCGTACCAGTGAATCGGCATCGAAGCGACGTTGTATCGCCGCACGATCGCGCCGAGCGACATCTCGAGGGTGATGTTGAAGTGACTCGCACGGTACGGCCCGCATTCGCGAATGACGCTCGCCCGGTACGCCTTGAACGCGTTGGTCAGGTCGTTGTGCCGCGTCCAGAACAACAGCTGAATGGCTCGATTGACGATGCGGTTGACCATCAGCTTCAACAGCGGATATCCCGACACGCTCGCTCCGCGCAGGAACCGCGATCCGAACACGCAGTCGTACCCCTCTTCGATCTTGCGGTGGTAGCGCACGACGTCGAGGGGATCGTCGGAGCGGTCCGCCATGCAGATCACGACGACGTCGCCGGTCACCGCAGCGAGCCCCGTGCGAATCGCGCGGCCGAAACCGCCCGGAGGCTCTCGGTCGACGATGCGCACGGCCGAGTTCGTCACAGCGACCTCGCGGACGATGTCACTCGTGCGGTCCGTGCTGTTGTCGTTGACGACGATGATCTCGTACCGGATGTCGGCAGCCACGAGAGCAGCGGCGAGCTCGCTCAACGTCGCGCCGATGGTCCCCTCCTCGTCGTGCGCCGGAATGACAACGGACAGCTTCAGCTCGCTCATGCTACGCGCTCCGCGCCAGGGCGTTCAGACGAGAACGGCCTCGAGGGACTCCGAGTGCTCGAGAAGCCACTCGTACGTGTCGGCGACGATGTCCTCGACGGTCCGCTGCGGGCGCCAACCGAGGTCGGACTCGATCCGCATCGCATCGGTCAGATACACGCGAACGTCGACGGATGAGGTCTCGGGCCGGCTGCCGATCGGGATCAGGTTGCCGGTCGTCTCGCGGCAGATATCGGTCAGCTCCAGGAGCGACGCGGACACCTGCGGGCCACCTCCGACGTTGTAGACCCTTCCGTCCCAGATTTCGGGCGTCTCGATCTCGCGAACGACGGCCGCGACGAGATCGTCGATGTGCAGCATGTCGCGCACCTGCTTGCCGGTGCCGCCGAAGCCGATGTACGACAGCGTGCCGCCGAACGCGTGGCGGGCGACCCACAGCGCGACGACGCCCTGGTCGGTCTTGCCCATCTGCCACGGCCCGGTCAGGATGCCGCAGCGATTGACGAGCGCGCGCATGCCGTAGAGGTGAACGTACTCCGCGATGAGCAGCTCGCTCGCGAGCTTGCTCGCTCCGTAGAGAGATCGAGCCCCATCGAGCCCAAAGTTCTCGGCGACGCCGCGCGCGGAGACTCCCGGCACCCCGGCCAGGTCGCCCCACTCGAAACGCGTCTCCGTCTCGCGATACGGCAACGCCTCGAGCGCTGCGATCGGGTAGACGCGACTCGTGCTCAGGAACAGGAACGCCGCTCCGTGACGCCGCGCGAATTCGAGAGTGTTCGCCGTGCCGAGCAGATTGGCGCGAACGACGTAGTCAGCCCCGCCATCGACACCCGCGAGCACCGACGGCTCGGCCGCGCAGTCGATCACCAGATCGACCGGCGGCAAGGCGGCGAGGTCCTCGGTGCACCGGATATCGCCGTGCACGAAGCGAACGCCGCTCGACGCGAGTCGGTCGAGATTGAGCGCGCTTCCACGACGCCGGAGATTGTCGAAGACCACGACATCGGCACCCGCATAGCGCTCGGCGAGGGCGATCGCGATGTTCGAGCCGACGAACCCTGCGCCGCCCGTGATCAAGACACTACGGTGCTGCATGCTGATGGCGCCTCACGCTCGCGCGACGACCGACTCGACGATCTCTTCGAGGATCGCGTCGATGTCGTACTCTTGTTCCCACTCCGGGTAGTGGCGACGGAACTTGCCGAGATCGCTGACGTACCAGACATGGTCACCGCGCCGCGGCTCGTCGAGGAGCACGGTCTTCGCGCGGTCTCCCGTCAAGGCCTCGATCTTCGCGACCGCCTCCATCAGCGACACGTTCGAGTGCCGCCCGCCCCCCATGTTGTAGACCTCGCCACAACGCGGGTTCTGGAACGCGTGATAGAACGCGCTCGCCAGATCCCACGAGTGAATATTGTCGCGAACCTGCTTGCCCTTGTGGCCGAACACGGTGTACTCGCGCCCGGACACGACGCTGTCGACGAGCCACGAGAGGAAGCCGTGCAGCTCCGCACCGCGGTGCGACGGGCCGGTCAAACAGCCGCCGCGGAAGACCATCGTGCGCATGCCGAAATAGTGGCCGTATTCCTGCACCATGACGTCCGCCGCGACCTTGGAGGCACCAAAGACGCTGTGCAGGCACTGGTCGACGCTCATCGTCTCGTCGATGCCGTCGTAGCACGCGTGGTCGAACGGCAACTCCCAACGCGTGTCCAGCTCGACGAGCGGCAACGCGTTCGGACGATCTCCGTACACCTTGTTTGTCGACGTGAAGATGAACACCGCGTCGGGGTGGTGACGACGCGTCGCTTCCAGCAGGTTCAGCGTGCCGTTCGCGTTGACCTGGAAGTCGGTCTGCGGGTCCCGCGCCCCCCCAAACAGCGAGGGCGGCCCCGCCCGGGTGATAACCCGCAACACCGCCCAACACCCCACCAAAAAAAAAAAACACACAAA
>CAYMRB010000486.1:0-7389 GCA_964392615.1 uncultured Planctomycetia bacterium | reverse complement strand
GTTTCGTCATCGTAAGTCTCATCGCGACAAGGGAGTACGTGATGAGCACCCATTCGGACACACGACGACGGCCGGATTTCAGACCGCAATCGGCCGAGGATTCCACAGTCCAGCATCGAGGATAACAGACTCTTGCTGCCGACCCCTACGCGTTTTCGCCGCGATCGTGGTAGCGTACGAGCGATGTTCGGGACGCGAGCTACCGCGCCGTCGGTCCTGGCCGCTGCGACAGGTCTTCGTGCCGGTTGTGCTCGCGGTAACGCTGTGCCTTTCGCGCCAGCGTGCCGAGTAGTTTGCGCACTCTCCACCGTCGCCGCGTCGCAGCGAGATACGTGCGCAGGAAGAGCCGCGAGTATTGCGCGGGCACGCCTTCGCGCCACGCAGAGAACAGCAGCGCGGAGAGGTCCTTGATCACCCAGCGTCGGCGTCGGAACGCCAGCAGACGGCCGACGTCGATCAGGTGCATGTCGAGCCCGTCGATCAGCACGTGGTCGAGGTAGAGGTCGCGGTGGCAGTAGCCCGCGTCGTGCATTCGCGCGACGTAGTTCGCGAGCGCCGTCGTCACCGCTCTGTACTGCTCTGCGGTGGGGGGGGAAGGCAGCGAGTAGATCGGCGCGCCCGGCGACTCTCGCATGACGAGGAAGCTGCCGGTCGCGTGGCGGCCCCAGCCGACCGCGATCACACCCGGAACGCCGAGCCCGGCGAGCGTGCGGGCGTTCGCGAACTCGGTGCGTGCCGGGCCGCCGCGGGTCGCGCGTTCGGAGTGCGTGAACCACTTGAGCTGGAAGCGCCGGCCTTCGAACTCGCGCCGTGCGTTCGTGCGCCCGGGACGGTGTCGATGGATCTCCCAGCCGTCGAGCTCAGCGTCGACCGGTGGTCGCGGTTCGCTCTCGACGACCTCTTCCCAGACAAGCTCGCGGGGTCGAGGCTCGGGGTGCGCGCTCCCGGTCGGGGTCACGGCCGACCTCGCATCGATTGGCGGAGCTTCTCGAGACGCTGACGCAGTCCCGCCTCGCTGGGGAAGCGCTGCACGCCCTCCTCCAGCACACGGAGCGCTCCGCGTCCGTCGCGGTTCATGATGTGCGCGTAGGCCAGCACGTCGAAGTGCTCCGGCGTCGGCTCGCTCACGAGCGCGCGCGCCCTCGTCGCGTGGTCGAGCGCCGCGGCCCAACGGCGGTCGTCGCGGATCTCGAACAGCAGGAGCCGCGCCCGTTGGAAGTGGGCTGCAGCGAGGCTCGGTCGGAGCTCGAGCGTCCTGGCCAGCGCGGCGTCCGCTTCGCCGACGAACTCGGCGCGACGCTCCGGCAGCATCGACCGCGAGTTCCGGGGGCTGATCGCTTCGAGGCAGCGCTCCGCGAGCTCCCAGCTCGCGTCGGGATCGGTCGGCGCCGCCCGTGCGAACGCCCTGGCGGCGCCGACGACCGCCGCGATCGGCGCCTGCTGCGCCAGGACCCGGATCTTGAAGCCATGGGCCGACGCCGAGGCCGGCTCGAACTCGATGGCCCGGTCGGCCGCCTCGAGCGCCTCGTGCCGGAATCCCGCTTCGGCCGCGGTGTCTTGGCGCACGGCCGCCCGGTTCCGCTCGTCGAGAAACGCGCGGGCGGCGTCGAGCCACGTGGCGGCCACATGACGGCGCTGTTGCGCGGCGTCGCCTTCGGCGGCATCGGCATCCCCGCCGACGTCGGCGGCGTCTTCCTGTGGGCCCAGCGCATCGAGCTTCGTCCGATAGCCTTGCGCGTCGTCCGGTCGCCCGAGCGTTTGCAGCGATCGGATGATGCCGTCGTACGCCGCGCGCTGGCGCGGTTCGAGCTCCAGCGCCTTGCGGTACGACGCGACGGCCTCATCGTGCCGACCCGCTTCGGCCAGCGCGTGCGCGCGGCCGCGATGCGTCGATCCGTCGTCCGAGCCGAGGCGGATCTCGGCCTCGAACGCGTCGATCGCGTCGTCGACGCGACGGGCGCGCTCGAGCACGAGCCCGATTCGAGTGTAGAGACCGGGCCGGCCCCAATCGCACCGCAGCGCGGCCTGGTACGCGTCGATCGCTTCCGCCTGGCACTCACTGCGCGGTGACAGAATGGCGCCGACGCGGCTCCAGGCGTCGGCGAGCGAGCTGTCGAGGCGCAGCGCCTCGCGATAGGCGATGAGCGCCTCGTCCGCGCGACCGAATCGTTCGTGCGTACGGCCGAGGTGGTAGACCGGCAGGGCGCGAGAGGGGGGAAGCATGCTGCGCGCCCGCTCGGCGACGGCGACCGCGTACTCGTACGGGCGCTCGGGCGACGGCAGCGGTGGGGAGGGCGAGCCCGCGCCGCACCCCGAGGCGAGAGACGCGAGCAGCACGAAGGCTATCGAGCGATTCGTCATGCGCCTCACGTCGCTTCGACCTCCGCTTGTCCTGCCGATGGTGCGCTCGGCGTACTCTTCGCTAGCGGTTCCAGTCGCGGGCCGCGGAAGAACAACCAGCTCGCGGCACACGTCACGAGGAAGACGACGGCGGCGAACGGGAAAAACACGTGGAACCCGAACGCGATCGGCAGGAAGAACGCCAGCATCGACCCGATTCCGGCGCCGAGCGCGTCCAGCGCGAACACCGCCAGCGGGTTGTGGGACGACAGCTCGAACAGGGCCGGGAAGAAGCTTCCCGTGACGAATGCGACCGGCGCCGCCAGCGCGATCAGCGCGACGGGCGAGAGATCCGGCACGAAGATCTGGCAGCCGAGAAGGGCGAGGACGAATGCCCCGCCGATGGCCTGGAAGAACGGCAGCAGACGCGGCGTGATCAGCACGCTGCCGAGTCCGGAGAGGATCAGGAAGCTGATCGCTCCGCCCACGAGAGCGTCGTGGAACACGTACATCTTCTGGAACAGGGCCAGGATGACGCAGTGCTCGAAGACGAGGAAGTTCGCCCCGACGAGGAAGCTGATCGCGGCCACGTGCCAATAGGAGCGACCGGGAATCTGCGGATTGCCGGCCTTGCGCAGCACCCAGATGGCGACAGCGCCGACGGCGACGAGGAGCCCGGCGACGATGCTGAAGAGCACGACGACCTGACGCAGCGAGAAGATGTGGCGCACGTTCCCGGCGAGGAACGGCTGGTTGTCGCTGATCGGCTTGTAGAGCGGATCCGGCAGCGCGAAGAACGGGAAGCACTGCGCGGCCGGGTTCGGGGGCAGGGCGCCGGCCCGGCGCTCGGCGTCTCCCGTGGGGGGCTCGGGCGCGGTCAGGAACGCGTCGATCTCCTCGTAGTCGGGCAGGGGCGTCCGCGCGTCGCGGGCCGCGAGGATCAGGTACTCCTCGGGGTTCGTGTAGGCCTTCGTGTGCAGGCCGACGGCCTCGGAGCTCAACGTGCGCAGGTATTGCGTCGTCAACACGCCCTGCGGATCGAGCCCCGCCGGATACCAGATCGCGAGGATGCCGCGATCGCTCAATCGATTGCGCAGTGTGACGTACGCGTCGACCGTGCGGATCATATTACCCGGCTCGAGCATCA
This sequence comes from uncultured Planctomycetia bacterium, assembly GCA_964392615.1. Lineage (GTDB taxonomy): Bacteria > Planctomycetota > UBA8108 > UBA8108 > UBA8108 > CAYMRB01. Next base: position 3,902 of record CAYMRB010000486.1, on the reverse strand, counting down.
TCTGCGGATAGCCGCCGACGGATGGCATGTAGATGAGGTCGAAAGCGCCGTCGGTCTTCTCATGAGCGCCGCGTCGCTTCGTGTCGGGGATCTCCATGTAGCTGCGCGCTTCGTGGCGGATCGGCGACACATTGTCCGCCTCGTAGACGTGCCCGAAGCCAGCGGCGAGATCTCCTCGAATGGCATGGAACACGGCAGGCTCGAGCTCGAGCGCGACGATTTCCCGGAACCGGAAGCGAGGCTGCTGCGCCCACCGAACCTGGCGTCCGCCGCCGGCGCCGACGATCGCGATCTTGCCGTCGCGCGGCGCGATGTTGATCGGCACCATGCCGAGCGACCGACCGACGAAGCCGTGCTGCGGCGAGTACTCCCACTGCATCAGGTCGTTGTAGAACCCGGCGTACTCGTCGCGCTCCTCGGAGTACATGACCTCCGTCAGGCTGTAGTCGCCCCATTCCTGGAACGCGAGTCGGAACGGCGGCTGCTTGCGTTCGTACTGGAACGTCGACTGCCCGCCCTCGCCCTTGTATCGCGTCAGGAACTCCTGCTCGACGACGTCGGGAACGAAGAGGAGGCCGACCAGCAGCACCGTCTCTCCGACCAACGTCCAGCGCGTCCAACCGCGAACGGAGAGAAGAGCCGACGAGCCGGTGATGAGCACGATCGAGAGGCACAGGATGCGACTGATGCCGACGATCGGAAGCGCGTACTGGATGAAGAAGTACGCGAACGCCGCTCCGAAGAGATACAGGCCGTAGACGAGCGGCATACGGCCGGCGAGGTGACGGCGTCCGATCTGGTAGCCGAGGTACTCGCTGAGCCCGTACGCGCAGAAGAACGGGATGAAGAATCCCGTGAACGTCCCCATCTGGATCAAGAGCCGCAGCAGGTCGACCTCGAAGAGGTGTGCGCGCAGGTAGTCGAAGTGCTTGCACCACAGCGCGGCCGCCACGGAGAAGAACATCGCGATCTGCAGGATCCAAAGCGTGCTGCGAAACGCATGTGGGGTGACTCGGAAGAACCGCGCTCCGACGAACGCTCCGATCGGAAAGCCGACGAAGAGGAGGTCGAAGAACAGCGACGGCATGATGAAGAAGCTGAGCAACTTGAACGTCGCCAGCGTGAACAGGACCGTCGCGGTCGACAGCAGAAACAGCGCGACGCCGAGACGCCAGGCGCCTGTTGGGGACGCGGGATCGCCGGATTCGGGTCGAGCGGCATCGCCGGGCTTGTCGCTCGCCTTGTCGCTGAGCATGGCGCGAAGGTAACTGACGGCCTCGGGGTTGCAAGGATGTTTCGGCCGTCGGCGGTGTAAGTCTTTGCCCAGAAACACTCTCCGAGCCCGCGTGCGACACCCGGGCCGGAGGCGGCAAGTGCGGCGTCCATCCCGTCCGATCGTCGTCTCGCGCGGCGTTTTCGGGAAAGTTTCGGCCAGCGGTTCCGGGAAGGGGGTCGGGGGCGTAAGATCGAGTACCCCCCGAACAACCGGCAGTTTCCCGCGGGCTCTCCCGCGTGCTCTTGAAGAGATCTCCGAGGAGAACGACCGTGCTCGTGTCGATCCAGACCTCCTTTCTGCGTCCCCTGACCGTTTTCTCCGTGTGTGTGATCGCCGCGGCCGGGGCCCTCGTGCCGACCGCCGGCGCGCTCCGCGCGGGCGACCGGCCGACCTTCTTCGTCGGCGGCCGCGGGACCGACGACGACGGGCGCCCATTGCCTGTCGAGGCCGCTCCGGGAGAGCGCGTCGAGATCGCGTTCTACTACCAGTCTCCGACGGAGCACGTACCGGGAACGCCCAGGCTGGATCAAGTCCAGGGGCTGTCCATGGTCGTGTGCCACGATTGCCGCCTGCGCTGCGACGAGGCCTCTTTCCGGGTCGGCGAAGACACGATCGTCGCCGCCCTCGACGCCGACTTCGTCGCATTCCAATCCGACGGCGACCCCGACGACGGCGACGGGTGTCAAATGGTGCTGGCTCTGCTAGTCGAGTTCGACGGACCGTTCGTCGGCAAGACGCTGCCTCCCACGGACGGCCCTCAGCCGCTGGCCTCCGTCGAGGTCCAGCTGTCCGAGGAGCTTGCGTGCGGTGACGAGCCGGCGCTCGAGCTCTGTGACGACGTCGAGGTCGTCGGAGTCGTGCCGCTCGCGAACATCGTCTCCGTCGGGAGCCACTCCTACGACGTCGAGAAAGTCGACGGGCAGGTCCTCGTGCGCGAAGACCTCGAGTTCCTCCGCGGCGATTGCGACGCGGACGACCGGATCAACATCACGGACGCGATCACCGTGCTGATGGCAGCGGTGTGGCCGGCGCAGAACGGCACCGAGCTGCGTTGCGAGGACGCATGCGACGCCGACGATGACGGTCGCGTCGACCTCAGCGACACGCTGACGCTGCTGCGCTACCTGTTCATGGACGGCAGCCGCCCGCCCGCTCCGGGAACGTTGCTGCCGGGGCCGGATCCCACCGCCGACACGCTCGAGTGCGCCGCCGTCTGCCCGTAGCCCCTCGACGGCTCGTTCTCTGACTGCGGCGTCTACTCGCCGGCGACGATCTTCACCTTGAAGTTGCCCGTCGCCTTGTAGTTGCGCCGGAACGGAACGACTCCGACGTACAAGGCGCCGCCGCCCTTGGCCTTGCCCTTGTAGTTCGCGCCGATCAGAAACTCCTTGCCCTTCTTGCCCACCTTCCCGATGAGGGCGAGCTGCGGGAAGTTTTTGAACGTGTTGTCGGAATACCGCGTCGTGCCGCCCGGACCGGCCGTCACGTTGTAGTTCGACACGTTCAAGCTGCCGCTGGCTCGGATCGACAGCTTCTGTCTGTCGCGGACCGTGACCTTCGTCTTGACCCAGTTCTTCGGAACGGTCTTGCTGCCCGCCACGTTGACCGTCCGCTCGACCTTGCCGCCGAATCCGAAGTCGATGCCGACGATGTCGCCGACGGCGAGCTCGAGGGCGCCATAGCGCGTGCCGATCTTGAACACGGATTCCTTCACGAGGCCTCTGATCGTGAAGCGGCGTGTGACGACCTCGTCACGGTCACCGGTCGGCGAGCTGATCTCGTCGCCGTGCTGCTGATCGCCCTGGTCGCGCTTCGTCTCCAGATCGCTGACGAGAATCTCGGCCCGATTCTTCGTCTCGTCGTCGGCTGATTCTTTCGCGCGTTGCAGCTGTGGCAGAGCCGGCAGACCGACTTCGCCGAGCGCCAGCGTTGCGTCCTCGCGCACGTCGAAGTCATCGCTTGCGAGCGCTTGGATCAGTGCTCGAATGCGCGCTTGCAGCTCGGCGCCTACGCGGGGTGTGAGGCGGACGCGGACGAGCTCCTTCTGCGGCACGCGCAACGTGCCGTACTTGGTCTCCACCTGGAGAGTCGCGAACTTCGGAAAGCCCGCGACCTTGCTCCCGTCGCGCAGAAAGAAGATCGGCGGCGCGGCCGGGGGCTTGGCCGCAGCATCGCTGGACGACTTCGCTGCCGCCGAGCGCGAGGCCGGCGTCGTCGCCGTATCCTTCGGGTTCTCGCCACCTTGCGCCCAGGCGAATGTCGCTGTCCACCCCATGGCACACACGATGGAGGCAGCACAACGGAGCCGGATAGCTGACAGCATGCTCGTGGTTCCCATTCCGCGTTACCGGCTGATTTCGAACGACGCGCGGGCTCAAGATGCGCGCCGGGCCGGTGCATGGTAATGCACTGGCCGGTGGCCGGCCAATTTCATCCGTCGGAATTCGGCGGGCCGGGAGGCCAAGAAAAAACGCCGACGGACAGGGTCCGTCGGCGCTCTTTCTCAGCCGCGAATGTCGCGGCGATCGGCTCAGCGACGCTTCGCCGTTTTCTTCTTGGCCTTCTTCTTGGCGACCTTCTTCTTGGCCTTCTTCTTCGCCTTCTTCTTGGCGACCTTCTTCTTGGC
>CAYMRB010000485.1:0-7390 GCA_964392615.1 uncultured Planctomycetia bacterium | reverse complement strand
CGAGGTTCGATTCGGTGGTGGCGAGGACGTCGAGGAGCGCTGTGACACCGAAGCCGTCGTCGCGCTCGACCGCGCCGACGAGCAGCTCGCAGACGTCGGCGCCCAGGACGGGATCGCGGGACAGCGCCGGACCGAGCCGCCGCAACGTCCAGAGCAAGGCTTCGCGGTCGGTCTCCAACTCCTCCTCGTTCGTGGCGCCTCCCTCGCTCCCGTCTCCGGGACCGACGGTCTCGCCGCGCAGGTTCGCGCGCAACGCATCGACGACCGCCGGCGCAAGCGCGAACCCGCGCGGCCCCGCCGCCGAGGTGAGGCCTAGCACGCGCCGACGGCTGTACGGGTCGTTGCCGGCGAGAGCCGCAGCCAGCGGCGCGACCGGCAGTCGATGGCGGCACACCATCAGCAGCGCGCAGCTCGCCTCGTCGACGTGGTTCTCGTCGTGCATCATCGCGACCAGCCGCGGCGTCGCGGCTCGCGCGACGGGACCGATCCGGCCGAGCGCGGCGAGCGCGGTATCCACGACTTCCGGGTCGTCGTCGTCGAGCGCGTCGATCAGGGGAGGGACGACCTGAGGCGCGAGAGCTGCGGCCTCTTCGGGAGACTCAAGCCAGACTCGCGAAGCGGTCGCGATCACGGCCAGCACGGCGACGCGGTCCGACGAGTCGGGAGGATCGGAGGAGTTCGCGGCGCGCGTCAGCGGCAGCAGCCGCTTCACATCCGCCACGTCGAGATCGTCACGCAACGAGTGAATCCTCAGCCCGACGCGCCGCTGCTGCGGGTCGTCGCTCGCGACCAGCCGCCACGCCGACTCGTGCAAGTACGACGGAGGATGCGCCTCGAGCAGATCCACCCAGTACTCGAGCGTCGATGCCGCCGCTGCGCGAGCCTTGGCATCCCGGTCGGTCGTCGCGACGGCGACCGCGGCGCGCCAGACGGGCTCCCATGCGTCGAGGCGATGATCGAGGTCGCCGGTGTTTTCCGCGAGCTCGATCACAGCACGCTTCCTGACGACAGCGGAGCGGTGCCTCAACGCACGCACGAGCGGCTGCCAGTCGGCGGCGTCGAGCTCGATCTCCGCGCGCGTGGCGACGATTCTCGCGGTCGCCTCGATGGCGTGGTGTGCGAACGCGTCGTTATCGAGCCAGCGCTCGAGAACCGGGATCGGGTCGTCGTCCGCGGGCCAATTGTCCAATAGCAGACCGAGTGCATCGGAGCGGTCGCCCGTCTGCACGATCGTGCGCAGGGCGGCGTGCGCGCTCTCGACGTCGAGGCGCGGCCCCCGAGACAGAATCTCCGCCGCCGCCAGCCGCACGACGGCGTCGTCGTGCGCGAGGAGCTCGATGAGTGTCGACGTGCCGATCGACGCACGGCTCGATCCCGCGGCGCGATCGATCGCCAGCACCGCGGCGAAGCGCATCGCCGGATCGTCATCGCCGACGAGCGCGAGAAGCGAGGGAAGCGCCTCCTCGGCGCGGTCGCCGAGTGCTGCGACCGCGCGCAGCGTCCACACCGTGTCCGAGCGCAGCTTCTTGCGCGCGACGTCGAGCCGGTACCATCTGCGATCGAGCCAATTCCGCCGCCCCTGGAGGAGGGCCTTCGACCCCGCGTCGCGCCGCGCCAGGACCAACAGCGCGCGCAACTCGCCGCGCTCGATCAGCACCTCGGCCGCCGCCGTGGCCACGTCCTCGTCGGAAGATCCCAATCGATGGTGCAGCCACGCCTCCTCGAGCGGAGCGCGCAACGCGACGACGGCGACGCCGACCGCGACGAGCGCGCCCAGCGGCAGCGCGATGATCCACACTCTGCGATGTCCGGACGACATGACGACCTCGCCGGCCTGGCGGGGAACGAGACGGCGCGGCCCCGCGATGGGTTCATCATGCGCGAGGATGTCACGAAAGGGTCACCGCGTCGGGTGCGCTTCCGCCAGCGACTCCGCCTCCGACTCCGCCCCCGACTCCGACGCCGACTCCGACACCGACTCCGACTCCGACTCCGACTCCGACTCCGACGCCGACACCGACACCCGACCCGGACTCGCCTCCGGGTGCGGCTTCCACCGCCCGCCCGCCCCGGATAGAATCCGCGACCGAGGAGCTCCGCATGGATGTGGTCACGACCGAAGGTTTGAGTCGCTTCTACGGGCGCCGCGTCGGCATCGAGGACGTGTCTCTTCGGGTGCCCGAGGGCTCGATCTACGGCTTCCTCGGCCCGAACGGATCCGGCAAGACGACGACGATCCGCCTGCTGCTCGGCTTCCTGCGGCCGTCGCACGGTGGCGCGCGAGTGTTCGGTCTCGACGCGTGGCGTGATAGCCCGCGCATCAAGGCCGACACCGGCTACGTGCCGGGCGATCTCCGCCTGTGGAGCTGGATGCGCGGCCGGGATGCGATCTCGTTCGTCGGTCGCACGCGGCGCGACCGGTCGGTCGAGACGCGCGGACGCGAACTCGCGGAGCGCTTCGAGCTCGAGCTCGATGTCACCGTCCGCAATATGTCGCGCGGCATGCGTCAGAAGCTCGGCCTCGTGCTCGCGCTCGCACACGATCCGCGCCTGCTCGTCCTCGACGAGCCGACCTCGGGGCTCGACCCGCTGACTCAGGAGCGCTTGAACCGAACCCTGCGCGAATCTGCGGCGCGCGGCACCACCGTGTTCTTCTCGAGCCATGTCCTCGCCGAGGTCGAGGACCTGTGCGATCGCGTCGCGATCATTCGCGGCGGGCATGTCGTAGCGGACGAGCCGCTCGCGGAACTCCGCAGCCGTGCGGCCCGCGTCGTGACGGTTCGTTGGGCCGACGGCGTGACGCCGCCGTCACCGCCGCCGTTCCTGAACGTCGAGGATCCGTCCGCACACGTCTGGTCGGCCCGCCTCGGGGGCCCCGTCACGCCACTCCTCGAGTGGCTTCGCGGCCGCGAGATCGACGACCTGAGCATCCGCCCCCCGGACCTCGACAGCCTCTTCATGGAGTACTACCGATCCTGATGCGAACACGGGACGCGCGATGAACCGGGGCCTCATCCTCAAGGCGATCCGCGAGAGCTGGCTGCCGACCCTCCTCTTCGGGCTCGGCCTGTTCGGCTTCGAGCTGCTGCTCGCGTCGGTGCTACCCCTCTATTGGGAGAGCACGGCCGGGCAGATCTTCCGCATGCCGTTCGTGCGCAACCTCGTGTCGGCGCTCGTCGGTGGCGACCTCGGCGAGGACGTCGGCCTCGTCTCGCTCGGCTCCATCGCGTGGGTCCATCCGGTCGTTCTCACGCTCCTGTGGTCACACGAGATCGTCCACTCGACGCGCTTCCCGACCGCCGAGATCGATCGCGGCACCGTCGATGTCCTCCTCGGCCTCCCGGTCTCGCGTTGGCAGGCGTTCCTGTCGGAGTCGTTCGTCTGGCTCGTTTCCGGGCTCTTTCTCGTCATCTGCGCACTCGCGGGCAACGTCCTGGGAAGCATGGACATCGCCGCCGCGGACCGCCCGACGCCCACCGCTCTCATCCTCGTCGTGACGAATCTGCTGCTCGTCTATCTCGCGGTCGGCGGGCTCGGGTACTTCGTCGCGGCCTGTAGCGACCGCCGCGGTCGTGCGATCAGCTGCGTCTTCACGGTCGTGGTCGCCGCGTTCGCTCTCGACTTCGTCAGTCGGCTCTGGGAGCCGGCCGAGCGGCTCGCGTTCCTCGGCTTGCTGAACTACTACCAGCCCCTCGAGATCATCCGCCACGGCATCCTGCCGTGGGACCACGTCGTCGTCCTCGGCGGGGTCGGGGTGACGCTCTGGACGGCGGCCGGAGTCGTGCTGTCGCGACGCAGCATCTGCACCGTCTGACGACGGCTCACACCGACCGCCTATCGCTGCACCACCCACGCCTTCAGTCTGTCAGCGAGTACGGCGGCCAGTATGACGAGACCGAGGACGACCTTCTGCGTGTAGCTCTCGACACCGGTGAGGTTCATGCCGTTGCGGATGACTCCCGTGATCAGTGCGCCGATCAGAGTGCCGAGCACCTTGCCCTCGCCGCCCAGGAGGCTCGTCCCGCCGACGACGACGGCGGCGATGACATCGAGCTCGTAGGTCTCGCCGTATTTCGGCGATCCACTCGTGAACAACGACGCGGTGACGATGCCGCCGATGCCGGCCAGCGCCCCACACGCTGTGTAGACGAACAGCAACACTCGACGCACGGGAACACCGGAGAGACGAGCGGCCTCGGGGTTTCCGCCGACGGCGTAGATGTACCGCCCCAGAACGGTCCGCGTCATCAGCACATGCGCGATCACATAGAGGACCAGCATGAGCACGACCGTGTTCGGAACGCCGAGATCCGCGCCGCCGCCGAGCCAATTGAACGTCTTCGGCACCTGATGGATCGATTGGCCCTCCGAGATCAGATACGCCAGACCGCTCGCGACGAGCATCATGCTCAGCGTCACGATGAAAGGCGGGATGCGGCAGAGCGCGACCATGACTCCGGAAAAAAGCCCGATCGCGCCGCAGAACGCGACGGCGGTCAAGCTGCACGCCACCATCGCGATGGCGCCGGCATCCTCCGCGCCACCGAACGCGCGAATCAACCACGCCGCGGTCACCGCCGATAGCGCGATCAGGCTTCCGACCGACAGATCGATGCCGGCCGTGATGATGACCATGGTCATGCCGATCGCGATGATCGCGATCACCGCGATCTGATTCGCGATGTTCAGCAGATTGTCGAGCTTCAGGAAGTCCGGCCACATGTAGCTCTGCGGCGTGCGAATCTCCGCTGACGCGAGGGCCGGCCGCTGCTCGACCTGCGCCGCGAGGACCGTCGCGACCCACTTCGAGGCCGTGTCCGTGCACGCGATAACGTCGAGCCGCTTCCCCGACGCGTGGATTCCCTCGAACGCGAGCCGCACGTCGCGAGGCTCGCCCTGCACTACCTGCAGGACCTGCGCTCGACTCGGCCGCAGCACTTCCTCGAGCGAGCCGGCGAACGCCGCCTCTTCCTGGCTCTTGCCGGCGACGACGAGAACGCCGACCTCCCCGGAGCCGCTCTCGACCAGGAGGCGCCCTAGCTGCTCGCCGGCTGTCGGGCCGACCGGATGCTGCTCGCTGTACGTGATCGCGCTGAAGAACAGGCACAGGAGCAGCAGCACGGCCAGCATCCCGTAATCGTACAACAGCTGCCACAGAGCGCCGCCCAGACCGGATTCCGTCGAGCCCGTCGCCTTGATCATCGCAGCCGAACCTCGTCCGTCCTCGTGCTCTCGTTCATCACCCGACCGCGAGCTGCATGATGTCCTCCTGCGTTGCGCTCGCGACGTCGCGGATCTCCCCGGCCAGCTTCCCGGCGTGCATCACCAGCACGCGGTCCGCCATGCCGAGGACCTCCGGGAGCTCGGAGCTGATCATCACGATGGCCTTGCCCTGTTCGGCGAGCTCCTGCATGAGGACGTAGATCTCGAACTTCGCGCCGACGTCGATCCCGCGGGTCGGCTCATCGAAAATAACGACCTCACATGCGCGCTCCAACCACTTCGCGAGCACGACCTTCTGCTGGTTGCCGCCGGACAGGTTGCGCGCGGGCTGCCGTCGATACGACAGCCGGATGCTCAGGTTGTCGACGAATCGGTCAAAAGCACTTCGCTCTCGCCGCTGGCGCACGAATCCGAGGCGCGAGAATCGCCCGAGATTCGGCAGCCCGAAGTTCTCGAGCACCGATTGGCCGAGGATGAGTCCCTCGGACTTGCGATCCTCGGTCAAGAGTCCGATACCCGCGCGAATCGCGTCGCGCGGTCTGCGTATCCGCAGCGTCCTGCCGCCGAGCCGAACGACGCCGCGATCCCGTCGATCCGCGCCGAAGATCAGTCGCGCCAACTCGGTGCGTCCCGCGCCGACGAGGCCCGTCAGCGCGAGGATCTCGCCGCGACGCACCGAGAGGCTCACGCCCCGCACCGCGTCGGCGCGAGCGAGGTCCTCGACGACGAGCAACTCCTCGCCGATCCGAGACGAGCGCCGAGGGAACTCGTTCTCGAGCTTGCGCCCGACCATCTGCTCGATCAGCTCGTCGCGGTCGACCGAGCCGACCGACCGCACGCCGACCGACTCGCCGTCGCGGAGCACCAGGACCCGGTCGGCGATCGCGAAGATCTCCTCGAGACGGTGGCTGATGTAGATCACCCCGATCCCCTGCGCGCGCAGCTCGCGGATGATGCCGAACAAGCTCTCGACCTCCGCGAGCGTCAGCGTGGCGCTCGGCTCGTCCATGACGATGATGCGTGCGTCGAGCGCGAGCGCCTTGGCGATCTCGACGACCTGCTGCTGCGCGACCGAGAGGCTGCGACACGGTGCGAGCGGGTCGACAGCGACGCCCATCCGCGCGAACAGCTCGCGAGCACGGCGCACCTCGTCGCGGCGGCGCACGAGCCCACCGACGGTCCGCTCTTGACCGAGGAACAGATTCTCGGCGGCCGAGAGTGACGGAATCAGGTTGAGCTCCTGCCAGATCACGCCGATGCCGGCCTGTCGGGCGTCGATCGGCGTGCTGATTCCCGGATCGACTCCGTCGACTCGCAGCGTTCCGGCGTCGGGTGCGTGCGCGCCACCGAGCACCTTCATGAGCGTCGACTTGCCGGCGCCGTTCTCGCCGAGCAGCGCGAGCACCTCGCCGCGACACAGCTCGAGGTCGACGCCGCGCAGCGCGCGGACACCGGGGAACGACTTGTCGATGCCGCGCATCTCGAGGAGAGGCGGCGCGCCGTTCGTCATTTCAGATCGGGGTCCGCGAGTGCGTCCGCCTGCCGGTAAAGCTCCGTCGGGATCAGGATCTCCTCTGGCACATCGTCCCCGCGAAAGTACGACATCATCACGCGCACCGTCTCGACACCCAGCCTGTCCGGGAACTGGATCGGATCGGCGTAGATCTTCCCGTCGCGGATCGCCAGCTTGCCCTCGGGCTGGCCATCGAATGCGATGAGCTTGACCTGATCCGCCCGGCCGGCCTTCTCGAGCGCCGAGTGCGCACCGAGCGCGGACGGGTCATTGATCGCGAAGATGCCGACGATGTCCGGGTGGGCTTGCAGCGCGTCCTCGGCGGCCTTGTAGCCCTCGTTGCGCGCGGCGTTGCCCGGGAGCTCCGCGACGATCTCGATCTTGTTCGCGGCAGTCTTGTTGTGCGCGTCGATCACCTCCTTGAAGCCCTGGACGCGCAGCAGGCACGACTCGATCTGCTTGCAGTCGATGACGACGATCTCGCCGCCGGTCGCCCCGACGGCCTCGATCATCGCCTTGCCGGCCTCGCGACCGCCGCCGAGGTTGTCGGTCGCGACGTGACAGACGATGTCGACGCCCTCCGCGAGGCCCTTGATGTCCGTCGTGAACACCGGGATGCCGGCCTGATTCGCCTTCTGGATCACCGGGCCGATC
>CAYMRB010000484.1:0-7402 GCA_964392615.1 uncultured Planctomycetia bacterium | reverse complement strand
GCCGGTCTCGGTCGCCTTGCGGTCGTACACCGTGAAGTAGTAGAGCGGCACGCCGGCCTCGGCGCGCATCTCCTCCTTGACGCCCGCGGCTCGCTTGTCGTACGACGCGACGCAACCGTCGAACTTGCCGATGCCCGCCTGCACGAGCTTCGTCGCCCGTGCGTTCGCCAGTAGACCCTGACCCCAGTAGAAGTCGACGCCAAAGACGTCGGAGAAGTCCCTCGCACGATCGACTGGGTAGTCCGCGACGCTCTGACAGCCGGTGCCCACCGGTCCCAAAACGACGCACGCGGTGATGAAGCACACGATCCGTGACATACGACTCTACCCTCGCTCCGGCCTTCAGTTCTCGAGAGACCCTCTCTGACGAAGAGTAGCATCGACCGCACAAGGGGTCGAACCGCACGGATCTTGTCGGGTTATCAGCTGTCAACCAACGCGGCTGCCACGCCCGAAAGTACTGGCGCCAGCGTTCCCGGACGGTCGACGTATTCGGAATCACGATGGGGTGTGGTCGATCGACGAGTGCGCCGATCTCGGATGGTATGCTTCTGCGCTCACAGGAATCACACGTACCATCGGAGACGACCATGTTCAGGAAGACAGCCACCGTCATCGGAGCCCTCCTGCTTCTCGGTAGCGTCGGCTGCCAGACCCAGCTCGACCGCGTCTGGACCTACGGCGAATTCGAAGATCACGCGATGAAGCTCGACAGCGAGGTCGCGGAGTTCCACTCCGATGTGAAGGAGAACTTCTTCGGTATCTCGCCGCAGGCCGAGCGCCCCGTGTGGTTCACGTACCGCCGCTGAGCTGCGAGCGCCCCCGAGCACGCCGGTGAAACGCTACGACGCGTCCTCCCGCGCCCCGGAACGTACGCGCTCGAGGAGGTGGTCGGCGACCTCGCCCGCGTTGAAGTCACTCGACACGGGCAGCCACTCGATCTCCATCTTGCGGAACCACGTCAGCTGACGCTTGGCGAAGTTGCGCGTGTTCTGCTGGATCCGCGCGATCGTGTCATCGCGAGACTCGCCGCTCTCACGCGCGGCGCCGATCTCCTTGACGCCGATGCACTGGGCGGCGCTGCGACCGAGCGGCGGCGTGCGGTCGAGCAGGCGGTTCGACTCGTCGAACAATCCGTCGTCGACCATCCGCAACACGCGCCGGTCGATCCTCGCATAGAGCTCGGCGCGATCCCGTTCGAGTCCGAAGATGCGGAACTCGGGCCCGGCCGCAGCGCGGCGGCTCCAACGCCATGCGTCGCTGATCGGACGTCCGGCCGTCTCGTAGTACTCGAGGAAGCGCACGATGCGGCGCTCGTCCTCGCGGCAGACGCGCTCGGCCGCGAGCGGGTCGACGGCGCGCAGGCGTTCCCACATCGCATCGAGCCCGATGCGGCGCGCCTCTTCCGTCAAGCGCTCCCGCACGCGCTCGTCCGCACCCGGCCCCTCGACGAGCCCTTCGAGCAGGACCTTGACGTAGAGCGACGTGCCGCCGCACAAGACGACCGGTCGGCCGCGGCGACGGCAGTCGTCGACGATCGCATCGAACGCGGCGCGGTAGTCCGCGACGCTGAACGAGACATCAGGATCGACGATGTCGATCAGATGGTACGCGCATTCGCGACGCCGCTCCGCCGAGGGCTTCGCCGTGACGACGTCCATCTCGCGATAGACCTTCATCGAGTCCACCGACACGATGTCGGCCTCGAGACGACGCGCGAGCTCGAAGGCGACCTGCCCCTTGCCGCTCGCGGTCGGGCCGGTCAGAAGAACCGACGGCTCGGTGGCGGAATGCTCGGTAGCGGACAACGGTCGCTCTCAGGTCAGGATCCGAGCTGGAGATCGTCGCTCTCGAGGCTCGTCTGGACGAGCCAGTCGAGCCCCTCACGCTGCGCTTCGGTGTAGTTCGGCTGCACGACGAAGAACTGGCGCAGATCGCCGCTCATCGACGGCAGGGCCCGCAGCGCCTCGACGACGCGCGCGAAGTCCATCATCTTGAAAGGCTCGTCGAGGAAGACGAACTGCGCCCCCCCACCAGCAGCGCTCGCCCCCTCCTCGCCCGATCCGGAGTCGGCTCGCGACGTGACGAACGCCTGCGACAGCGCGAGGCGCAGCGCCAGGAGAAGGGCCTCGTTCGTTCCCCCGCTGAGCTCGACCGCCGGCAGGAAGTCGCGCCGGTCCGCGGCGAAGACCTCGATTTCGAGGTGCTCGTCGATCTTGACGTCCTTGTAGCGACCGCCGGTCAGCGACGGCAGGAGCGCGCGCACGAATGTCCCGAGAGTCGGCCCGAGCTTCGCCCGCACGGTGGCCGCAGCGCGCTCGAGCAGCTCGATCCCGGCATGCCGGTCGTCGATCTGATCGCGAATTGCGGCGGCAGCTTTCTCGAGCTCGACGTTTTTCGCCTCGAGAGCTTCCTTCTTGGCGCGTTGCGCCTCGCACTCGCGAAGCTCGTTCTCGAAACGATCGCGCTCGCTGCGCGTCGAGCGAAGCGATTTGTCGAGCCCCTTGATGCGCTTGTCGTCGGCCTGCACCGCCGCGAGGATCTTCTTGCGGCACTGCTTCTCGCGATCGGCGAGGGAGCGCAGAAGCGAACGGTAGTCGTCCGGTCGGCGCTGGCCGCCCCGCTTCCTCCGACCTCGGCTTCGGTTCCCCTTGCCGCCGTTCCCCTTGCCGCCGTTCCCCTTGCCACGATCGGCCTCGTCGCCCGTCGTGCCACCGTCGCCGGCGCCGAGCAGACGTTCGTACTTCTTCTCAAAGTCCTCGAGCCGACGGCGGGTCGAGGCCATGTCGACCAGACGGGCCGCGTCGACGAAGTCGCGGAGGTGTCCGGACTCGCGGATGGACTCGAGCGCGGCGAGCTGCTCGCGCTGCTTCCGCGCGTTCTCGACCTGACGGCCGAGATCCTGCATGAATCCGGCGGCGGTGCGTTCGTGCGCCCGGAACGCGGAGCTGCGAACGATCTTGACGAGTGTGACGAGAAGTGCGAGTGCCGCGACGCCAGCGCCGACACTAGCGATCCAGAAGGGAGTGACCTCCTCCGGAACGGCCGCGAAGAGCACGACGACGACAACGAGGAACCACAGCCCCCTGGCGCTGCGTCGCGCGCGCTCCTTGAGCGCGGCGCGATCGGACTCGCTGCGATCGAAACGCGCCTGCAGACTGTCGCGGTCGGAGCCGTCGAGTTCGGCCTCCACCGTGTGGCGGGCTTCGACGAACGCGCGCGCCAGGTCCTTGAAGCCTCGCGTCAGCTCGTCGACCTGGCACAGCCCGTCGCGCATGTCACGGAACTCTTCGCGCAACTCCGAGAAGAGCGAGCCTTGCCCCGCGTGCTCGCGATCGAGCGCGTCGTACTCGCGCAGGTTCTCCTGCACGCCTTCGACGAACGCGTCGCCCTTGAGATCCGCGAGAGCGCGCAGGCGCCGCTCGCCAGCCTCGCGCTCGTCCGCCATGCTGCGGCGCTTCTCCTGCTGCTCGTTCGAGCTCTCGATATCCAGACGGACGCCCTCGAGATCTGCGGACGTCTTCGATACACCACCGTGGATCTCGTCGAGCCGCTCGAGGCTGTACGCGTGACGCTCGACCTGGCGCAGATTGCGCCCGATCTCCTTCTGGTAGTGCCCGAATTGCCGCTCGAGCTCTTCGATCTCGCGGCGCAGATCGTCGCCGGCCTCGCGCATCTGCCGGACGCCGACCATGTCCTCGACGAAATCGCACAGCGTCGCGTCGACGAGCCGACTGCCGTACTGATCGTGATAGAACGCGTGCTCGAACTCGGCGTAGTCGAATCCGACCAGACGCGACAGCGCCTCCGAGACGCGGATGTTACCGGTAGCGATCTCGCGGCGCTCGGGGAGCTCGAGCAGCTTGACGTAGTTGGTGCCGAAGCGGTCGATCTCGCGAAAGATCGAGTAGCTCCCGTCCTTGCCGTCCGCCCGTGCCTCGAACTCGACCTCGACGCGCAGGAACTCTTTGCCCCACTGGATCAGATTCTCGAGCGGGCAGCTCTTCGCGGCGCGCGTTCGACCGAAAAACGCGAACAACAGCGCTTCGCCGACGGTACTCTTGCCCGACTCGTTGGGTCCTTCGAGGCCGATCAGCCCTTGTTCGGGCAGATTCTCCAAACGCAGATTCGAGAAACGCATGAAGTTCTCGGCGCGAATCGAGCGGATGATCATGCGTCACCGTCCTTCTGCCCGCTGTCCGGATCGCGGCTTTCCGGCTCTTCGCGCTCCGCGCCATCGTCTTGCGCATCACGGTCGTCCGCGTCGGCGCTCGCCGCGTCTCCCCCGTGTGGTGGCACGTCGCCCGTCTCCTCGCTCGCAGCGCCGTCGGACGCGACGGATTCGTCGCTCTCGCCGAGCCCGAGCCGCGCCGCCAGCTTGTCGCGGGCGAGCTCCCACGCGCGGGTCAATCGCTCGATCTGACGCGGCGTTCCGGACGACTCCATACCACGGATTCGCTTGCGGTACGTGTCGTCGAATTCATCGAGGGGAGGGCGGACGATGGTCGCCGAGAACAAGTACGTCGGCGCTCCGTCCGCGCCCGTTTCACCACCATCGGTGGCCGCGCGAGCGGTGTCGTTGTCGGGTGACGTCATGATCAACCGGGAAGGGGATGGCCGGTATCGGAAATCGACTCGCGTGGGAGCCGGACTCGGCTCCACCAGGCCCGAACGGCACGCGACCGGTACTCGCGGTAGTTTGCGCGAGCCGCGGCGATTGTTCAACAGCCCGTTCGGCCTCGGCGCCGAGTGGTCGCGACCGCAGAAGCGGCGCGTCGATCACTCGACGTCGTCACTGAAACGTCAGCAGCTTCTCTGAGCGGCTCCGGCTCGCGTGCGCGCCGAGAATCCGTTTGAGCTCCGAGATCACCTCGTCGATGCCCTGGAATCGGTCTTCCTGACGCCGAGCCATCATGCGGTCGACGAGCTTCTCGACCAGCTCCGGCACGCCGTCGCGCAGGGAGCGAAGGGGCGGATGTCGACCGTCGAGCGCCTTGACCATGATCTCGATCGGACTGCGACCGTCGAACGGCACGCGCCCGGAGATCGCCTTGAACAAGGTCACGCCGAGGCTGTAAATATCCGAGCGCTGGTCGACGTTGCTGAAGTCCTTCGCCTGCTCCGGCGCCATGTAGTACGGCGTTCCGAAGATCGATCCCGCCTGCGTGAGCCCGTCGCCCGCTCCTGCCCCGATGCGTTTCGCGAGGCCGAGATCGGCGAGCTTGACGACGCCGTCACGCGTGATCATCACGTTCTCGGGCTTGATATCGCGGTGGATGATGCCGCGCTCGTGTGCGTGCCGCAACGCGTAGCAGACCTGCAACGCGACGACCAGAGCGCGTTCGACCGACAGCGGCCCGGACCGCTGGAGAACCGCCTTGAGGTTCTCGCCGTCCACGTACTCCATGATGAAGTAGAAGACGCCCCGGTGCTCGCCCACGTCGTTGATATGGACGATGTTGTGATGGCTGAGCTGTCCGGCCGCACGCGCCTCCTCGATGAACCTCCGGACGAAGGACTCGTCGTCGGACAGATCCTCGGCGAGCACCTTGACCGCAACGATGCGGTTGAGGTTGAGCTGCGTCGCCTTGAAGATAACGCCCATGCCGCCCTGCGCGATCTTCTCGAGGAGGCGGCAGCCGCCGAGCACGCGGCCGACGAACTCGCCACTGTCGCCGTCGGCGGTCTCGGGCGGCCGAGCGATATTCGGAGGGCTACCGGCGCTCCCGTCCGGTTCAGCAGCGGGCGCCGGCTTCTTCGCGGCCGCAGCGCCGGACGCGCCCCTGACGGGATTCGGCTCGGCGAGCTCCATCGGCTTCTTGCAGCGAGGGCACGAGTAGGGCTTGCCCCGCGCGTATTTCCGAACGCGCGTCGTGTAAGCGCAGCTCCGGCACTCCAGGTGCAGAGCGCCGAGCTTCGACAGGGCGTCGCGCAGGGTCTCCTCATCGATGCAGCCCTGCTCGACGAGAATACGCCCCAGTGGACGGTTAGTGCCCCGCGCACGCAGCTCCTCCTGGCGGCGCAGAGCCAGGGTGACGTTCCTGAGCGTGCACCACTGATGCTGTACGAGGAGCTGACCGAGGCGAACCTCGGCGGGTTTCAAGGACATGGAGTTTCCGTCGCGAAGCGGGCCGCGTGCGGAGGTGCACGCATACTGTGTTATCCGGTCAGGCCGGCGCGCGACTTGAGCGCGAGTTCTGGAGACGGCGAGATCGGCTCAGAGCCCAGCCAGGATCGGCTGCCAGACGCCCGCGAGGCCGGCCAGCGTGATCCGTCGGCTCGTCGGTGCGGATTCCCGGACCGATCCCGCGCTCCCAGAGGCCGAAAAGCCGAACTCGACGACGAGCTGCTCGCTACCGAGGACGTCCGTGACGCGGTCGCCCCACTCGACGACGAGGATCGCGTCGGTTCCGATATGCTCGTCGAAACCGAGCTGCGCGAGCTCCTCCGCGCACGAGAGGCGGTACGCGTCGTAGTGATGGATCTCGTGACGCGCCGGATAGATGTGCTCGAGAACGTACGTCGGACTGCTCACCAGGCGCACGTTTTCGCAGCCGAGCCCGTGTGCGAGCCCGCGCACGAACGTCGTCTTGCCCGCGCCGAGATCGCCCACGAGGGACAAGATCTCGCCGCCGCGAAGGAGCGCGCCGAGTCGCGCCGCGAGATCGCGGGTCGCCTCCTCGGACGCACACAGACGCTCGACACGGTACACATCGCCGCCCGTGGCCGAATCGTCCGTCACCGGCTCACTCGCTGCTGGTCGCCGGGCGCGGCTTCTGCTGCTGCCAACCCTGGACACGCGGGCAATCGCCCCACAGGAGCTCGAGGTCGTAGTACTCGCGGCTCTCGGCGAGGAACAAGTGGATGACGACGTCCTCGAAGTCGAGGAGGACCCACTTGCCCTCGCGGGCGCCCTCCTGCCCGACGCGCACGATGCCGTCCGTGCGGAACTCCTTCGACAGGTACGTCGCCGCAGTCTGGAGATGGCGTGGGTTCCGGCCGCTGGCGATCACGAAGTAGTCCGTGATCTGGATCGAGTCGGCGACCTCGAAGATCTCGATATCCTCGAGCTTGCGCTCATCGAGGATGTTCGCGCTACGTTTTGCGAGCTCTCGGGAGCTGGTGGCGGTCAATCGGGGCTCCTTGCGATGGTGCCGCGCCGGACGGATGCGGCGAGGCATGGGCAATCCGGGATTATGGGGTGACGAGTGGCTCGTGCGCAAGCTTGCTTCCGGGGCTGGGAGGACGGAATCGGAGGCGGAGGCGGAGGCGGAGTCGGGGTCGGGGTCGGAGTCGGCGTCGGCGTCGGCGTCGGCGTCGGCGGCGGAGTCGGACTCGGACGCGGACTCGGAGTCGGAGTCGGCGTCGGCGTCGGCGGGGGCGGCGGGCGCGGAAGCGGCGG
>CAYMRB010000483.1:0-7408 GCA_964392615.1 uncultured Planctomycetia bacterium | reverse complement strand
GTCCCCCGCGTCCTCACCGAGCAGCGCGGTCGTCGAGAATCCCGGCAGCTGCTCGACGAACGCGACGCGACCGCCGTACCCCTCGACGATCTCGCGGCCGACGACACCGTCCTCGTCACCACTGTACTCGCTGCCCTTGACGAGCACGTCGGGCCGCAGCGTCTCGAGCAGCGTGTTCGGCGTGTCTTCGTCGAACACGACGACGTAGTCGACCGCCTCCATGCCCGCGAGCATCTTGACGCGATCCTCCTGCGCGATACGCGGCCGCGACGGCCCCTTCAGCCGACGGATCGACTCGTCGCTGTTGACGGCGACGACGAGCACGTCCCCCTCGCGGCTCGCGCCGTTCAGGAGATGGTGGTGCCCGAGGTGCAGGAGATCGAAGCAGCCGTTCGTGAACACGACCGTGCGCCCGGACTCCCGGATCGTCTCGACGACGCGCGCGAGCTCGCCGGCAGACTTGATCTTGCCGACGACAGGGTGCCCCTGGAAACGCAGCTCGCCGAGCAGCTCCTCGCGGCTGATCGGAGTCACGCCGAAATGGCGGACCTCGAGTCCAGCCGCGACGTTGGCGAGCTCGACCGCTCGATCGAGCGTGCCGCCGGCCGCGGCCACGACGCCGAGAATCGTCAACACCATGTCGCCGGCGCCGGTGACATCGGCAACGACACGCACGCGCGTCGGGAAGTGCCGCGACTCGCCGTCGGAGCAGAACAGGAAGATCCCCTCGCGGTCGAGCGTGACCGCGACGGCTCCGAGATCGAGATCGCGGACGAGGTGACGTCCGACGGCGCCGCACTCCTCGAGCGTTCGGCACGGTAGCCCGCTCGCGAGCTCCGCCTCGAAGCGATTCGGACAGATCAGCGTCGCCCCGCGATACGGCGAGTAATCCGACACGCGCGCCGGATCGACCAGAATCGGCCGCCCGGCCATCGCGTCGAGGGCGCCCGCGACGAGCTCCGCCTGAACGAGCCCCTTGTGGTAATCGCTGATGAGGAGCGCGTCCAACTCGCCGGCATGCTCGCTCACCGACTCGAGCAGACGCGCGACCTGCTCTTCGGAGACCGGGGCCAGGTCCTCGTCGTCGACGCGCAGCATCTGCTGGACCGCGCGATGCGACTGCTGCACATAGCCCATGTTGCGGGTCTTGACCGTGGTGCGGCGCGACGCATCGTCGAGCACCGAGTCGACCCGACAACCTTCGTCCGCGAGGATCGATCGCACGCGAGTGCCGTGCTCATCGCCGCCGACGAGCGAGAACACGCGCACGTCGACGCCGAGCCGCGCCAAGTTGACCGCAACGCTGCCGGCGCCACCAACGCGCACCTCGCGACGGCTGACTCGCAAGACCGGGATCGGCGCCTCGGGCGAGATCCTCTCGACATCGCCCCACACGTAGCGATCCAGCATCAGATCGCCGATGACTCCGATGCGCGGACGGCCCAACTTCTCGACGAAACGAATCAGCTCGTTTCCCATGCGGCACTCCTCTTCGGCGTCAGCAGCTCCGCGAGCTACTCGTCGCGCGCGGTCAAAGACCGCAAGGCGCGACGGTATTCGGTGTCGCCCGCCAGAATCTCTTGGCGGATGACCATCGACAGCCAGCGCTCGCCGGCCATCGCACCGCGGCATTCGGCGTCGGTGAGCTTCACCGCGTCCTTCTGCGTCATCACGATAGCCGTGGCGTCGATCGCGCGCGCTTGTCGAGCCACGCGCTCGAGATCGGCCCGAGTGTAAGCGTGGTGGTCAGGGAAAGGCAAGAAAGCGCGGACATCGCTGCCTTCCTTGACGAGCTGACGTCGAAAGGCCTCGGGGTGACCGATGCCGCAGAACGCGACGACCGCTCCCATCGGCGCCGCTTCGTCCCGCGTCTCCTCGAGCGCATCGTGCCAGCCGACGACGCGCGTGCCGAGCTCGATCGTCGGCGTCGTCGGAAGCGCGCTCTTCAGCCACGTGCGGAGCTCCTCGAGCGCCTCCGGTGCGGCAAGCTCACAACGGGTCACGGCGATCAGATCGGCGCGTTCGAGCGCCTCGACCGGCTCGCGCAGCAGCCCGGCCGGCAACAATCGCCCGTTGTCGAACGGACGCAGCGCATCGAGAAGAACGATGTCCAAGTCGCGCCCGAGCCGCACGTGCTGAAAGCCGTCATCGAGAATGATCACGTCGGCGCCGCGCTCCACCGCGCGCCGACCAGCCGCCACGCGATCGGCGTCCTGCACGTGATCGACGCCCGGCAGGTTCGCCGCCAGCACGCGAAACTCGTCGTTCTCGGCAGCCGGGCCGGAGCCGTATCCGCGACTGACGATGGCCGGCTTGCGCCCCGACGCGGCGAGATCGCGCGCGACCATCTCGACTGTCGGCGTCTTGCCGGTACCGCCGCAGGTGAGGTTGCCGACGCTGACGACGGGAACGTCGAGCCGCGTCGCACGCGCGCGCATGCGACGCGTACGGCGGCGGACGACCGCACGGTATGGCCACGACAGCGGCACGAGAAGCGGTCCGAGCCAGCGCAGAGGACCGAAGCCCGACGGCGATCGCGGGAGAGGGAGGGCGCGCCGGGCCGCCATCGCTTCTCAGGACCTCTGAGGGGTACTCGAGTCCGCCCGCCGGCAGAACGGCAGCGGCTCGGTCGCGCGACGGGTCGACCTGCGCACAGCGGTGCGGATGAACTTCGTCTGCCCGGGAGCCGATCGTTCTTCGGCACCTCGGGCCGAGAACGCACCGGAGTACAGCGGCTGTCCCGTGGGCACGTGGTTGAGCTCGATCCGGTACCGCATCTCGAACTCGAGCGGCGCGGTCAGTCGACCGGACCACGCCTCGATCGCCACGCGTAGATAGGCGTCGAAGGCAGGCCGCTCGGCGCCATCGGGAAGCGGCTCCGCCCAATCGACCCGCTGGCCGTCGCTCTCGGTCTCACTCGGCGCACTCTCGAGAACCGTCTCGTAGCCCTTCGCCTCGAGCGACGCGACGATCGCCTGGCGCAAGAGCCGCTGGAAGTCGAACACGTGCGCCCCGAGCGTGTGGCGCTGACCGAAACCTCCGAAGTGGACCTCGCTGATCGCACGCGTGGTCTCGTTCTTCGGCAGCGCGACGAGGATGCGGCTCGGACGAAGGCCCTCGAACGCCGGCTCGACGCGCGGCAGCGGCGAGCAGGAGACACAAACGAGGAGGATCGAGACGAGCGGCGCGGTGATGGAGACGGCCGCAGCAGCCGAACGCGGGAAGCGTTCGCGCGGACTGTCAGACGGTCTCCTCGACGACGTGGATCTCATTCAGGACGTCCAGCACTTGCAGGTCGGTCATGTAACCGAGCTCGGTGAGGATCTCACCGAGGAAGTGATAGCGCGCGCCCTGAGCCTCGGCCCTCGCCTGCACGGTGAGCGCCTCGTACAACTGAGCGACCGTCACGTATCCCTTCTCGAGCGCGACCTCTCCGAACAGTCTCGGCTCGGAATGCATCGGCTAGGCTTGTCCTGTTTAGCAGGTGGGGTTCGTCGAGTCAACGAAGGCTACCATCCCGCCCCGGATTCGACGAGTCGGGCGTACCCTTCGCAGCGAGCGACGCGATCGGGCTGATAACACGTATCCCGCCGCGGCGCGAGCCTGGTACAATCCGGCCCGATGCGCAAGTCTCAAGAGCGAATTCACTCGCGTTACCGCGGCACCTTGCTGGGAGCCGCGATCGCCGACGCGTTGGCGTTTCCGTTTCAGAACTACTCGCGGACGTTCCTGCAATCCGTCGCGCGCCCCCTCGTCGAGCGGTTCGAGACGCACGGCGGCGGACACCATCCCTGCGGCCAGTACACCGACGATACGCAGGGCTGGCTCGCTGTGGTCGACGCGATCCTCGAGCGCAGCGGCCTCGAGGCCGACGAGGAGAGCGCCGAGCTGCTCGCGGACCACCTCGTGCCGCTCTGGCGCGATCTCAAGATCGTCGATGCCGATCCCGAGACGACCGCCGCCATGCGGCAGATCGTGCAGGGCAGCAAGGAGTGGAACGACGCCGCGCTTCCCGCGGGCAATGCGAGCTGCGGTGCCGTCACGCGCGGTATTCCCATCGGCCTGTGGAACTGCAAGTCGATCGAGGAGATCCCCGCACACACGGAGGCCCTCGTCGGCGTCACGCATACGGACCGGCGCGTCCTCGCCGTCACGGCCGGCGTCGCGTCCGTCGTCGCGTACAACACGGCGCACGAGGAGACCATCCTCGGACAGCTGCTCGATCAGGTCGCGACCGCTTGTGGCGCGTTCGACAACGGCGTCGCCGATGCCGTGCTCGACATGCCGCGCGTGCTGTCCCAGACGGATAGTCGCGCGCTCGAGATTCTGCTCACGACGTGCGACGACCCGAGTTACCCGCCGCGGGACGACGGCCTCGGAGAGTACGCCGTGCCCGTGCTTCTGGTCGGCCTCTACGATCTGCTCAAATCGCCGGGCGACTGGCAGGGCGCCGTGGATCGCGCGCTGCGCCTGGGCGGCAACGTCGCGACGACCGCGTCCGTCGTCGGTGCGTTCAGCGGCAGCCGGGTCGGACTCGAGGGCTTGCCGAAGGCGCTCGTCGAGACCCTGCTCGAATCCGTGGAGATACGACGCCGCGCGGACGAGCTCTACGGACTGCGGCGCACTCTGGTCCAGACAAGCGCGCGCGGCGACAACGAGAACGGCGCCGAGGACGACGGCGCGCAGGAGGAGAATCGCGACCGCGATGCCTGACCTACCGCTACGCACCGCACGCATCGAATCGCGCGGCATCGTCGTCGGAGGCGACGCGCCGCCGCTGATCATCGCCGGCCCCGACACGCTCGAGAGCGTCGAGCTCGTCCTCGAGATCGCACGGGCACTCGAGCGCCTGCGCGACGAGCTCGGCATTCCCATCGTGTTCAAGGGCTCGTACGACAAGGCGAACCGCAGCTCGCACGAGTCCTACCGCGGCCCGGGCCTCGAGAGCGGCCTCGACTTGCTGCGACGGGTCCGCGATGAGACCGGACTGCCGGTGACGTCCGACGTGCACACGGTCGATGAAACGCGCGTCGCCGGCGAGGTCCTCGATATCGTTCAAATCCCCGCGTTCCTCTGTCGCCAAAACGACCTGCTGCGCGCCGCGGCGGAAACCGGCCGCATCGTCAACGTGAAGAAGGGGCAATTCCTGCCGCCGAAGAGCGTACCGGCGCGTGTGCGCGCAGCGACGGGTGCGGACACGCCCGGCGTGCTGATCACGGAGCGTGGCACCACGTTCGGCCAGGGCGACCTCGTCAACGACTTCCGAGCCATACCCGAGATCCGCGCGGGCGGCGTGGGCGTCATCTTCGACGCGACGCACAGCGTCCAACAACCCGGCGCGCTCGGCGATCGCTCTGGCGGCAACCGCGAGCTGATCCCCTATCTGGCTCGCGCCGCGGCCGGAGTCGGCTGCGACGGGTTCTTCTTCGAGGTCCATCCGGATCCGGACCGCGCCCTGTGCGACGGTCCGAACAGCATGCGTCTCGACGACCTCGGGGCGCTGCTCGAGCAGATCGTCGCGATCGATCGCATCGCCCGGGGCCTGTGATCGATCGCGTGCGGCGGCCATCGCCGGGAGACGCGTGTTGAACGTCGCCGTCGTCATTCCCGCGCTCGACGAGGAAGCGTCGCTGCCACTCGTGTTGGCCGCGATCCCGCATCCTCCGGTCGACGACGTGATCGTGGTCGACAACGGCAGCCGCGACCGGACCGCGGAGGTCGCGGCCGACGCCGGAGCCCGCGTCGTGCACGAACCGAAGCGCGGCTACGGCGCCGCGTGCCTGCGCGGTATCGGCGCGCTCGATGCGGCGACCGACGTCGTCGTCTTCCTCGACGCCGACTACAGCGATCACCCCGACGAGCTGCCTGCGCTTCTCGTTCCGATCGCCGCGGGAACGCACGATTTCGTCATCGGTAGCCGCCTCGCGGGCGCCCTCGAAAAGGGTGCGATGCCGGTCCAGGCGCGTTGGGGCAACCGCCTGGCCGTCTTCCTCATGCGACTCCTCTGGGGAGCGCGATACACCGATCTGGGCCCGTTTCGAGCCATTCGCACCGACGCGCTCGAACGCCTCGGCATGCGCGATCGCGACTTCGGCTGGACGATCGAGATGCAGATCAAAGCGCACCGCTGCGGCTTGCGCGTGACTGAACGACCGGTCAGCTACCGTCCTCGCATCGGCGCGAGCAAGATCAGCGGGACCGTCAGCGGTACGTTGCGCGCCGGTGCGAAGATTCTCTGGACGATCGCACGACAGCGCGTTCTCGGTTGACGCCGGACGGTCGGCCCCACAGCGGAGAACGCGGTCCCTACTACCGCGAGCCGCGGGGAACGGCGCGCCGGCCGTTCGATGTGCCTCGTGCGCGCCGTCCGCTAGTTGTTGGCGCTTCGGCTAGCGGACGGGCCACGATGACAGCACATCAGTGCGGAAAACTAGCAGACGACGAAGTCGTGCGCGCGGACAGTCTTCCTACCGTTCGCCTGGGTGCGAGCGGCAGCCTGCTGAATGTACCAGTGGACGACGTTGTTCAGTCCGTCCAGCGCATCGCCCGACACGTTGACGCCGTACGCCTTGAGCGCGACCTTGGTCTTGCTTCCGACGAGCAGCATCTCCTGCGGGGCCGCCTTCTTCGCTTTCTTCTTCGCAGCCTTCTTCTTCTTCTTCGCCATGGTTCTCTCCCTTCTTGGGTTTGGAGGGGTTGTACGAATGCAAACGCTACATGCAAACGTCAGGAATGCAGAGAGTGGAGCGAACTGGCGAGACTTCTTCAAGCAGAAAATCGCCTAAAATGGCAGAAAAGCCGGGTTTCTCGCCCGATGACGGCCGTTCCGATGATGGCGCGGAGGGCTACTTCGGCGGGCGCATAGGAGCCTGTCTCGGAAAGACGCTCGACGCAGCTGAGGGCTTTCCAGCGCTCCATTAGGGCCCGGCGATCGGCCTGAGATCGGAGCGCATCTCCATCGCGAGGCCTGACGACGCGGGAGCCAGCATCGCGTTCTGGGCACCATTGAGCCATTGGGGCCGCGTTCGGACCGTGCTAAGCCCCGTCCCGTCCCTCATCCGAGGCCTCCCGCGACGAACAGCTTGTTGAGGTTGTGTGCGGTCGAGACGATCGAGAACTCGAAGCCGACGTTCTCTTCCCCTCGCAGCAGGAACTGGCGGAAACCTCGCGCTGCCTTGATGTGGCCGAATACCGGCTCGACGACGATTTTGCGCCGTCGATACCGGCTCTCATGTCCTCCGCGTTTCAGCTTCGCCCACATCTCTCGCACGCGCGTTCCGTACGCGTACAGCAGCAGCGCGACCATCATCGTCGGGTTGTACGGCGGACGGCCGCGTTCATCGTCGCTGTACGCGTCGTAGATGGCCGATAGATCCAGCTGCTCACGCACCGTATCCCGGACGAAATG
>CAYMRB010000482.1:0-7428 GCA_964392615.1 uncultured Planctomycetia bacterium | reverse complement strand
CTGCTGCGACCGCTTCGTCGCCGCGAACCGCATGTGCTACCGGGCGCAGTGCGTCGCGACGGGACGCGCCATCGCGAACGGGCTCGGGCTCGCCGACGATGCGTGGGAGGTGACGTTCCAATCTCGCCTCGGTCGCGAGCCGTGGGTCGAGCCTTTCACCGACGTTCGCGTGCGCGAACTCGCCCGCGACGGCGTGAGGAACCTGTCGGTCCTGTCACCCGCCTTCGTCGCGGACTGCCTCGAGACGCTCGAGGAACTCGGCATGCGGGCGCGCGAGGATTTCCGCGCGCACGGCGGCGAGGAGCTGCGTCTCGTCCCGTCGTTGAATGCCGAGGATCACTGGGCCGACGGCATCGTGCGGATTCTCGAAGACACGACGGTCATCGGGACGCTGCGCAGCGGCCGCTGACGCGTCTCGATGACCTCGGACCCCTTCACGGCTCGACCGTCCTGTCGACCAAGCGTCGGAATCGCTTGCCATCGAATCGCACGGCGCCGGTGACGACGACCGGGTCGTGCTGGAAAACGATGACGGCCTCCTCGTCGATCGCCTTCCGCCACGCGGCTTCCTTCTCGCGCATGATCGTGCGGGACGACAGGTCGTAACCCATCGTGAAGGGCAGGTGGACGTGGTGGCTGGTCGGTGCGAGGTCGCTGACGAATCGCAGCACGCGTCCGCCGCCCTCTACGCGCACCGTCTGCATGCCGGCGGTGTGCCCCGACGACGGGGTCACGCGGACGCCCGGGAGGATCTCCTCCTCGCCGTCCAACAGGGTCAACCGCGCGGCTTCGAGGGGCTGGAAGTTTTCGGGGAGGTAGGAGGCGCGCTCGCGCGGGTTGGGAGATCGCGCCGTCTCGAGGTTGGCGCGCTGCAGGAAGTGCTCGGCTCGGGGCGCGGCGGGGACGACGTCGCCATCGCAGCGGACCGTGACGCCGCCGGCATGGTCGAAGTGCAGATGGGTGAGTATGAGCGCGGTGACGTCGGACACCTCGACATCGACGCTGCGCAGCGCGATCTCGAGCGGGGTCGTCGAGTTCTCCGACTCGGGGTTGTCGATCGCCAGCACATCGCGGAAGTCGGCGTCGAACTTCGTGCCGATGCCCGTGTCGACGAGCACGACATCAGCCGTGCGCTCGTGGCGCAGCAGGAGAACTCGCATCGCGAGGGGGATGCGGTGCCGGTCGTCCGGCGGGATGCGGCGCTCCCATACGCCGCGCGGCACGGAGCCGAACATGGCGCCGCCGTCGAGTCCGAGGCGGCCGCACTCGAGAACATCGACGCGCCAGTCTCCGAGTTCGGTCGAGAACGGTGCGGCAGGGCGGTTCTTCGCGGTTGTCGTGGCATCGCGTCGTGGTTTTTGCGGCGGGTGCCGCGGCGACCTGCGGCGGACAGCCCGCGACCGACAAGACCCGAGGAGAGCCGATTTTGCAACCGTCGACGTTCGACTTCTTTCGCGCGTTGCTCGACGCGCCGGGGCCCTCTGGCAGCGAGGGGCCCGTGCAGAAGATCTTCGCGGAGTACGTGCGCGACTGCGCCGATGAGATCCGATGGACGCCGCACGGATCGGTCGCCGCGATCCGCAATCCGCAAGGGACGCCGCGCGTGGTCGTGACCGGGCATGCGGACGAGATCGGCCTCATCGTTCACCATGTCGACGACGATGGGTTCGTGTTCTTCCGCGGCATCGGCGGCGTCGACTCCACGACGTTGCCGGGATCGCGCGTCGAGATCCACACGGCCGGGGGCGTCGTCGACGGCGTGCTCGGACGCAAGCCGACCCACCTGCAGTCGAACGACGAGCGCGGCAAGATCGGCAAGGTGTCGAAGCTGTACATCGACATCGGCTGCGCCTCGAAGGACGACGCGCTGGAGAAGGTCCGTCCGGGCGATCCGATCACGTTCCGTCGTGGCATCACGCGATTGGGCGACGACTTGATCGCGTCGAAGTCGACGGACAATCGCGCGGGCGTGTTCTGCGCCGCCGAGGCGTTCCGGCGGCTCGGCTCGGAGGCGCCGGAGGCCTGCGTCATCGCTCTGTCGACCGTCTGCGAGGAGCTCGGCGGCGAGGGAGCGCTGACCGCGGCCTACGATCTCGAGCCGGACCTCGCGCTGGTCGTCGACGTCACGTTCGCGTCGGATCAGCCCGACGTGTCAACCTCCGATGTCGCCGAGATCGGTCTCGCCAAGGGGCCGGTGGTCGCTCGCGGTCCGCGGCTGAACGAGTCGCTCGTCGGCCTTGTCGAGGCCGCGGCGAAGAAGGCGTCGATCGATCTGCAGTACGAGGTCCTCGAGAATCGCACCGGCACCGATGGCGACCTGTTCTATCGCTCGCGCCGGGGCGTTCCGATCGGCCTCGTCAGCGTGCCGTGCCGCTACATGCACACGCCGTCGGAGGTCGTGAGCCTGTCCGATCTCGATTCGATTGCGACGTTGCTCGCGACCGTCGTCGGCGAGTTGGGCGGCGACGTGTCACTGCGGCCGTTCGCGTGACCGCAGGTGCTCGAGCACGCCAGCCCACGCGCAGTCGACGGTCGTCATGAGCGTGACGTTGCCAAAGCCGCATTCGTACTGTGTGGCGCCGAGCGCTTCGAACGACGCGGCGAAGTCGCCGTCGTCGGATCGCTCGACGATGAGCACCGCGTTGGCGCCGTTCTCGTCGTATGCGAGGACGTCCGACGCCTTGTCTCCGACGCCGTAGCGCACGATGAGCCCGCGGTCGCGGAGCTCCCCGATCGCGCCCGCCTTGTACCGGCGCTTCGCGTCGCTCGTCAGAAGCGGACTCGGCGAGAAGAGGACCGGCGCGTTCGGGAAACCCTGCGCGTCGAGCCACTGGACGGTCTGGTCTTTGACCCAGTCCGGCCGCGCGGTCACGAACACGACATTCCAGCGCGTCGCGAGATCGCAGAGGCTCTCGGGTGCCCCGGGGAAAGGCTCCGCCCCATAGCACAGATCGAAGAACAGGGTGGTCGAGTTCCACAACCCGCCGTCGACGACCGTGTCATCGAGGTCGACGACGAGCGTCGGTCGGTTGCTGAGAGACTCGACGTACTCGTTCAGGACTTCGTCGCGTTCGAGGACGAACAGCGCCTCTGGAGCGCAGCCGAGCACAAACGGCAGGAGGGCGACGGGGCAGAGGCGCGGCCAGCGGATGGGTGTCATCGTACGTTCCAGGGGTTCTCGCCGCGCTCGAGACGTTCGAGCGCGTGGCTGTAGAGGTCTATGCCCGGCGCAGCGTCGACCGCGCGACGAATGTGCTCACTCGCGTCCTCGGGCCGTCCGAGGACCGCCTCCGCGATGCCGAGATTGTACAGCGAAGGTGCATCGTCGTGTGCTGACGAGTCGACCCGTCGCTTGGTCAGCTGACGGGCGCCGTGCCAGTCGCCGCGCTTTGCGCGTTCGATCGCCGGACGCTGCGTGCCGTCCTCCGGATCGGCCAGGTCGAGCAACACCGGCGTCGGGCGAACCAGGAGCCCTTCGATCAGTCGGTCGACGAGCCGGTCGATGATCAGCGCGCGGGCGTGTTCTCCGCTCGAGTAGCGCACGCGAGTGGACAGGTAGACGGTCTTGTTCGCGCTCGACAGCGTCGAACGATCGGCGACGGACACGAGCTGCGCGCTGCCCGAGGCGCTCGCGTCCCAGTACCGGTGCACGTGGTGTACCGAGGAGCACACCGTGAGATGATCGACGCGCAGAACGACGAGCAGGTCCGCGTCGCGCAATCGAGCGACCGAGTTCATCTCGAGCTCGGAGCGCGGCCGCGGCGGAGCGGGGAACGGTTCGAGCACACGGAAGCGCCGGTCGGAGGCGAGCGTGTCGGCGAGCTTCCGCCGCACGATCTCGACGCTCTTGGCGCATGGGCGGTACCGGTGCGACTGGAGCGTCGCGACCACGACGCGGTAGGGACGAGGAGCATCGTCCGCATCCGCGGCGGGGACCGGGCCGAGGACCGAGGTGAGCAGCTGAATGCGCGCGGTCTGAGCGCAACCGGGCAGCGCGAGAGCGAGGGCTGCGATCCACGCCCAGGCCGCGGCGAATCGTAGGCGTGTCATGGGAGCCGTCAGTCGATGTAGGCGTAGCAGAAGAACAGGAACCACACGCGTGCGCACTGTTCGCCGTCGAACACCTGCCGCTCGTAACCGATCAGCCGTAACAGGACGCTCCAGTACTCGTATCCGGTGTCGTCGCGCTCGCTGCTGTAGACCCCTGGGAACAGGACCCGCTCGCGGCGATCGCCGGTATGCTCGGTGCGCGAGTAGAGAGGACCCCACAGCGCCGTGTCGGCCTCGGGCGATTCGAAGTTCCACGCCAGCGGGAAGAAGACGCCCCAGCTCTCCTTCGGCGTCGATTTCCAGAACCAGTTCAGGACGTGACCGGACGTGCTGTCGGAAGGGCGGTCCGCGTGGTACGTCATCACCGCTGGCACGGTGTGTCGTTCGCTGTGCTTGCCCTTCACCTGCCAGTACAGCGGCGTGATCATGCGCCATCGGTTGCCGCTTCCCGAGGTGAACGACAAGTAGACCGGTGGGAATGGATACGGCTTGCGCCGCCATTC
Source organism: uncultured Planctomycetia bacterium (assembly GCA_964392615.1). GTDB lineage: Bacteria > Planctomycetota > UBA8108 > UBA8108 > UBA8108 > CAYMRB01. Next base: position 2,875 of record CAYMRB010000482.1, on the reverse strand, counting down.
GTCGTCGTCGGGCCGGACCTTCGGTGCGTCGCGCGACGGAGTGGCGTGCCGTGCGCCGCCGATGATCTCTGCGCTCGGTTGCTTCGCCAGACTCCGACAGCCGGTCGCGACGAGCGGCAGCAGCGATGCCGCTGCCAGCAGCGTGAGACGTGACATGGGAACACCTCCTGCCAGCAGCCCTCTTCAACGGGCTGCGAGAGCCGAAACACCCGGCGTCTGCCAGCCCTTCTTCAACGGGCTGTGACGCGTCTGCGACGTTCAGCGCGGGAAGCAAACGAGCGGCCAACTCCTCGCGGTCGTGGAAGCGGCGCCCCATGCGGCAGGAGGATTCGCCTCGCCGACAACGAGTGTCGAGCGGCGTACAAGGCGTGTCGGAAGCGGTGTCCGGTCGTGCTCGGCGCGCCTATTTTTCGGCGACCGCGTACGTCACCCAGCTCGCGGAGTCGTCTCCCTTGCGGCTGCGGCGGAACACGTTGTTGCCCTCACCCGTGGCGTGATTCGTGCCCTCCCAGAACACCTCGACGTTGCGAAAGCCGCTTTCGACGAGGAGATCCTGCACCTCGGGCAGCGACCACAGGCGCCAGTCGTACGTGAACGCGCGATTCATGCGGGAGCCGTCGCGGAACTCGAAGTGGATGTGGCACACCGTTTCGCCGGTGATCGGATTGTAGTGCGCCTGATCCCACACGTACGTGAAGCCCTCGTCGAGCTCGCGGGGCTCTTCCTGGGCGACTTGGGCCTCCGGTCCCCCGTACAGGTCGACGACGAACAGACCGTCAGCCGGCAGGCTGTCATAGACGGATCGGAAGTAGCTCGCGAGCGTCGGGCGATCCTTGAACACGAAGTACGAGAAGTTGAACGCGACGATGATGTCCGCACGCCAGTCCGGCGGATCGAGAACGTCGCGTTGCAGGAGCTCGACGCGTTGCCCCCGCGAGCCGAGCGGTTCGAGGTTGTTGCGTCGGCCCCAGTCGAGCGTCGGAGCGTCGAGGTCGAGGCCGACTGCCTCCCCCCCGCGGACGCGCTTGGCCCACTCGCAGGCGAGCAGGCCGGTGCCGCAGAAGTCCTCGCGCAGGCGAAGCGGCTTCGAGCCTCGGATCTGGCGATAGACCCGTTGCAGGAATCCGACCTCGAAGTCGGGCGCTTGGACGGAGAGCTGATAGAGGGCGTGCTTGTCGTTCGGGAGCTGACTCTTCACCATCGTGCTTTCGCCGTGATCGGGGTCTTGTCGAGATCGGGACAGGATAGCAGGAGTCGGGGTCAACTCTCCATATGCTCGGTGCGCATGGCGGCGAGCTCGGCGCGGATCGTCGTGATCGCCTCGTCGACGCGTGCACGGTGCGTGCGCAGATGGAGAACGCAGACGCGGATGAAGAACTCGCCGCCGAGCTCCGTGCCGGTGAGCATCACGCGGCGCGGCGCGTTGATGCGTTCGAGCAGGACGCGATTGCGGCGGTTCTCCTCGTCTCGATCGGGGCAGCCGGGGAAGCGTTGGCGGAACGCGAAGAGGGACAGGTCCGGCTCGGACGTGAGCTGGACGTCCGGCTCCTCGTTCAACGTGCTCCAGGCGGCGAGCGCCAATTCGCGCTTCTCAGCCAGCGCGTCGCGGAACGCCGCGGCTCCGTGGAGTCGCAGGGGGAGCCAAAGCCGCAGGCCGCGCCAGTCGCGCGTCAGCTCGGGCGTCAGCTCGCAGAAATCGAGGCGTTGGTGGTCATCCTGAAACGCGGGGAGGTACGAGGCGTAGGCGCTGAAGGAGCGCTCGAGATCGCCGAGCTCGCGCGCGAGCAGCACGCCGGTACCGTACGGCAGGAAGAGCCCCTTGTGCGGGTCGACCGTCAGAGAGTCCGCTCGCTCCATGCCGTGAAAGCGCGGCGCGAGCTCCGGGACGAGCCGAAACGCCGCGCCGTACGCGCCGTCGACGTGGAACCACAGGTTCTCCTCGGCGGCGATCGTCGCGACGTCGTCGAGCGGATCGACCGCGCCGGTGTTCACGGTGCCCGCGGACGCGCAGACGAAGAACGGTGCCAAGCCGCGTTCGCGGTCGCATCGAATCGCGTCGCGCAGCGCGGTGGGGCACAGCCGGAACCGGTCGTCGACGGCGACGTGCCGCACGTTCGGCGCCGGGACGCCAGCGACGCGCGCGGCCTTGTCGAGGCTGTGGTGGACCTCGTCCGACGCATAGGCGACAGCGCGTGACAGGTCGTGAGGCACGAGCTTGTCCCGGGCGGCGACCAGCGCGAGAAGTGTCGACATCGAGCCGCCCGACGTCAGTACTCCGAGCGTCCCGTCCGGCATGCCGAGCAGCTCGGCGAGCCAGCGGATCGCCTGAGTCTCGAGCTCCACAGCCGCGGGAGCCGCGATCCACAGCCCGGTATAGCGATTGACGATCGCGCCGACGAGTTCGGCCACAGCCGAGGACGGCAGGCCACCACCCGGCACATACGCGAGGTAGCCGGGCGCAGCCGCATTGAACGCGTGCGGGATGACGGACTCGAAGAGGAACTCGAGCACCTCGCGAGGAGCCGCGGGGGACTCGGGAACCGGGGCCGCCAACCACGCCGCGTCCGCATCGAACGATCCGACCGGATCGCCGGACCGACGAGCGGGCCGCATCGGCTGGCTCTCGAGTGACTCGACAAACTCGCCGAGACGGTCGCCGACCGCTGCGAGAAGTTCTTTCAGCTCGGCGGACGTCAGCTCGAGCGGCAGGGCATCGGATTCGGGCATGGCGCGGAGCATTATGCCGGAGCGACGGGGAGGTGTCACCACGGGGAGTCGGAGTCGGAGTCGGAGTCGGAGTCGGTGTCGTCGCAGTCGATGCCGGAGCCGGCCCCGTGTACCGGTCGGGGAGAGGGAGACGGAGGCGCTCTCTACG
>CAYMRB010000481.1:0-7431 GCA_964392615.1 uncultured Planctomycetia bacterium | reverse complement strand
GTGGCGACGGACACGCGGCGGCATTCGCGGAGGTCGGACTTGTCCTCCAGCCACGCCTCCAACGCGGACTTCACCGTGGTATTCTGGCTCAGGTGACGCGGGGTGCCGTCGGGCGTCTCGCCGGTCTTCACCCAGCGGCGGACCTCATCATTCGCGAGCTGAATCACCTCCTGGCGCGCGTCGCTCTCATTCTCGGACACGAGCTGGAACGCCTTCGTCTGGCCGGTGTGAGCGTCCTTCCGACGGACGTACCATGCCTTGCGCCCGGCTGGTCGATATGGCGAGTGCCAGGTCGCCAACTCCGTCTTCACGGGTCGCCGATCGCGCCTGCGGCGGGTCTTCTTCCGAGCCTTTTTCGCCTTCTCCGGCATGACGTCCTCCAGGCTGACCGTTGCAATAACCGTTGTAATAAGATTGTCTACAATTGGCGCGTTATTACAACAAGAACCACCTAAGGCGTTGGAAAATAAGCTCCCGGACAGGACATGAAACGACAAAAAGTAGGATTTAGGTTCCTGTCCGGAAACGGGTGGGGGTTCGAGTCCCCCCTCTCGCACCACTTCACAGAGCTCGCCCGCCGCCTCGCAAAGTCGCTGCGAGGTGGCGGCGACAAGCGATACCTGTACGAGCGTCTGCAGAAAGCGGGTTGGCCCCCGGAGGAGGCGCGAGCGTTCCTGCTGGAGGTCGAGCGCGATCCGGACCAGCTGGCACCGGCCCCCGAGTTCCGGCCCGAGTCCTCTTCGTCGCAGTGGGCGCTGTCGGATGGTTGCTTCTCAGCGCTTCCCGCGTTCCCGGAGCCGAGCGCTCTTCTTCCGCTTCTTCCCCGCGGGCCGCGAGTCGTCGATATCGAGGTCGTTGTCCCGCACCGCCTTCATCTTGGCCGCGAACTTCGCCTTGAAGGACTCGACGCGCGCCGCGTGCTCCGGCGACATGGCGAGGTTCGTGTACTGTCGAGGATCCTCGCGCATGTCGAACAGCTCGATTCCGGCGCCGGCATCCTCACCGTACTGAATGTACGCCCAGTCGTCTTCTCGCAGCAGGAAGCCCTTGCGCATCGGCGCCACGCTGAACGCCGCGTCTCGTACGCGATGCGCCGGGTCGTCCAGCATGCGGGAGATATCCGCGCCCTGGACGTTCTGGGGGACTTCCAGCCCACACAGTTTCGACACCGTCGGGTAGAGATCGAGCATCTCGACGAGCGAATGGCACACGGCGGGCTTCTTCCCGGGCACGCTGATGATCAACGGCACGCCGGCCGACTCGTCTCGCAAGCTCACCTTCGCCCAGAAGTCGTGCTCGCCGAGGTGGAAGCCGTGATCGCTGGTGAAGATGACGATCGTGCGATCCCGCAGGCCGGCGTCATCCAGGGCCTTCAGCACCTTCCCTACCTGCGCGTCCAGAAAGGCGACCGAGGCGTAGTAGCCGCCGATCGCCTTCTTCTGCTTGCGGATGTCCATCTGCATGTTCGAGCTCGTGCAGTAGTTGATGCCTGGCTTCGGGATGTCGTCCCAATCGCCCGGCACCTTCTCCGGCAGCACCATCTTGTCGTAGGGCTTGTACGGCGGGTAATACGAGCGCGGCGCGACGAAGGGCACATGCGGTCGCACGAATCCGACTCCGAGCCAGAACGGTCTGCTCTTGTGCTCGTGGATCAGCTCGACCGCCTTGGCCGCCGTCTTTCCGTCGGAGTGCACGAGATCGTCGCCGTCGGCCTCGACGACGACGAACGTGTTGCCTCCCACGACGGGCCGCTTGCCGTGCGGATTCCTCTGAAGCGTCTCGCCGTCACCCGGCGCCCGCCACTCCGGTCCCTTGCTGTTGTATCTCTCGTTCCAGGACGCCGGATCGTCCGCGCCGTCGGTCCCCTTCTCGATCCCGCCGGGCACACCCATGTGGAAGATCTTGCTCACCCGCATGGTGTGGTAGCCGTTGTTCATGAAGTGCTGCGGCCAGGTCGCGCGATCGCCGATCGCCGGCCGCGGACTCGCGTAGCCCAGAGCACGAGTTGCATGCGGATAGTAGCCCGACAGGAACGAAGCCCGCGACGGCCCGCAGTAGGTGCCCTGGCAGTACGCGCGCGTGAAGCGCGTGCCCCGGGTCGCCAGCGAATCGATGTTGGGCGTCTTGCACACCTTGTTGCCGTAGCAGGACAGCGCGGTGTAGGTCAGGTCATCGGAGATGATGAACAGGACGTTGTACTTCGCCTCCGCACCCGCAGCGGGCAGGGCGGTCGTGAGCAGAAGGACGAGGCAGGCGTATCGTTTCATGATCGGAGAGGTCTCTCTATCCACAGGAACCGGCGAGGAATACGTCGTCGATCGGCTCACCGCAACGATCCGAGTTGTCGTGAGAGCCGCGCGATTCTCTTGTCGAGGTCCGCGAGCCTGGCCGCCAAATCGCCGTACTGGAGGCCATCGCCATCGACATGGAAAATGTACCCCTCGGTGCTTCCAGACCAACGTTTCTCGGTCTCCTGCAGGAAATCCAGCATGCGAGTCAGTGCCGGGACGCGGCTTCGATGCGCCCGCAGGAGCTTGCCGAAATCCGGTTCCTCCAGGGGGTGGCGCTCAGTCGCCTCCCGGAGGACCCGCTCGACGGACAGGTCGTCGACCGTCAGCCCTCGCAGTCGCTCTTCGAGGTCCGAGAGCGCGTGTCCGGCCCATCTCCCGTACGCGCGAGTTGCCTTGTCGTATCGCGTAACGGCGTCTCTAGCGCGGCGGAACCCGCCATCGGAAGTCAGCCAGCTCACCGAGACGATCTGTTGGATGGGAGCTTGCGACTCGAGCCACTCCCGTTCGATCGACCGCGTCTTGTCGAGGAACTCCTCGAGAAACTCCACCGCCTGCTTCTCGTCACCGGTGGCGCTCTCGGCCCACTGATCCCAATCGATTTCGTTGGCTGGCCCCGCCGCAGGATCGCGCCTTGCGGCATCGGATTTCCTGCGCGCCTCCTTGGCCCTCTCGAGGAACTCTCCGAGTTGCGTGACGCCCATGCCGAGCTGTAGCAGCAGGGCCAGCGTCAGGGCGATATTGAACGCACCGCTCGTGCTACCCCTGCGCCCGGCTAGCAGCCACATGAGTACGGCGAATCCGACAGCGCAGCCCACGGTGAAACCGATCGCGCCCATGAAGTATCCCGCCATGAACGGATCGATGAGCAACAGAAGGCCCGCGGGGATGCAGCCCAGTCCGAGAACGACTCCGAGGTAGATCTTGTTGGACAGCGATAGATGGAACGGCGTTGTCGGTCGGAGCGATCCCGTCGGAGTCCCTCTGACGCTTGGCCCTTCGTCCGTGTTGCTGGGCACGGTCATGCTTCGTTTCGCCCTCGAGGGTGACTTCGTTGTGCGCCTTCACCGTGAACCGCGGAGCGCGGGCTATTCCTTGAGCCTGAACTCCATGTATCGCAGCGCAAGCCCTCTTTGGGACGCGGGGCGCGTCAGCGTCACCCTCTGTTGCCCCGTCGCCAACCGCAACTCGATCGCGGGCGTCTTCGCCCACAGACCGCGCGAGTTGGGCACCTTGATGGAGACGGGCTTGCCGGCGCCGACAGCTACGTCGACGGATTGCTCGAAGTTGACCACCGCGGCTCGCAGGCCCAGCGCGTAGGTGCCGGTCGTCGGTACGTCGACGACGTACTCGATTCGCGGCGGTGTCCCCCAGCCCGTTCCGTACTTCGGAGAGTACACTTGCTGGCCGCCGAGGTAGCAGTCATGGATGACGATTCCCGTCGCCTTGTCGAACGCCTCGGCTTCCACATGGATGACACCGGGAACCGGCTGCCACGGCTCTTCCTTCTTCTTCCCGCCGGGCGTCTCGTCACCGATTCCTCGCGCGTCGCGCGTCGCGGTCTTGAGGGCGGCGCGCGCGATCCTGTCAGCTCGAGCTCGAAGCGCAGTGGCCTTCTCATCGGACTCGAGCGCCGAGGCCAGCCAATGGAGATGTTCCACGCGCGAAAACGTCGTCGCGTCCGCTCGCGCTTCCATCGCCGCGACGAAATCGGATCCGGACAGACCGCACGATTTCGATACGTGCCAGCCGCGACCGTAGACGACCTTCCAGACGTTTCCCGGTTGCGGCTCGACGTGTGGATAGGCCGCCCTGTACGCCGCACACGCGTGCCCTGGCTGCCGCACACCGACCGCCGGAATGCCGAAGGCCTGACAGACGAATACCGACCAGGACGATCGCGGACCGCACTTGCCGCCACCCGCGAGCACGTTCTTGAACGTGTCCTCGAACGGGAACGGTGAGAACCGGCGCCACACCTCGCTCGTCGAGTTGACGACCTGCTCGTTGGCCCTCAGGTCGGGACGCCAGGTGTTGATCGCTTCGCGCGCCCAAGCCAGATCGGCGTTCGAAGCGTTCGACGCCATGATCTGTCGGTACTCCCAGACCGAGAGGCAATCGAAGCTCGGGAAGAGCTCCTTCTTCTCGTGCGCCGTCTTGTAGTGCAGATAGCGCTCGACGGGATCCGCCGGCGTCTTCGCCTGTCCGGCACCGCGGTTCCCGGTGCCCGGGGGGCTCAGGCCCGTCGCGATGGCCAACCTGAGGTAGATGCCAGCTCTCGATTCCGGGTCGGCCGAGAAGATCCGGTTCCAAATCTCGAGGGCCGAGATATCGATCGTCCAGAGGTTATCCCGTCGCTGGGCGTTCGCCAGCGGAGTGGCTCCCAGAATAAGGAGTCTCACGGCCTCCTCATGGCGCAGGAGCCACGACAGGAAGTCGCGGTTGCTCTGCTCCTCTCGAGCGAATGCGGTCAAACGGTCGGGGCCGACCTTCGCGATGAGCTGGCGACGAGCGAGCGCGTTCGTGAAGACGGGGTCCGCGAGCAGGGGGTCGACCTTCGCAACAACGCCCGCCGCGCTCGCAGTCGCTTTCGCATTCAACCACACGGTCAGTGCCGTGAGGCGTTCGGCGAACGCTTCGCGCTGGACGACCGAGGCCGCGTCGGCTGCTGCCGGCTGCTGCGCGCCTGCGCTGGCGGGCAACCACGACAGCAGCGCGTAGCACACTACCGCGCCCCGTGTGTGGCACCACGCTCCTCGGATCTCGGGTGACATCATCGATCGTCCTCCATACGCATGGACCGCACCGTCACTCGGCGATGTCGACCACGACCTCCTTGACGTACTCCTTCTTGGCACCGCCCTCGAGGGTGACCTCAACGATCGCTCTCACCGTGAACCGCGGCAGCGCCGCCGGCAGGTCCGGCACTTCGATCCGCCGACTCACGTCCGCCGCGTCCTCGAGGACTTCGGCGTTCCACACGTCCAGTCGGTTGGCGGCGCGCGGCCGGCTCGTCCAACGCGGGCCGGAGCCCACGGTGAAGCAGAGGAGCTTGCGGGGCTTGCCGACGCAGATGAGCTCGCGGACGTCGACGTGGCTCGCGTTGCAGTCGATGATCTCCTGAGGGCGCTCGCCGATCAATCGCTCGACGCGGATGCCCTGATTGCTCGAGTTCAGGTCGACGGTCTCGCCCGTATGGCCACCTCGGTCGGGCGCCAGATTGATCAGTGTCCCGAGGTTGCAGTTCTCGCAGCCCTCCAGCGTCAGAACCGCGTCCATCCTCGACGTTGCGTCGAGTACCACGAGGGGAACCTGCACGTTGCGGACGTCGAGCAGCACGAACGATTGGTTGGCTCCGCCGGCCACGAGCAGCATGCCGCCCTCGACTCCGCACGTTCGCTGCTCGTTGCGGCCGTCGAAGACGATCGGAAACGTCTGCTTTGGCGGCTTCTGATCCGGCCAGGAGGTGTGGACCAGCGAGCCGAGGTGGATCACGCGGACGTTCTTGCGACCCTTGTTGTAGATCAGTGGCACCAGATGATGCGAGCCCGCGGGGCGGAAGCCGATGTCCGTCGTGTGCTCGGTCTTCGGGTCCAGCGCGATCTTCGCACGCGGCGCGATGAGCAGGGTGACACCGTCGCGCGGTATGTCGACGCTTTCAGCGACGAGGTACTCGCCCGCGAGGACCACCGTCGTGCGCGCGTTGGCGAGCGCCCACTCGATCGTGAGCTGCGGATCGGCGTTCTCGAAGAGGACCTCCTCGCCTTCGGGTGCGCGGGCGACGATTCGATCGCCCTGTGGCGAGACGAGTAGCGTCTCGTCCTTCCAGGACTTCTCGTCGGCGTTCGTAGCCGACACGGTCGCCAGCGAGACGACCAGGCAGACGAGGAGACGAGACAGCGAATCGACGCTCGAGCGAGTCATTCCGGCGCTCCTGTTCGTTGCGAACGGTTGAAGCGCTGCCTCGCCCATTGGGCGTGGAGGCGAGTTTCTTCGTCGCGCTCCGCAACCTTGATCGCCGCCCGAACGCGAGGGTCGTCAGGCGCGATCGCCGCGAGGGCCTCCACCGCGTAACTCCTGACGTCCGGATCCTCGTGATTGCAAGCGTCGAGAAGGGGGGGCAGCGCCGAAGCAGCTGCAGGGCCGATGAACTTCAGTGCTCGCGCCGCCATCAGGCGCGGGCTGATCTCCTCATCCGCGAGGAGTCGGATTAGCTCGGGCACGGCCGGGCTGGCCCGTGGTCCCATGTTTCCGATCGCCACCGCGAGGTGGTGACGCACGGATGCGTTCTCGTCGCGCAGGCCCGCCACGAGAGCCTCGAACGCGGGCCAGCTGTCGGCGATCGTCTCCCTCGGTGCGCACGTGGCGCATCCGGAGGAAGGCGCCACCGGAGAGCGCACGTGGCGGTGAAAGCACCGCGCCGCAGCCAGCCGGACTTCCGCCGCCTCGTCCGTCAGGGCGCGCTCCAGCGTCGGGAGCGCGTGTGGCGACTTGTCGCCGACCAGACCGAGTACACGGACCACGCGGGCGCGAAGAGTCGGGTCCTCATCGTCGAGGGCCGCGAGAAGAATCGGGACGGCGTCGTCCTCGAGCAAGACGAGAGCCTCGAACGCCCAGGTGATCGGAGAGGCCATCGAGTCCTCCGGCTCCGGGCCTCGCAGCAGCTCGACGAGCGAACGGATGCAGCGTTCGGACGCGATCCTCGCGAGCTTCCTGGCCGCCGGCGACTGCTCGCCTCGCTCTCCGTGCTCGATCTTGTGCAGGTACCAGCTCTCGAGGCCGGCACGTGCGACCAAAACGGTCGCGCCGAGAACGAGGATGGCCCACGCACCGATGAGCGCCGCGATCGAGATGATCTTCCCACGTCTCCGCATGCGCTTCACGATACGTCGAGGGCGCGGCGGGGGGAAGCGTCGAGCGCGCGCGGGGTGCATCCGCGGTCCTGCGGCGCTCGCGTCGGCAGCACTGCGGGTCGGAGTCGGAGTCGAGTCGGGGCCTACAGTCGTTCCGCGCAACGCCCGGCTAGGAGGTTCGCTGAAGCCCGTTCTCGATCTCGCCTTCGCGCGGGGAGAAGAGAAGAGAAGATAGGAATCCTCACGCCAAGACGCCAAGTCGCCAAGGGCTGGCTGTTGGGGCACGCGGG
>CAYMRB010000480.1:0-7483 GCA_964392615.1 uncultured Planctomycetia bacterium | reverse complement strand
GCGCCCTGGAGAGCTCTCAGCCGCGTCGAACGCCTTTCCTGGACGGGCTCCTAGGCGACCGCCGTGGCGGCGATCCAGCCGATGGCCCCTAGCAGTGCCCCGAAGATCATGGTGAAGAACACCAGGCCTCCATGGAGAAGAATCCACAGGAGGCCTCGGGGGCCGCGGCTCCAGAGGCAGTACACCGGGCCCACGCAGGTCCACCCGAGCAGGTACCAACGCGCCGATAGCGGAATCGGGGCTGAGACGATCCGCGAGTCGACAAGACACGCGAGCCCGAAGAAAACGGCGGCCGAGAGATCGAGCAGCAAGTCGACCGGGCCCGACACGAACAGCACCGAGCGGAATGCGAGGAGCGCGAGAGTGGTGTAGCCGTAGATCAGGAGCGTGAGCCGGTACCGCTTCAGAACCGTTTCGGTATCGCGCGCTGCCATCGGCTGCCTCTCTCTGCGGGGCTGGATCGACACTCGACGTGTCGTGACGTCGCGATGCTATCGCGCGCCGGGTGCGGCCTGCAACTCGTGACCGCGAGCTCCGCAGAGGCCGGGTCATCGCCGCACCCCGTGCGGGGCCCGTCTCGCGCCATGTCCACGGTTGGTGGCGTTTCGACGAATCGGCTCAAGATATCGGCACCGCCGGCCGATAAACCCGAAAACGGTGAAAAGTGCTGGAGAGCCCTGAACCGTTTTGCTGTAGTGGTCTCCTGAAACCCTGTTACGCGGCGTTTCTCGACAGGTTACGCCGCGCGCGGGGACGCGTCCCGGATCCGGGGAGCGACCGGCCAGAAGAGGATTCGTGCGGCCGGTCCGGGAGACGAGCGACGCGGGTTGAGGACCGCGGTCGGCCGACGAAGAGAGGCCGGCGCGATCCCCTCGGAGCCAGGTCGAGAGCCCTCCGGCCGTATCGACGGTCGGCGGAGGTGGTGGTTCGGGCGCTCCGACGCGCTCGCGGCCACGACCGGGAGGAGAGGTCGGAGATGAACGCCAGTCGGGCACTGTCGAAGCGGGGCGGCGCACTGGGAGGAAGCTGCGACGATGCCAGCGTCCTCGCACAGGCGCATCGCGTCCACATGGTCGGGATGGGGGGCAGCGGTGTGCGCGGCCTCGTGCCGCTCTTCCTCGCGCGCGGCGTGCACGTTTCCGGCTCGGATCAGGCGGAGAGCCCGCAGCTCGAGCAGTACCGTCAGATGGGCGTCGACTACGCCGTCGGCCACTCGGACAGCAACGTCGATCCTGCGACCGACGTCGTCCTGATTTCCGCGGCGGTCAAGGATGACAATCCCGAGGTCATCGCCGCGAAGGGCCAGTCCATCCCCGTCATCAAGTACGCCCAGTGCCTCGGCTATCTGATGCGCGAGAAGCGCGGCATCGCCGTCTCCGGCACGCACGGCAAGACCACGACGACGACGATGATCTCGCACGTGCTCCTGGCGTGCGGTCTCGATCCATCGTTCGTCATCGGCGGCGAGTACGCCGCGCTCGGCGCGAACTCGCGTTCGGGCAAGGGCCGGCACTTCGTCGCAGAAGCCTGCGAGTTCGATCGCAGTTTCCTCAATCTCTCCCCGAAGGCAGCCATCGTCACGAACATCGAGGAGGAGCACCTCGACTACTTCGGGTCGTTCGAGGAGATCCAGAAAGCGTTCGGTACGTTCGTCGGCCGACTTCCCCGAGGCGGGCTGCTCGTGCTCAACGCGGACGACAGGGAGTCGGACTTCCTTGCCGACTCGACCCGCGCCCGTGTGCGCCGCTTCAGCCTCGAGCCCCATGGCGGCGATTGGTGGGCCGAAGACATCGACACGCGCGGCGAGACGACTCGCTTCGTGATCGTCGGGCCGGGTGCTCGCGCCGCGCGCGTCGAGCTTCCCGTGCCGGGCATGCACAACGTCAAGAACGCCCTCGCGTGCGCTGCGGTGTGCTCGTGGGCGGGTGTGCCGCTCGACCAGATCGCGCGGGCTCTCAGCGAGTTTCCCGGCGTGCGGCGCCGCTTCGACATCCTGCTGCGCGAGCCCGTCGTCGTCGTCGACGACTATGCGCACCACCCGACGGAGGTCTGCGCTCTCGTGCACGCGGCGCGCGATGCCTATCCGGATCGCAAGATCGTCGGCGTCTTCCAGCCGCATCAGTACTCGCGTCTGCGGCGCATGCTCGATCGGTTCGCCAACGCTCTGTGCGTTCTCGACGAGGTGCTCGTGACGAAGGTCTATCGCTCGCGCGACAGCGAGGCGGACGTGCGAGCGATTCGCTCGAGCGCCTTGGTGCGGGCCCTCGACCGACTCGGGGCGCCATCGCACGACACGCCGGAGTTCTCACAGGCGGTAGCGCGTCTCGACGAGGTCGCGCCGCCCGGCTCCGTCGTCCTGTTCATGGGCGCGGGGACGATCACGAAGCTCGCCCAGCACTACGCCGAGCACCGAAGGGGCGCTCAGCTGCCAGGCGGAACGGGAGTCGAGCGGTCATGACCGGCGTCGCCTCGGACTACGCGCTCGCGTCGGCGACGTCGATCGGCGTCGGCGGCAGCGCGCGCGAGCTGTGGACGCCGGCTGACGTCGACGAGCTCTGTGACGTCGTCGGTCGACTGCGCGGCCGCGATCCGTTCTTCCTGGGCGGGGGCTGCAACACGCTGTTTCCGGACGGCGCGTTCGAGCGTCCGGTCGTGACGACCGATCGATTGCGCCAGCTCGACATTCACACGTCCGACGACTCCACGGGGGGCGTGAGAGTTCGCGCCGAGGCCGGTGTGCGTCTCGACGGCATGGTCCGCGCGACGCTCGAGTCCGGCCTCGAGGGCTTCGAGCATCTCGTCGGCATCCCCGGCACCGTCGGCGGCGCCATCGTGATGAACGCGGGGGGCAAGGGAGGCTCGTTCGGCGAACGCGTTGTCGAGGTCGGCATCGTCTCGCTCGCGAGCGGCGAGCTCGAGCGGCGTCTCGGTAGCGAGATTCCGTGGCGCTACCGCTCGTGGGGGCTCGAAGGCTACGCTGTCGCGTGGGCCGAGTTCGAGCTGCGACGCGGCGACGTGGCGGAGCTGCGGCGCCGCGCCAAGGAGACCTTCCACGCCAAGAACCGCGTTCAACCGCTGGCGCACGCGAGCGCGGGCTGCATCTTCAAGAATCCTCCGGGCGACTCGGCCGGCGCGCTGATCGACCGCTCCGGGCTGAAAGGCCTGCGGCGCGGCGGTGCGATGGTCTCCGAGCAACACGCGAATTTCATCGTCAACATCGACGGTACGGCGAGCGCCGCCGACGTGCTCGAGCTGATCGCGATCGTTCGCGATCGCGTGCAAGAACAGAGCGGCGTGCGGCTCGAGCCCGAGATCGTCATCGCCGAGGCTTCCACGACGACGGCCGCAGACGCATGACGGCAAGGAAACAGAAAAAGTCCAAGTCCACCGAGCCGATCTGGCGGCGCATCCTGCCGCAAGCGATTTGGTTCGAAGGTTGGCAGCGCTGGGGAATGGCCCTGGGGCTCATCGTCGGGCTCGTCGCTCTCGCGTGGATCAGCGGCGTCGTGCAGCGGTACGTCGAAGAGGACGGCCGCTTCCGTCCGCGAAGCTGCTTGCTCCAGGTCTCCGAGCTGCCCGCGTGGATGCCGTCGCGCATCGAGAACGAGGTTCGCGCGATCGACTTCGGCGATGATGCCGACCTCGACCTGCTCGAGAAGGGCGCGCTCGACCGCGTCCGCGCCGAGATCGAGAGCTCTCCGTGGGTGCTGAGCGCCGGCGATCTCCACCTGGTCTACCCGACGCCGCAGACGCCGGCCGCGATTCGAGCGAGCGTCCGCTTTCGCACACCGATCGCGCTGGTCGAGATCGATGGCAAGGCCTGGCTCACCGATGCCGACGAGCGGCGTCTCGGCGACGCCTACGACCCCGCTGACGCCGACGTGTGCAATTGGTACCGCTTGCCGCTCGTGACGGGCGTCGAGCGCGGCGCCGCCGTGCCGGAGCCCGGCGAGCGTTGGGGGGCCCGCAGCGTGATCGAAGGGCTCCAGGTCGCGCGCTTGCTTTACCGGAAGCGCATCGCGATCGAATTTCCGTGGCAACCGATCGATCGCATCGACGTCTCGTACGTCCGGGACAGCGGCTCCGGCGAGATCGTGTTGATCTCCGAGGGGCGGCAGCTTTTCTGGGGCCGCTCAACCTACGCCGACGGTCCGCGAGTCCTGGAAGAGGAGAAGAAGATCGCACACCTGCGCGACGCGTTCTCCGATGAGCGCTATCGCGGGCTGGACGTCTTCCTCCACACCGAGCGACTCGTGGTCAGTGAGTCGCGCCACAACAGGTCCTGAATCGCGGACGACCGGGAGACCGGCACGCGGTTGACCAATCCGTTCGACCTGCGGCCATCATGACGGCACCCGCCGCGCCTTCCTGCATCACCCTGCTGACCGACTTCGGCCATCACGACGTGTGGGTCGGCGTGATGAAGGGCGTCATCGCCGGGATCGCGCCGCAGGCGCGGACGATCGATATCTGCCACGAGATCTCGCCGCAGAACGTGCGGCGCGGCGGCATAGTGTGGGCGTCCGCGGCGCCGTGGTTTCCCGACGGAACGGTTCACGTCGGCGTCGTCGATCCGGGGGTCGGCAGCGATCGACGCATCCTGGCGTTCGCGTCCGGAGAGAGCGTCTTCCTCGCGCCGGACAACGGGTTGATCGGATACGTGCTGTCGCGACGGCAGATCGACCGCGTCGTCGAGGTCAAGCGGCGCCGGTTCTTCCTGCGACCGGTGAGCCGGACGTTCCACGGTCGCGACGTGTTCGCACCGGTGGCGGCATGGCTTGCGCGCGGAGTCGCTATCGACGAGCTCGGCCCGGCGGTGGACGACTACCTCCGGGAGGAGTTGCCCCGGCCGCGCTGTCGGCGCGCGGAGGGTGCGGTCACCGAGCGCGGCGAGGTCATCGACGTCGACCGCTTCGGCAACGCGATGACGAACCTGCGTCTTCGATCGGGTTGTCGCTTCGTCGAGCTGCGCCTCGGTGAGACTCGCATTCGACGTCTGTCGCGAAGCTACGCCTCCGTTGCGGCGGGCGAGCTCCTGGCGATTGTCGGCTCGACCGGGTTCATCGAGGTGGCCAGATCGTGCGGCGACGCCGCGGCGACCGACGGCATCGGGGTGGGGGAGCGATGCGTCGTCACGTGGCGTGAGCGCGGTCCGACGGCTCGCGCCGGCAGGCCGTAGTCGCGATCGTCAAAGGGCTCGCAACCCGATAGCTTCCCGAGAACGGCGCTAACAGCCCGTTGAAGAAGGCAATCCGGCGCAGAAGCGGCCGTTTCGCCCGAGCTCTTCGTTGCCAGAACTCGACAATGCGCCGCATTGCCCGCTTTCTGGCGCCTTGATCTCGAACGAAACGTCTTGCTTCTGCACTCGGAACCCCTCTTTTCAACGGACGTGCGCCAGGCCAAGCCTGGGAAAGGAGGATGATCTCGATCGGAAACCTTTCAACGGAACCCGGCGGGACGATCCCGCCCGGCAAAGGCTAACCACCAGCCGGAAGCGAGTCTTGCGTGGCCCAGGGTAACCGCGGCTGCGAAGCGTAGACAGCGAGCATTCAGGCCGTGCTATTGAGCCTCGAAAGAAAAGCAACGCGAGGAGGCCGACAGTGTGTCTGTACTGGAAGGCCGCATCGTCCGGACCGCCTCGGTGAGGTTCGGCGACTCCCCCGGGGTCAGAGAACAGGGCATGAATGCATCGGGGTTCCCCAGGAACCTGGGAGACCCTGCGACCTCCACCAACAACACGCGCGAGACAGGGGACCTCGGTTGAACGCCCCCAGGCCTCCCGGCGCCTGTGATCTGTGCCGACGAGGAGCGAATCAAAGGTCGCTGAGGTGGTACCGCCAAGCGAAGAACCCGAAGCGAGGCGGGAGGGATCGTAGGGAGTCGGAGCTCTTCGTAGTACCCGCGAAGCGGGGGAATCCGATCTGAGGAGACCCCGTGGAGGGAAGGGAGAGCCGGAGCATGGAATCGTCGGAGGGAACGATGGACGAGACGCAGAGCTCGCAATCCGTCTCAACGAAACTGCGGCGAATAGCGAAACTGGCGAAGGATCACCGAGGCGAAGCGCTGACCAACCTCGCGCACTACATCGACCTCGAATGGCTACGAGAGGCGTTTCGGCGTACGCGCAAGGACGGAGCGGTAGGAATCGACGGGCAAACGGCGGCGGAATACGCGGAGAACCTGGAGGGAAACCTGCAGGACCTTCTCGACCGCGCCAAGTCCGGCGACAAGTACCGCGCCCCTGCCGTGCGACGGGTACACATACCGAAAGGCAGCGGTTCGGAGACGCGACCGATCGGTATCCCGACGTTTGAAGACAAGGTCCTCCAGCGGGCCGTCGCGATGGTCCTCGAAGCTGTGTACGAGCAGGACTTCGTGGACACGAGCTACGGCTTTCGACCGGGGCGATCAGCTCACCAAGCTCTGGACCGCCTCTGGCAGTACTCGATGTCCCAACGTGGCGCGTGGGTAGTGGAACTCGACATCCGAAAGTTCTTCGACATGGTTGACCGCGGACACCTCCGGGAGATCCTGCACCAGCGGATCCGCGACGGCGTGTTGTTGCGCCTGATCGGAAAGTGGCTCCGTGCGGGCGTACAGGAAGACGGCACGACCGCGTACCCCGAGCGGGGGACCCCGCAGGGTGGCGTGGTTTCGCCGGTGCTGGCCAACATCTACCTCCACACGGTCCTGGATACGTGGTTTCGCGACACAGTCGGGCCGCGGCTTCGGGGGCGGTGCGAGTTGATCCGGTTTGCGGACGACGCGACCCTGATCTTTTCCAATGAGGAAGATGCGCGGCGAGTGCTGGAAGTCCTTCCGCGTCGCTTCGGGAAGTTCGGACTCAGCTTGCATCCGGAGAAAACCCGGCTGGTGGCGTTTCAGCCGCCGGATCGAGGCGATCCCCGGAGGACGGGAGGTCCTCGCGATGGGGAGCCCCCGGCAACGTTCGACTTCCTCGGCTTTACGCACTTTTGGGGGCGATCACGACGAGGAAACTGGGTGGTGAAGCGGAAGACGGCGAAGAGCCGGTTCAGCAGAACTCTCCGGACCCTCGGCCAGTGGTGTCGCCGCCATCGCCACGATTCGACTCAGGACCAGCGACACGCGTTGAGTGCAAAACTTCGTGGCCACTACGCCTACTTCGGGATCACCGGTAACTCGGCCGCGCTATCGCGGCTGAACCACCTGGCGACGCGAATCTGGTTCAAGTGGCTGAATCGGCGCTCGCAGCGACGGTCTTTCACGTGGGATCGATTCTCGGCGTTCCTGAAACGCCACCCACTGCCGCCACCCAGAGCGCTACACTCGATACTCGCTCGCGGAGCGAACCCGTGATCTGAGGAGCCGGATGCGTCAATCGCGCACGTCCGGATCTGTGGGGGCCCGGGGCGAGCAATCGCCCTGGGCTACCCGACTGCTAGGAGGCTGTCTCGGAAAGACGCTCGACGCAGCTGAGGGCTTTCCAGCGCTCCATTAGGGC
>CAYMRB010000479.1:0-7524 GCA_964392615.1 uncultured Planctomycetia bacterium | reverse complement strand
ACTTGGTGGACCTGAGGGGGCTCGAACCCCTGACCTCGGCATTGCGAACGCCGCGCTCTCCCAAACTGAGCTACAGGCCCGGATTGTCGTTCTCGTCGTCGCCGTCGGCCAGCGAAGGCGGGGATTATAGCGATCGCCCCGCCGCGCGGCAAGGCGTTGGCCGGGAAACCGGGGAGGCCCGGAAAACCCGCCTTCCGTCGCCGCTTCCGACGGGGACGCGGCCCCGCCGCGGCGTCGTTGTCTCTTGGTTTCGGCTCTTGGCGCCCGGTCGCCGTAGGGCGAATCGAGCCGGCGACGACCTGTTGGCCGCCCACCCGAATATCGGCCACTGGGCCGGGCGCCTCACCTGGCACAACCGACGGCTCAACGGCCGGGAGCGACTCGACCGCGACTCCGACGTATCCGGCAGGCCCCGAGTGCAGCGTGGACCCGACGGCGAACGGAACTGGCGCGCGCGATATTCGAGGCCTGCTGAGGGCCGCGTCCGAAACCGCCACGAGCCTGCCGTAGATCCGGCCCGGCGTCCTTCGCCTACGGAGACTCGAACGCCGCCGCCTCTCGCAGAGCCCTGCCGAAGCGCTCCTTCACGGCGGCCTGCTCCGCCGTGAGGGGCTCGCTCACCGGTGCGGCGGGCTCCTCTCCGAGCGCGACCACCGGCCTGAGCTCGCCGCGATTCGTCAGGATCCACTCTCGCGAGCGCACGTACCTTCGCTGCTCGTCCTGGACGTGGATCCACGCACGTGGTCGACCTCGCCGACCGCGAAGCTGTGGCACGAAGCTACGGCCGTTGATGCGGCGCTCTGGCAGCTCGGCTCGAGCCAGGTCGACGAACGTCGGCAAGAAGTCCGAGAAGTCGATCAGATCATCGCAGACCGAACCCGGTCGGATCGCCCCGGTCCACCGCGCGATCAGCGGCACCCGGGTTCCGGCATCCGTCAGCTGCCCCTTGCCGCCGCGCACGATTCGCCGATCCGGTCCCCACCGAGAAACGAGCGGCCGCTGCGTGCCGTTGTCCGCGGCGAAGATGACCAGCGTGCGGCGACTCAACCCGAGATCGTCCACGGCCCGGACCACACTCCCCACCAGCTTGTCCATGTACGCGACCATGTCGGGGAAGTACTTCGGATCTCCCTTCCCCATGCCGGGGACAGCGCGAAGGGGCACTCCGCTGTCGGGCGTCGGCTCCCACGGAAAATGCGGGAGCAGCATCGCGTAGTACACGAGGAACGGCCGCTCGCGGTTTCGCTTCATGAAGTCGATGAGGAACTCCGCGTTCACGTCCGGTCCGTAGCGACCTGCGAGCTCGTCCCGAAGTGTCTCGCCGTTGCGGACGAACACCGGGTCCGCGAAGCGGGAGTTGCGCTCGTGGTCAGCGTTCATGATCTTCCAGCACTGGTACTCGTCGAACCCGAAGTCGCGCACGGTGTCCCGCTCGAACAGGAACGAGACCTGCCACTTTCCGGCGATCGCCGTCGCGTAGCCGGCGTCGTGGAGAAGGTCGGCGAAGCTCGTCTCCCGGCTAGGATCGAGAAACTCGCGATGTCGTCTCGCGTCGTAGATCACACGCCGGATACCGTTGTGAAGCGGGTAGCGGCCCGTGAGGAGCTGCGCGCGCGACGGCGAGCAGAGCGGGTTGCTGAAGCAATGCGTGAATCGCATCCCCTCGCGGGCGAGACGGTCGACGTTCGGTGTCTCGTAAGAGCGGCCCCCGTAGGATCCCACGGCCTCGATACCGAGATCGTCCGCCAGGATGAAGAGGATGTTCGGTCGTGGCTCGGGGAACGGCCGTCCCGCTTCGAGTCCATGGCGAGACAGCAGGAACACGAATGCAGCCAGCGAGCAGATCTTGATCGGCATGGAACAGCTCACTCCGTTCTGTTTCATGGCAGCTGTCGGAGAACGCGAGTCGCATCGATCGCGACAGGCGTCATGCGTCGCCGTTCCTGTGGACGGGCGGGCTGCGGGCTACCGTCCCGCCGCCTTGACTCTCGCGCGCAGCGCCCGATCGATCAGCGGCCGCAACACGTCCGTCCAGACGCGATACCCTGCCGGCGTCATGTGCAGCCCATCGCTCAGCAGCAACGCCGGCTGCGGCTTGCCGTCGTCACCGAACATCGGCGTCGCGATGTCGGCGTAGAACTGCCGATCATCGTCCCGCACCAGCGCCTCGATGAGCTCGTTGGCCTCCTCCATCTGCGGCCACAGCTTCCAGCGCGCGATGCTCGGCTTGATCGCGATGAAGATGATCGCCACGTCGGGCGAAACCTCGCGCACCCGGCGCACGAACTCGCGGTAATCCGCCAGCACGCGCCGCGGACTCTTCCCGGCCGCCACGTCATTGTCACCGGCATACAACACGACGACGCGCGGATCGTAGGGCTTCACGATACGGGAGACGAAGTGATTCACGTCGCTGATGTGCGAGCCGCCGAAGCCGCGCTTGATGACCGGCAGATCCGGAAACGACTCATCGGTCTTCCAGCCCACAATGCTCGAGCTGCCGACGAACAGGACCGCGTCCTCAGCCGGCGGACTCTTCGCGTCCCTGTCCTCGAAGACCCGAATCGCCTTCTCCCAGCGCCTAGGATCGAACTTCTTCTTTTTCTTGGTCTTGTTCCTGTTCTTGCTCTTGTTCTGCGCCTTCTTCTTCTCGTCGAAGGATCCCTCGAGCTCCAGGCCCGGTATGCGCGTTCCGGGGTCGAGCTTCAGCCGAGCGATCGACCGCTCAGCCGTTGCGCTCCGCATGAACAACTTCCAGATCAGGCCCGTGCGGGCATTCTCGATGCCCAACAGCATGGGCCCCTGGTCGATGCCGACGTAGTCGTCGCTCACGAACCCCTGGTCGAGATTGAACGAATCGGCGAAGCCGTACCCGCCCGCAGCGGGATCGCGCCAGACGACGAACTTGCCCGAGTCGTCTTTCAGATTCCTCAACGCGCGCAGGACGTCGAGGCTCTCGCGCGGCGTGAACATCATCGCCGCCCCCGCGGCATACGGCGCGACGGTGCCCTCGCCCCAACGGTCCGCGTTTCTGCCGTTCGGCTGGACCTGAGGGACCAGATACCCGCCGCGGCTGGCACACGGGCTCAGCCCCCACCGGTCGGGCGCGAACGTCTTGTACCTCCCCGCCTGCTCGATGCATCGCCGACGGTGCGTCAGGACCGCGCGACGCGAGTTCTCCCGCCAGTCGATGTCCGGCCCACCCGCCTCGACGACGCCGGGATCGCTCGACTCCACGAGCCGGTAGTCGATCCAACACTGCGCGAAGAAATACGTGAACAGCGCACCATTCCAGGAAACGACGTACGGTGGACCGCCGTCCGCGTGACGCTTCACCGGCCGCCGCAGCCGGTAATACAGCTGCGGATCGAGGGCGTGATCGGACGTCGGCGACCCCGTACCGAGGAAGTAGATCAAGCGCTCCTCGGCGCTCGCCCACGACCAGTGCGCCGAGAGAAACTCCCCCTCGCCGCGCATGTTCTTCCGGTCCGTCGGCTTCCATCCCATCGAGAGGAAGCCGCGCGGACCGACCGCGTACGCGTTCCAATCGGCCTCCGCGACGATGCGATCGGCCAGACTCTTCGCCTCACCGCCGAAGTACTCTCCCGCTACGATCGCTCCCGCTGCGAAGAGCGCATGATCCACGGTGCTGGCGAGCAGCTCGTATCCCCTCCGCGACGCTCCCCCGGTGTTCCTGTCCGGGAAGTGCACGTAGATGCCGAACCTCTTGTTGTCGTCGCTCGACACCATCGCACGCAGGACCGTCAACGCTCGACGCTCGCCCTGCTCCCGCGTGATCCAGCCGCGCTCCACGCCGATCGGCAGAGACGAGAGCTGAAAGCCGACCGCGGCCGAGCTGGCCGCCCGAGCCTTCTTTCGATCGCGAACGAGCTTCGCCGGCTCGCCCACCTCCTTCCAGAAGTAGAGGAAGCACCCGTGCTGCACCTCGTCGAGCAGCGCGTTGTCGGCATCGGAAAACGGTGACTCTGCCGGCGCAGACATCGACTGTCGCGCACGGGGCTCCTGCGCGCACGATATCGACGATCCGGCCAGCACGGCCGCGCAGAGGATGGCCCAACGGGCCAGCGTGTTCGGTTCGCAGTGCATGGGAGACAACGAGGGGAATCGTAAGGAGGGAACGCCTCGTGCAACGTGCACAGGCCAGTGTGATGAAGCTATCGCTCCGAACGTTGGAGGTCAAGCTGGGCAAGACTCTCGCGTTTCGGAGCACCCGCGGAGCGGATATCGACACCCATCCGACTCGAGCTCTCGCGGGCAGTCGACGGCAGCCCTCGCGCAGGAACGCCGCGAAGTCCCAGCAGCCGATCGCCGTAGCGAAAGTCAACGCCCCGTGTCGGGCGCGCGCTTTGAGATGGCATCGATCTTCCGGCGCGTCGCATGGTCGGGGAACCAAGCGCGCAGCCGCTCCAGCGCTCGAACGGCATCGTCGTCGACCGACGCGAACTCGCCGAGCAGGTCGAACGCGTCGTCGCACCACTCCTCGTCGAGCTCGAGAGGCGATTGCACGCGCAACACCGTCTCGAGCTCGTCGACGCTCGTCTCCTCGCGGAACTTCCACAGCGCCGCCGCGATCCGCACGGTCAGGATCGGCCGACGAACGTCGAAGCACTCCCGCAGTCGCTCAGCCGCAGGATCCGCCGCCGGCCCCATCTCGCCGAGCGCGATCACCGACTCGCGCAATACGGGGAGCTCGCGCTCGTCGATCGGGCCCATGTCGATGAACGAGTCGTCCTCACTCTCGAGCTGCAGGCTCTCGAGCCCCCATCGCAGCGTCGTCAGGACGTCCCCCGCGCGCTTCTCCACACGCCAGAGAAGGCGCGCAGAGGCGACGCGAAGAAACGCGCTGCGGTGGCGCAGGAAACGGCGGAGAGGCCTCGTATCGACGCGATCATCGACCTCGAGCTCGTCGAGCTCATCGACGAGCTCCGGGTGGCGCTCGACGCACTCGAGCACGCGCTTCCACACCCGCTCGTCACTCGGCGCGATCTCTACGAGAGTCTCGATGGCTCGTTCGAGGTCGCAGTTGTCGCCGAGCGTCTCGACGTCGAGCTCGTACGACGCGCGCAAGAGATCTTCGAGCGCATCGCCGGCCCAAGGGTCGAGCCACCAGAGAACGTACGAGTCCCAACCGCGCGCATCGACGGCCGACGCGCGCATCGACTCGACGAGTCGCGGCACGCACTGCTCTGCGAACTCGGGCATCGACCGCACGGATCGCAGACAGTCGACCCGCACGTGGACCGAGCGCTTCGCGTCGCACGCGACGGCGAGCAGCTTGGCGCAGACCCTGTCCGAAGGATACTTCGCGGCGATGCGCGCGCCAAGGCTCACGTAGCCCCCGTACTCTTTGTCGAGCAGCTCCTCGATGCGATCGATCGAGACTCGATCCACGTCCGGGAGGATCGGCATCGGCGGCAGATCCTCGTAGCCGCTCAAACCCACGAGATCCAGGCCGAACGCGTTCTCGCGCACTCCGAGATGGCGACGCGCCCAGTGCGAGACGGCATCGTCCCAGAACCGCTCGGTCACGCTCCCGAGAGCCTCGATCGCCGCGAGTCGATCTCCGTCGCGGATCTCGTCCCGTCCCGCCTCGGCGAGATGGCCGATCGCGATCGCGCTCGCTTGCCGCGCGCTCGAATCCTTCGTCGTGCGAACGACCTCTACCAGGAGCGGCACGGCCCGACGACGATGCGGCACGAGCCCCCGGACGACTCCTTCGATTTGGTCCGAGTCGTTCCGGACGTTCTGATTGGACCAGGCCTTCGGGACCCGCTCGATCAAGAAGCGCACGAGGGCTCGTGTCGCGGCGTCCCCCTGCTCGCGAAGCTGTCCGAGCACGAAGCAGACGTCGTCCTCGATCCACGAGAACCGCGTGCGCAGCTCGACGCAAAGCGGCACGAGCTCGGCGTGCGCCGGATCGAGTCGCGCGAGCGCGTGCAGCAGTCGAACCGGCGGCGAGCAGGACATCCCACCGAACGAATCCCAGAACCAGAACTCCGGCAGGCCATGCCAGTCGGTCAAGAGCTCACTCGCGATCGCGCTGCGGAGAAGCGCGACGAGACTCGGGACCATCTCGCGCGTCCCGAGACCGCTCCCGGTCAGCGCGACCGCCGCCCGCCAGCGGAGCTCCTCGTCGGCGGAGCTCAGCATCTCTATGAGACGCGGGCGCACGGCGGCGGCTCGACGACCGAGCCGCGCGAACTCGTACGACGCCGCCCAAGAGATCTCCGGACGCGCGGCGTTCAAGAAGGCGAGCAGCTCATTCGGACCGCCACGGAGCCCGATACGGACCAGCAGCTCCGCAGCCGCGTCCGCGTCCGCGACATCGTGACGGCTCTTCGCGATCATCAGAAGAGCGGGAATCGCCGCACCCGACGCTTCGGGCGACTCCCAGCTGAAGCTCAGAATCGCGCGAGCGACCGCGTCCGACCCACTCGTTCGATAGGCCTGACAGAGACTCTCGAGCACGGCGCGGCGGCGCCACAGCGGATGGTCGAACAAGCCGTCCGCGATCTCGCGAGCCTGCGCGTCGTCACGCGACAGCACGGCGATGAAACCGGGAAGCGCCGCCTCGTAACGCACCGGCAACGTACTGTAGAGCCGATCCTGCCACTCGGAGATGCTGTCGGCATCCTTGCACGCCACCACCTCGGCGTAGACCGGAAGCCGACGCACATCCACTCGCTCGAAAAGCGCGTCCGCCGCCGCCGTCCACTTGGCTCGATCGTCGGACTCGAGCTGCTCGAGAAGACGCCGCTCGCGATACCACGGCCAGATCGATCCCACCGTCACGACGAGAGCGATCGACGCGACCGTCCACACGGTGAGCTTCTTCCGGTCATGTGCCGCCCTCACCCGCCACCCGTCACTCGTCGCCGAACGCCGGATCGAGCCCGCCGATCGGCCGCGCGTGCGGCGCGCGCACCGTGCCGCTGACGCGATACGCCGCGAAGTCGGCCGGCACCGCGCGAATCCACTGGCCGGGCGACGCGTCGAGCGGTAACGCCGCGAGCGCCTCCGCGCCGCGCTCTCCGGTCTTGAAGAGCACGAGGTCGACCTCGCCATCCCACCGCAGGCTCCCTCTCGCTCGCACGACTCCCGACGCACCGCGCAACTCGATTCCCACCCACTGCACGGCCTCGTCCGTCACCGCGAACTGCCCGCGCCCGGTCTCGAACGCGAACGAGCCGCCGCCCGCCACGCCCGGCGGAATCCGGCCCGCGCCGAACCGACACGTCCCCTCCGCGCCCTGCCGCGCCGCCGCCGGCCGGGCCGGCCTGGGACGCTTCTCGCCACCGCCGATGGTGATCTCCCCGCCGACGTCGCTGCACTCGAAGATCGACGTGCCGATCCGCAGGCCCTGCCAGTCGAACGCGCCTTGCCAGCCCCGCTCGCCCGGTGCTCGCAGCAGGTGGCCGCGGAGCTGACCACTGGTGTCGGAGTCGGGGTCGGTGTCGGGGTCGGGGGCGGGGGCGGTGGCGGGGTCGGGGTCGCTGTCGGAGT
>CAYMRB010000478.1:0-7533 GCA_964392615.1 uncultured Planctomycetia bacterium | reverse complement strand
GGGCCAGTCGCTGAACGGGGGGGGCCGGGCGGGGTGACTGCACCCAGTGAGGGCGGACGCGAACAGCCGGGGCGCGCGGCTGTCGAGCTGCGTCTCGTACGTACAGCGGACGTCGACGACGGCGGACAGCTCAACGTGACCGGCGCTGTAGGATTGCTTGGGTGCCTGCTCCTGAGCACTCTACCGCCACCGCCACCGCCACTGCTGCCCATGCCGGATTGCGTCGCGGATCCAATCCGCGACGAGCTATTCTGAGAGCGTAGCGCCGGCCGGCCCGACGAGGCGCGGACCACCGGCCTTGCCGGCGGCGGCATCGACTTCGGCAGGGACCGCGCCAACCTTGCTCCCGGCGGGGACGCTGCGGATCGTTGACATCGAGGAGCGCTAGCCCTCGCAACTCGGAGAACCTCATGCGCAAGACCACCCGACACGTGCTCGCTTATCACGTCTTGATTCTCGGCTTGACCGCGATGTCGCATCTCGGCGCGCTGCTCGCGGAGACGCCGCTTTCGCCGGCGAAGGACCGCGTGGGGGAATTGGTGGGGATTCTACCCGCGGCACCGGCCGGCCTGGGTCGTCCGATCACCGACCGTGACGCGTGGCGACGGATCGGGACCGCACCCGACGCGGCGCTTGCCGTCGCGGCGGCCGAGAAGCTCCTCGGCACCCCCGTTCCGGAACTGACCGACGACCTCTACCTCGACTTCTCCCGGACGGGAAATCGGACTCGCTGCCAGCGAGTGCTGGTCGCGCGACGCACGCGCATCCCGAGGTTCGCGCTCGCCGAGTGCCTGGAGAACCGCGGGCGCTTCCTGCCCGCGCTCGAGGAATCGATCCGCGCGATCTGCGCAGCGAAGACCTGGGTGCTTCCCGCCCACGACCGCGGCCTCCGGAACTTCCACGGTCAGCTGGTCGACATCGACCTGGCGGTCGCCGGACTCTCTTGGGAGCTCGCGACGGCGTACTACTGGCTCGGCGACAAGCTGAGCCCGGAGACCCGCGAGCTGATCCGCAGCGAGCTGCGACGCCGCACGTTCGGTCCTTTCAAGAGCTGCGTCAGCACGGGGAAGCCGTCGATGTGGTGGGTGACCTGCACGAACAACTGGAACGCCGTCTGTCTGGCCGGGACGGTCGGCGCGGCGCTCGCCGTGATCGATTCGCGCGAGGAGCGGGCGTTCTTCGTAGCCGGCGCCGAGAAGTCGATCCCGCACTTCCTCAGCGGCTTCACCGCCGACGGATACTGCTCCGAGGGCACCGGCTACTGGAACTACGGCTTCGGCCACTACGTGCTGCTCGCCGAGACGCTGCGCCAGGCGACGGACGGTGAGCTCGACTGGATGGCGACGCCGAAGGTCGCGGCGATCGCGCACTACGGCCGGCGTATCGAGATCTGGGACGGCGTCTACCCGGCCTTCGCAGACTGCTCGGTGAATTCGCGCCCGAGCTCGTCTCTCATGGCCTACCTGAGCCGGATCTACGGGATGGGCATGGAGGATGTGGAGCGACGCGGAGTCGGTCTCGCCGGCGGTCTGCCGAGCACCCTGGTCGGCCTGGGCGTGTACGGGTTTCCGAATGCCGCGAGCCATCACGCGCTCGCCAGTTCGACGCCGCTCGCACGGCGCGACTACTTCGAGCGGGCGGGCATCCTGCTCTGCCGGCCGGGGCCGGGCTCGCACGCGGAGCTGGCTGTCGCGCTCAAGGGCGGCCACAACGGAGAGCACCACAACCACAACGACGTCGGTTCCTACCTCGTCGCGCTCCGCGGCGGCGCCCCGCTCATCGACCCGGGCGCCGAAGTGTACACGGCGCGCACGTTCAGCTCGAAGCGCTACGAGAGCGACGTGCTGAACTCGTTCGGTCACCCGGTGCCGCGCGTGGCCGGGAAGCTTCAGCGACCCGGCCGCGAAGCTGCGGCCAAGGTGTTGCGCACGGAGTTCACCGATGCGAGCGACACGGTGGTTCTCGACTTGCGTTCCGCGTACGGCGTGAGGGAGCTCGAGCAGCTCGAGCGCACGTTCGTGTACTCGCGCACGGGCGCCGGCTCGCTCACCGTGACCGACGAGGTCCGTTTCAGCGAGCCGCGCATGTTCGAGACCGCCTTGGTCACGCTCGGCAGGTGGAGTCGACCGGCTCCCGACCGCCTGGTATTCGGCGAGGGCAAGCAAGCGGTGGAGGTGACCGTCGACGCCGGTGACGCCGCCCTGAACGTCGAGCCGGCGTCGCTGACCGCGGACGTCCGGACGCGCGAGAAGCCCGCGCGCATCGGCCTCGCGTTCGCCCAGCCGGTCGCTCGCGCGCGGATCACATTGACGATCCGTCCCGCTCAGGCACCCGACCCGAAGGTCCGATTCGTGAAGACGCAACTGGACGACACCTACCGCGCCGAAGCCGGCGCCGTGGCCGATTTCAATGCGGACGGCCAGCTCGACGGCGCCGCGGGCGGCGTGTACTTCGCCGCGCCGGACTGTCAGATGGTCCCGATCGCGGCGGAGCCGACGACGTTCGACGTCAAGCGCTACGGCGACTCGTTCCTCTGCTTCGCCGACGACCTGAACGGCGACTCACGGCCGGACCTGTTGGTCGTCGGCTTTCCGGGCAGGACGACCCACTGGTACGAGAACCCCGGCGAGCGCGGCGGCCCGTGGCCGAAGCCCCTCGCCATCAAGAACACGAACAACGAGAGCCCGTACAGGACGGACGTCGACGGGGACGGTCGCGTCGAGATGGTCTGCGGCAGCCCGCGCATGGCGCTCGTCCGTCCTCGCCAGGAGAACCCGCGCGAGCCGTGGGCCGTCGAGACGATCGCCGGCTCGAACGATCCGAAGATCCGTGGCACGCTGCACGGGCTCGGCGTCGGCGATATCAACGGCGACAATCGAAACGACATCCTGATCGTCAAGGGCTGGTGGGAGGCCCCGAGGGATCCGAACGAGAAGCCGTGGCGGTTCCACCCTGCGGACTTCGGCGGCAGGGCAGGCCAGATGCCGATCTACGACTTCGAAGGACATGGCGACAACGACGTCCTGACCACCAGCGCGCACGACTACGGCGTCTGGTGGCTCGAGCAGACGCCGGAAGGCTGGCGAACCCATCCGATCGACGACTCGTATTCCCAGACTCACTCGGTGTGCCTCGCGGACGTCGACGGGGACGGCCTGAAGGACTTCGTCACCGGGAAGCGCTACTACGCCCACTGTGGCCGCGACCCGGGTTGCGAAGAACCCGCGGTGATCTGCTGGTATCGCCTGACCCGCAAGGACGGCACCGCGTCGTGGACGAAACACGTCATCGACGAAGATAGCGGCGCCGGCCTCAATTTCGAGGTGACCGACGTCGACGCGGACGGCCTGCCGGACATCGTCGTCGCCAACAAGAAGGGCGTGTTCTACTTCCGGCAGATCCGCGAGTGATCCCTCACCGCTCGAAGGCTCGGAGCTCGAGCGCATGGTCCATGACCGCGAGCTGGGCGGCACGACAGACCATTCGTCGCTCGCTCGGATGAGAAGACGCTCGGCTCGCCCGCTTCCAGCTCGAGCTCGAGGCGGCAACACGCTGATCCGCGTCTGCCCTGTTCGATCTACGGGCAGTACTCTCCGTCCTCGCATCCGAGCGCCGACGAGATGCTTCCGCCGTCCGGCTCGCCGACGCCCGGTACGCCCGTCGGTGGGGGAATCTCGAAAACCTGCGGGCGGAACACTCCGTAGACGAGGCCGATGACGTCGAGGATGTCGTGCGCGCCGTCGTTGTTGACGTCGAGTGCGGCCTCGCAGTCGAACGTCAACGTCCGACCCGCGAACAACACGTGGACGAGATCCACCACGTCCGCGAGATCGAGGGAGTGAGCTGCGCGTCGATTGATGTTTCCCCGCAGAAACGCACGGTCTTCGAGGGTCCAATCGACCTCGCACGAGCTGTTGTGCCCCGCACGGTCGGTCACCGTCAGCGTGACGCGATGAACGCCGGGCGGCAGCGGTGTTCCCGGCGCGGGGCTCTGCGCCATCGCCAGATCGGCGGGCGCGGTGCAGTCGTCCGTGGCCATCGCGAGCGAGAGGAGGTCCGGCATGGTCGCTTCGCACGCGGCGTCGACGAACGCTACCTCCAAGCCCGGGCAGGTGATCGACGGCGGCGTGACGTCCTCGTCACACGGAGGCTCGATCGGGCCGACCGACTCCCAATGCACCTGCCGCGTCTCCGGATCGAATCGGTAGGCGACCTCGTCCGCACCCGTCACGCCCGCGGCGAGGCTTCCCGCCGTGACGACGTGCCCCGCGGCGACGAACTCACGCGTCTCGACGCCGTCGTCGCGCACCCAGCCGAGCAGCCGCCCGTCGTCGTCATCCGCGTAGACGAACGTGTCGGACTGCCACGACTTCTCGGCGGACAGGAACGGATACACGTACGCGCCGCTGTAGCTCGCGCGCAGCAAGCGCCCGGTCGCCGGGTCGTACTCGCGCGTCTCGTTGGCGAGCGAGAACGACGTGACGAATGCCGGCGCCGAGTAATGCGTGCCATCGTGAACGAACGCGCCTACGACGACGAGGTTCGTGCGCCGGCTTGAACCCGGAATGGTCGTCTCCGGGTGGTAATCGATCTCGATCTCCGCTTCCTCTCCCGACTCTCCGCGCGGCGCGATCCGGACTCGAGACCCATCGCCGCGCAACACGCGCCAGTGAAAGGCGAGCGGCCTTCCGTCCGGATCCTCGCTGTCGGCCGCCGTGACGACCATGCGTTTCGTGTACTCGCGACCCCGGAAGATGCGGCAGATCGATACCGGCTGCGTGTAGTGCGCCTCGCTGCCGAACGCCTCGAAGAAGTCGACGCCCAGCTCTCCGTCGAAGCTGTCCTCGAGCACGCGAAGGCGGACCACCGGCGGCAGGTCGTCAACCTCCATGGCGGCCGCCATCGCTTCCATGGCGGCACGGTTGTCCGCGTTGTCGAACGCGCTCGGGTGTGCGACGCCGGACAGATACTCGGCGTCCGATTCGACGCGCGTGCGACGTGCGATCATCTGGACCGTCGGCATCAACAGTCCCATCTCGACGAGCCGCGCCTTCGTGTCCGCCGGGAACGCCGCCAGCGTGTAGAGCCACTTGTGAACCTCGTCGACCTCGGACCCGGAGGAGCCCTGCGACACGTTGACCGCGGGCGTCATCGCATGGAAGTGATCCTTCGCATCGTGGTCGCGGTGCTCCGGGTACCAGTACGCGTTGTTGCTCGTGTACTGCGCGTACGTGCCCGTCGAGCCGCCGCCGTGCATCAGGGAGATGCGTACGAGGCTGCCCCAGAACGATCCGCTGAACGCAAGCGACGCGTTGCCG
This sequence comes from uncultured Planctomycetia bacterium, assembly GCA_964392615.1. Taxonomy (GTDB): domain Bacteria; phylum Planctomycetota; class UBA8108; order UBA8108; family UBA8108; genus CAYMRB01. The sequence continues at coordinate 2,215 of CAYMRB010000478.1, read as the reverse complement.
ACGACGACTCGGTCCTCGATCACCCCGCTCTGGGCGCCGAATCCCGACGACATCGCTTGCGCGCCGGGGTGCGATTCCAGCCTCACCGTCGCGTGCCCGTCGTCCCGATTGTCGTACCAATCTCCCGTGTTGTCGGCCCACGCGCTCGCGCCCGTGGCCAGGGCGACGGCGGTGGCGAGGGCGATCACGGCGCGGGTGGCGCGAGTGGCCGGATGGCGCGGCTGTGCCGGTGGACGGTGCTGCATGACGGGGGAGTCCTCGTAGCTCCCGAGTATACCAGATCGCGTACCTCGCCCGCCGGGTCCGGCAGCTGCAGGGCTGTGCGAGGCGTCGAGACGATAGGTCGGCACCCTCCCACCGAGGCGGCAGCTGCGCTTCGAGGGTGGCGTTCGATCCTGCAATCCAGTACGAACGGGGGGCGGCCAGCAGTCGCTCGTCGCGCCTGACGGCCGCCGTGACGAACCCTCGACTCCCCTCTGGATCTTCCTGCCATGGCTCTCGGTCAAGTCGTTCTCCTCGTCTACGCCGCGCTGATGGTCGCCGGTGGCTATCTCGGCTACCGGATCGCGAAGTCGAAGCCTTCGCTCATCTCCGGCTACGTCAGCGGTGCCCTCCTCCTCATCGCTCTCGGGATGTCGTTCGGCGACGCGGTCAAGGGGTACTGGGCCGGCACCGGCATCGCGGGTCTTCTGTGCGTCGTGTTCTTCGTGCGCTGGCGCAAGACCAAGAAGCTCGTGCCGTCCGCCGTGTTTCTCGGGATCAGCCTTGCCGTGACCATCGCGTTGGCGTACTTCGCGGTCGACGCGGGCGCGGTCTCCGCTGCCCCATAGCTCGACGGCCTCGTGATGGATTAATCGCGACCGGCGATCGCTTCGAGGCCGCGGCGGTAGTCGGGATAGCGCAACGTCACGCCGAGCTCTTCGACGGCGCGTCGGTTCGAGATGCGCTTGCCGAGGTCGTCCGAGTCGTCCGGGAACTCCGGCGCGCCGACGCCTGCGAGTCGCGCCGCGTACGCCCAGAACTCTCCTCGTGCGACCGCGTGCCCGTCGACGCCGAGGTAGACACGTCCGGCCACGCCGCGTTCGAGAGCACCAACGGCAACGGCCGCCGCGTCGTCGATGTGAATCCAATTCATCAGCGCACGCGAACCGCCGCGCAGTCGCGCGCGGAATTCGGGGTCGCGCATCCACGCGATCGGCGATCGCTCGGGACCGTAGAGCCCTCCCAATCGGAGCGCGATCACCGGCGCGCTCGGCGCACGGGCGAGGACGGCACGCTCGACCTCGATCAGCCGCGCAGCGCGCTCGTTGCTCCGTTCCAGGACGGTCTCCTCGTCGACGGCGGAACCATCGCTCTGCGCGTAGACACCGGTCGACGACACGAACACGAACGCGCGCAGCCGCGCACCGTCGAGCGCGTCGAGCGCACCGAGCGTCGCGACGGCGCCGTGGTCCCGGCCCGACGGGATCGAGTACAGCACGAGGTCCCAGTCTTCTTCGCGCAGACCTGCCGCACGGCCCGCACTCGCGAGATCGAAGCGCACGGGCCGAATGCCAGCCGCGACGAGGTCGTCGGCTCGCTGCGACGACCGCGTTGTTCCCCAGACGTCGTAGCCACGATCGATGAGGCGCCGAGCGACTCGCGTCCCCAGATAGCCACAGCCCACGATAAGCACACGCTGACCCCGTCGCGTGGGTCGCTCGATGGCCGCGCTCATGGCGAGAGCGCCGCGTCAGGTCCCGGATGCCGGTGGGGCGGCATCGTTCGCTCTGTCAGTCACCCTTGTACTCGGGGCTGGCCGTGACCTCGATCTCGAACAGGAGCTCGGGTCGGCACACGTCGCCGATCATGGTGACGCGCGGCCAGGGCAGGTCGGTCCAGCTCGCGTTCAGAGCGCGCTCGACGGCCTCGTCCTTGCAGTAGGCGAGCGCTGTCAGGACGTGGCTGTCGTCACAGTCGAGGTCGGCGAGCAGCGAACGGACGTGGGTGATCGTGCCGTCGATCTGAGCTTCGATCTGGCCGATGTACTCGGTATTGCCGTCGTCGTCGATCGCCGCGGTGCCCGAGATGAACACGGTCTTGCCGGACGGCATCGGAGCGACGGACGCGCGGCTGAACGCCGAGCCGTACTCGTAAGCCGAGCGCTGATCGCCGCCGGCCTCGACGAGCTCGATCTCGTCTTCGCGCCCGACCAGAGCGATCAGGTCGAGCGTGC
>CAYMRB010000477.1:0-7578 GCA_964392615.1 uncultured Planctomycetia bacterium | reverse complement strand
GCACCTCGGGCTCGAGCTTCTCGCCGGCCGCGCTCTTCGCGAGAAGCTCCGCGCGCGGGCGATGTCGGATGACGGTCAAGTCGCCATCCTCGTCGCCGAGGAAGACCTTCCCGTCGATGACCGTCGGCGAGCCCCAGACCGCGGCGAGCATATCGTGGACCCAGTAGACCTTGCCGGTCTTCTGGTCGAGACAGTGCAGGTAGCCCGTGAGGTCGGACGCGTAGACGAGACCGTCGACGACCGCGACCGTCGACATCGTGCGCCGGAAGTCCTCACCGCCGTAGTGCCAGAGCTGCTTGCCAGTGATGTCTCCCTCGCCGGTCGCATCGATCGCGTACAGGTGACCGATGCCGTCGCCGTGCTCCGGGTCCTGTCCGACAGCCAGGTAGACGACGTCGTTCAGGAAGACAGCCGTCGCGATGATGTTGTTTCGCGTACCGAGCCCGCCGAGCTCCCACTTCGAGTCCTTCGGGTTGAGATCGAACTTCCAGATCAGGTCACCCTTGAGCGGTTCGTAGCTGTACAGCCACCCGTCGCCGCCCGGGAAGAGCACCATCGACTTGCCGCGGGCGGTGCCATACGTCGGACAGGACCACTGGCCGTGCAGGATGTTCCCGCCCGGATCACGGCTGAGCCAGACGACCTCGCCCGTCTTCTTGTCGACCGCGAGGAAGCTCGGCGCACGGGGGTTCGGAATCGTGATGTGGTCGCGCTCGACGCCGTTCGACGTCTCGAGGTAGATCAGATCCCCGACGAGGAGAGGCGAACACGTCGCGAGATTGTGCGGAAACACGCCCAGGTCGTTGAGCATGTCGAGCACCCAGATGAAGTCGCCGTCGATCTCGCTCTTGTACTTCTCGTCCTGGAACGGCCCGTCGTTCTCGCCGTCCTGGAATCCATCCATGTCGGCACAGACGAGCTCGCAGCGGTTGCTGACGTAGTACACGCGCCCATCCGCTGCGGCCGGAGCCGAACAGATGCCCTGCTCGGGCCAGTCGTTGACGCGCCCCTGGCTCAGCTTGTCGTGGACCGCCTGCCACAGGAACTTCCCCGTCGCTTCCTCGAAGCACATCAGGTTGCCCTTGTCCCCCTCGATCTTCGGGTTCCTCTTCGACTCGTTGTTCGTGCCGACGAAGATCTTGCCGTCGAGAATGACCGGGTTGCCGTAGCTCTGCGACCCGAGCCGCGCGACCCACTTGATGTTCTTCTTCGAGTCGATGTCCCACTCGTGCGGGATGCCGCGCTCGATCGAGTTGACCATGTTGCGGCCCGGCGTGCCGCCCCACATCGGCCACGTCCCTCGCGGCGGCGCCGCGACGGCAGGCGACATCGCCGCCGAAGCCGCGGTAGCTGCCGCATCGACAGCGTCCTTCGCGGCTGCTGCCGCGTCGTCGTCGAGATCCGGCAGCGTCTCCTCGGCAGCGTCCGTTGCCCCGTCCGCAGCATCTTCCGCCGCGTTCGTCGCCGTGTCGGCCGCGTCGTTCACGACGTTCGTCACCGTGTCGGCCGCGCCCTTCGCGATGTCCTTCGTCGCGTCGGCCGCGTCACTCACGACGTTAGTCGTCGTATAGACCACGTCCTTTGCGGTGTCCGTCGTCGTGTCGGTCGCATCCTTCACGACCTCGTTCACCGTCCCGACCGTGCTCTTCGCGGCGCCCGTCTGATCGGCCCCCACGTCGGTCGCTTGCCCGGCCGTCGCCGCGTCGGCCTTCTTCGCATCGCCGGAGCTCTCTAACCGACACGCGACGGGTAACAGGGCTGCGATGCCGCCGAGCAGCACGACCGCCGCGACACGCGTTCGAACAGACAGGGGAATCAGCCGATTCATGGCAGGGTCCTCGTGGGGTTACTTCGCGACGATCTTGATGTTGTCCCAATACGCTCCGGCGCCGGCGGCCTTGTCGGTCGCACCCGCCGAGTAGGCTTGAATCCCGGGAGCACCGCTGAGATTCGGGCGCGGGTCGACGAGCTCGACCGTCCACGCCGCGGGCTCGGCCGCCTTCCGGTCCCACACCTTACCGCGAACCCGCGCCTCGCCGCCCTCGACATCGATGCGCAGCTTCATGCGATACCAGATCTGCGGGTCGATCGTGAACTTCGCCTGCGCCTTGACACGGGGCATCGGTGCCCACGACACGAGTCGCACTTGCTGCGCATTCCCCATCAGCACGAGCTCGTAGCGGTTGCCGAGAATGCCGACGTTGGGCAATTGGAAGCGCTTCTCGGTCCCCATCACGTCCGCCTGTATGGTGTAGCCGGACGTCGTCGGCAGACCGATGTAGGCGTTCGCGAGGATGAACTTCGGCTTGTCGGGCACCTTCTCGAGCGCCTTCGTCCCGTCGACCTCCACGACCCGGAACTTGACGCCGGTCGCACCGACCCAGCCAGCGGGCGCCGGCCCCGGGGGAAGATCTTCGAAATCGATCTCGAGCGGCAGTCGCGGCACGACGCGGACGCGCGCCCGCGCCGTCAGGCCGCTGCCGTCCGTCGCGACGACCACGCCGCCCTGGAAGCTCGAATCGGCGGGAATCCGCAGCCGCCCCTTCGCGTCGACTCGGGCGTCGAGACCGTCGACGGACCACCGCACGCTTCCCTCGCGCAGGTAGCGCCCCTTGTCGTCGAAGAGCCGCGCCGAGAAGTACGCGTTCCCTCCCGGCGTCAGGTGGATCTCGGCCGGCACGACCGAGAGATGTGCCGGCTTGGCGTCGGAGCGGGCCTTCTCCTCGGTCGGCGACTCCGGAACGCGCGCCCCGGCCGGTCGCCAATCGGAGACCCCGATGCAGTGCAGGTCGGTGAACGTCGAGAAGACCACACGGCCATCGACCACGCACGCCGAACCGTTGATCTCCTTCGGGCGCCCGTCGGGCAGCTTGAACGCGCGGCGACAGGTGGTCTCGGCGCCGTTCTCACCGAGGCGGAGAATCGAGAAGTGGCCGCTGACCTCGCCGACGTACAGCTTGCCGTCCGCAACGACCGGCGAGGCCTTCATCACCGTTCCGACGTTGTGCTCCCACAGGTGCTTGCCGCTCTTCGCGTCGAAACAGTGAACGTTCGCCGAGTTGTCGCAAACGTAGAGCTTGCCGTCCGCGAGCGCCGGCGTGGAGTACCCCGCTGTCAGCGCGTCGTGACGCCAGACCTCGTTCGTCTCCGTGATATCTCCGGCACCGCTCGCACGGAAACAGACGACCCGTCCCATGGTGGCGGTGTCGACGTTTTCTTCGCTGTGACACGCCCAAACGAGGCCGTCCTGCACGACCACCGACGAGTTGAGGCCACGCTTCGACAGCCGGAACTTCCACACGCGCCGACCGGTGCGCGACTCGAGCGCGTAGACGCAGCCGTCGGCGTTGCCTGCGATCAGTGAGCGCACGCCGTCGACCACGGCGATCACCGGCGTCGAGTAGGTCGTGTCGAGAGGCTTTCCCGCCGGCTCGGACCACCAGATGACCCGTCCCGTACGCTTGTCGAGCGCGAGATAGCGGTGCGTCCCCTTCGAATGGCTGCCCCACGCGGAGCTCAGGAACGAGATGACGACGCGGTCCTCGTCGACGACCGGCGTGTGGGTCCGCCCGCCGTAGCCCGAGATCCGTCCGAACTCCTCGGTGAGCGAACGCTCCCAGATCTTCTTGCCGTCCCGGTCGAGACAGATGAACAGACCTTGGACGCCGTGGACGTACACATTGCCGGTCGCCGGATCGATGGTCGGCTTCGACCACCCGACGCGCGTCGATGGGATATCGGTAAGAAAGACGTTGAACGCATGGCGCCACAGGACCTCGCCGCTCGCGCCGTCGAGGCACAGGACCTCCTCCTGCTGGGTCGGCCCCTTTCCAGTCAGGTGCAGGAACACGACGCGGCCGTTCCACGCGACCGGAGCCGACCGGGCGCCGCCCGCGGTGTAAGACCACACGTGATTCTCGCCGTCGACGGAGAACGTCGCCGGCAGGTTCTCGAGCCTCGAAAAACCGCACTGTTCGGGCCCGCGCCACGACGACCAGTCGCCGGTAGCCGGCCCACCGACCTGTGCCGCGATCTGATGCGGCACGGTAAGTAGGAACAGCGCGACGAGAAGAGGCGGAGAAGAGGCGGTGATGCGTGTCATGCCGAGGGTCCTGTTGCTGGCTTCTTCCTACTCCTGGCCCGTCTCCCTGATCAGACGCCGCGCCTTCAGCTCGAACCGCGGCAAAGTGCCGGGCTCGACCAGCGCCACGTCAGCTCGAAAGAGAAGCCGGTCCTGGACCGCACGGGCCACCTTCCTCGCCAACGTTTCACCCGCGGCGAGAGTTCCGGCTGATCGCGCTCTGTCGTCGGACGGCTCGCCGCCGATCTCCCTATGCGGCTCGAGCTCCAATCGCAACGTTGTCAACTCGCCGGACTGTAGCACCCGAAGTCGATACTCCGCAACCTCCGGAAACTCCCGAACGACCGCCTCGATGGCCGCCGGGAAGACGTTGTTCCCGCGGATGAAGAACATGTCGTCGACGCGACCGAGGATTCCCCCGTCCAGCCGACCCGTCGTGGCGAGGAGCGCTCCGCCGCCATCGACCTCGTTGTCGCAGTCGGGCTCGTCGGAACGCCAGCGCACCAGATCGCCCGTCCGGTAGCGAATCAGCGGGCTCCCGACGCGACCGAGGTTCGTCAGGACGAGCTCGCCGAGCTCCCCCTCCGCCGCCGGCTCGGCGCCGTCCGGATCGAGCACCTCGACGATGAATTCCGACTCGATGACCCGAAGGCTGCCGGGCCGGTCGGGCGACTCGAAGCTGACCGCGCCGATCTCGGTCATCCCGTGATGATCGAGACACCGAGCGCCCCACGCTTCCTCGATGCGCGCGCGCGTCGCCGGGATGCACCCGCCGGGCTCACCGGCGACGATGATCGCCCGGACGGCGGAGCTCTTCAGATCGACGCCCTCGCTCTCGGCGACTTCGGCCAGGCGCAGCGCGTACGTCGGAGTGCACGCGACCATCGAGATGTCGTAGTCGGTCAGGTACCCCAGGCGCGCCGAGGACGACATGCCGCCTGCCGGCAAGCAAAAGCGGCCGAGCTGACTGGCCGACTCGAACGCTCCCCAGAAACCGATGAACGGGCCGAACGAGAACGGAAAGAGCAGGCGATCGTCGCCCCGCAGACCGACGCCGCGCCAGACGGCCTTCCAGCAGTCGACGAACCACTGCCAGCTCTGCGCCGTATCGAGCCAGCACAGCGATCGCCCGGTCGTCCCGGACGTGCGGTGAATTCGCGTGTACGCCGACGGCTCGTAGGTCAGATTCGTCCCCCACGGTGGGTGGGCGACCTGATCGTCCTGCAGCTCGCGCTTGGTGGTCAGGGGAAGCGACGCGAGCAGCGACGCCAGCGAGTCGGCCGCACCGGCGAGCGCCACCTCCCCCGTCGCCGCCGCGGCCTCTTCCGCGCCGGAACCGGCGAGCTTGCCGCGGTAAAACGGATTGCGCGGCAGGATCTCCCGCAACAGGGCGCGGAGCTTCGCTAGCTGGACTCGGGCGACGGCGTCTCGGTTCACGGGTCGTCTCGGGAAAGCGCCGATTATAGATGTCCAGCGGGCGAAGTCACGCGGTTCGGCGCAGCAGCGCGCTACGGCCTCACATGCTGAAGCCAGGCCTGCGCCATCAGCGCGTGGCCGGCCATCGACGGATGGACGCCGTCGCCGGCCCAATAGGCCGGTGGCGCCTTCTTCACCGCGTCGTCGAACACGGCCTGGAACGGCACCCACGTGACGTCGGCAGCATCGGCAACCCGCTTGGCCGCCGCACGGCGCTGGTCGAACTCCGGGAACCACTTGTCGTTGACCGCGCCGCAGCGCAGCACGAACGGCTCGCACACGACGATGCGCGTGTTCGGCAGCTCCTTCTTCGTGCGAGCGAGAAGCGCCGCGTAGCCCTTCTCATAGTCGTCGACCGTGCCCGGATATCGACCGCCGAGCTTGTGCCAGATGTCGTTCACACCGATCAGGATGCTCAGAAGGTCGGGCTTGAGGTCGATCGTGTCCTTCTGCCACCGCTTGTCGAGATCCGGCACCTTGTGCCCGGAGATGCCGCGATTGAACAGCACGAACTGGTCTTCCGGCCGTATCCCGAGGAGGTAGGACGCCAGGAGGAATGGATAGCCGCGACCGAACGCGCCGGCGCTGTTCGGCCCGCCGTGGCGCTTGTTGCGCCCGGCGTCGGTGATCGAGTCGCCCTGAAACACGATGCGTGCGCCCTTCTTCAAGCTGCGCTCCTGCTGCTGTTGCGCGTGCAGCTCCTGCGGCAGCAAGCTGGCAGCGGCCCACGCACCGGCAGCTGCGAAGGAGGATCCGAGGAGGGCGCGGCGCGAGAGGGCGGAGGACTCGGTATCTTTCTTCATCGTTTGTCGTCGCCTTTCAGAGGGAAAACGCCAGCATAGCACGTTACCGTTTGCGGTTGTGCCGCTGGATCTGCCTGTACATGCGGTGAACCGCGCGCTCGCGCTCTCGCTTGGCCGCGACGTCCTTGCGCTCCTCGATGTGCAGCAGCTCACGGCCGAGCTTGTGGTAGCTCTCGACACGACCGGCGTCGAGCTCGCCGCTTTCGACCGCCGCGCCGACCGCGCAGCCGTCCTCGCCATCGTGGCGACAATCACGATAGCGACACCTCGAGGCGAGAGCCGCGATATCGGAGAACCCGGCGATGGACTCCCCGTCGCCCCAGAGTTGAAGCTCGCGCATGCCGGGCGTGTCGAGAAGCAGCGCTCCGCCGTCGAGAAGGAATAGCTCGCGATGGGTTGTCGTGTGCCGCCCTCGCGAGTCGTCGGCCCGCACGGCACGCGTCGGCTGTGCGTCGCGTCCGAGAAGCCGGTTGATCAGCGTCGACTTGCCGACGCCGGAAGAACCGACGAACGCGACCGTCTCGCCCGGGCTCAGGTAGTCGGAGAGCGCGTCCACCGCGTCACCGGTCGCGGCGCTGAGCGCATGAACCGGAACGCCGATGGCCGACGCCTCTGCCGCCGTGATCGCCGCCTGCGGATCGTCGCACAGATCGACCTTGTTGAGCAGGACGACCGGACGCACTCCGCCGTCCCACGCGGCCGTCAGGTAGCGCTCGATACGCCGCGTGTTGAAGTCGTGGTCGAGCCCGCAGACGAGGAACAGGGTGTCGATGTTCGCGCCGACGACCTGCTCTTCCGTGCGACCGCCGGAGGCGTTGCGTGAGAACCGGCTCGTGCGCGGCAGCACGGCATGGATGATCGCCAGATCGCTGTCAGCAGCGCGTTCGACGATCACCCAATCGCCGGTCGCCGGAAAGTCCCCTCGCCCCGCCGCCTCGTGGCGAAAGCGACCCGAGACCTCGGCGCGCCATTCGCCTTCGCCGTCGTGGACGCGGTAGAGCTCCTGGTGCTCGACGAGAACGCGAGCGGCCCGATCGCCACGGCCCCGGTGCGCGTCGAACGATCTCGCGAAGGAGTCGCTCCAACCCAGTTCCTTCAGCTGCATGCTCCGAGCGTACTCGCAAGCAGAGGAAGTGCCAGCACGCATCGGGGGCGACACCGAGTCCGACTCCGACTCCGACTCATCGCGGTAGGGACCCCGGTCGCCCGGGGCCCCCC
>CAYMRB010000476.1:0-7578 GCA_964392615.1 uncultured Planctomycetia bacterium | reverse complement strand
CATCCGCGGCATGAAGGACACCTCCGCCGACCTGGCGTTTCTCACGCGCTGTCTCGCCGAGCGCCCCGACGGCTTCCGCGTCTGGGTCGGAACGGCGAACATCCTGCTCCCTGGCCTGGCGCTCGGAGCCGACGGGGGCGTGCTGGCGTTGGCGAACATCGCGCCGGACGAGTGCGTCGCGCTGTGCGACCACGTCGCCGCGGGCGAGCTCGACATCGCCAGGCAGCTGCAATACCGCCTGCTACCGATCAACCAGGCCGTGACGACGCGATTCGGCGTCCCGGGTTTGAAGCACGCGCTCGATCTGATCGGGCTGCGCGGTGGCGAGCCGCGGCGTCCGCTCACGTCTCTGTCGGCCGCGCAGCGATCGGAGCTGCGCGAGGTCCTCGTGCGCGGCGGGCTGTTACCAGCCTGTTGAGCGCGGGCGTTGTCGACGTATCATCGGCCGCGGCTCGATTCCACCGTTCCTCGAGGATCTCGACATGACCGTTCGCGTGGCTCCGCTCTCGATCGCGACGATCGCGTTTCTCGCTGCCGCACCTCTCGCCGCGCAGAGCGGTCTCCACGTGTCGCCGCGCGCCTTGAGCTTCGGCGACCGCGGTCACGGAGAACGGCCGGAGCTGACGCTGACGCTGACGAATCGGGGCACCGAAACGCTCTCCGGCTTGTCGTTGACCGCCAGTTGCAGCTGTATTCAACTCGCGCCGACGCGCTTGAGGCTGGCGGTCGGCGAGTCGCGCGACGTCAAGGTGTCGATGGGCAGCGGTCGCGCGATGGGCCATCTGAACAAGCGCGTCGAGATCCAAGGTGCCGGCACGCCGATTCGCGTGCCGACGACGATGCACGTCTTCGACGGGTTCCGGCAGAAGCCGCTCGAGATCGTCTACAGCGCGGCCGTCGGAGGCGATCCGGTCACGCGGACCGTCGACATCCTTTGGTCGAAGCGCACGCCCGCACCGGCGGACCTGAGCCTCACCGTCCACAGCGTGCTCGAGTGGTCCGCGGCACGACGCTCGCGCGTCCCCAGCGAGTACTTCACGTGGCGCGTCGAGGAGATCCGAGGCGGTCGGCGCATCCATCTTACGGTCGACCCGCGACACCCGGAGGGCAAGATCAACGCGGAGGTGCGTTGCACGTTCCGCGGCAAGCCGCTGAAGCTCTACCTGCGCGGGGACGTGTTCGACGGTATCGCGATCGAGCCGACGACTATCGGCTACAGCCGCGTCGAGTGGTGGAAGCGCGGCACGAGCATGTACCGCGAGATCCTGCTGCGATCGACCGACGGGAAGCCGTTCGACGTCGGAAAGATGCGCGTCGAGCTGACGCGATCCAAGGTGCCCGGGCTCGATCTCGTCCTGACCGCGACGCCGCGGAGGAAACGCACGGAGTGGATCCTGCGCGCGCGGCTCGAGATCCCCGGCGTGGCGATCCCCGAGGGCAGCTTCTCGGGCAAGGCCCACATCGAGACGACCCATCCGAAGAAGAAGCAGCTAGAGATCGGCGTATTCGGCTTCCTGGCGACTCCGAAGTAGCCGCGCCGCGTTTCCCCCTCGCCCCCCGTCTTGATCTGCCGCCCGCCTCGGGTACACTGCCCGGCTATGACACCCAGCACGACGTACACGCTGGCCGAGATCGCCGCGGCGGTCTCCGGCAGCGTCGAGGGGGACGGCGGCGCACGCGTCGTCACCGGGCCGGCCGCGTTGAAGGGCTCCGGGCCGGACCGGATCACGTATCTCGAGGACATGAAGCTACGCTCGGCGCTCGCGTCGTGCGAGGCTGCGGGCGTGATCGTGGGGACCGACGTGGACATCCCCGAGTCGGCCGTGGACCCCTCCCCCACCGTCATCCGGGTCGCCCAGCCGGTAGTCGCGTGGACGATCGTGCTCGACCTCTTCCGACCCTACGAGCGTTCCTGGCACGACGTGTCGGCGCAGGCGTACGTCGGCGAGGGCGTCGAGCTCGGCGAAGGCGTCGGCATCGGCCCGGGCGCTGTGATCGCGGACGGCGTCGAGATCGGTCCGCGCACCGAGATCTTTCCGGGCGTTTCAGTCGGACGCGGTACGAAGATCGGCGCGGACTGCCGCATCTACTCCGGCGCGCACATCTACCATGACTGTACGCTCGGCGACCGCGTGATCGTGCACAGCACTGCCGTCATCGGCGCAGACGGTTACGGGTACGTGCAGGAGCGCCGGGAGGATCCCGCCGAACCGGTGGTCCACCGCAAGGTGCCGCAGATCGGGAACGTGATCCTGGAAGCGGACGTCGAGGTGGGCGCCGGCACGACGATCGATCGCGCCGCGCTCGACGCGACCGTCATCGGTCGAGGTACGAAGGTCGACAACCAGGTGATGGTCGGGCACAACTGCCGCACGGGCGTTCACTGCCTGCTCATCGCGCAAGTCGGCATCTCCGGCTCGACCGAGCTCGGCCACTACGTGACGATCGCCGGCCAATCGGGAATCGCCGGGCACCTCAAAATCGGCGACGGCGCGAAAGTCGGTGCGCGCACCGGGATCATGAAGAACATCGACCCTGGCGGGACCATGCTCGGCTCGCCGGCGCTTCCGGGTCTCGTAGCTCGCCGCGCCTACGCGCAGATCGAACACCTCCCCGAGTTCCGCCGCACGCTGAAGGGGCTCGAGAAGCGCGTCACGAAGCTCGAGGACGTCGCCCCCGAAGAGGCCGCGGACGCGTGACCGCGCGTCTCCTCGCCTCGCGAGCCCGGCATCACGTCACGGATTGGCGCACGAGATCCGCCAGCCGCTCGTCGAGAAGCGGCGCGAGGCGCCGCCAGTCGTAGCGAGCCGCCACGCCGCGCAGCTCGTCGCCGTACTCCAGCGGTGGGCGCGCGAGGAGTTCCTCCAGACGATCGGCGAGGTCGTCGGTCTCGCGGTAGAGGAACAGTGGGTGGAGGTGTGGCGGGACGATCTCGGGATAGCTGAGGTCGGCCGGCAGCATGGGAAGGCATCCGAGGTACATCGCCTCGACCACCGAAACGCCGAAGAACTCGTGGCGTGCCGTCGACACGACGACGTTCGAACCTGCGAGGGCCGCGCGGTAGTCGCTCGCCTTCTCGAAGTAGCCGAGGTGCAGGAGCCGGCCGCCGAGCACTCGCCTGAGCTCCTCGAACTCCGGTAGCTGCTTGTCGAACGACTCGCCGCAGACGATCGAGCGGAACGCGCGACCGCGCCGCGCGAGCTCGATCAGCGCCGCCGCGAACAGGTCGGGGCGCTTGTCGTACTCCCAGCGGTGATTCCACACGATGATGGGCGCACCCGATGCGTCTGGGTCGCCGGTCGCCGCGTCCGGCCACTTCGTGCGCGCCGGCACGAACTCGTCGTGCGGCGCGAAATCGATGCCGACCGGGAAGACCTCCGAGCGGTCCCGCAGCTCGTCGACGAGCGTCGGCGGCACGGGATCGGGCATTCGCCGCAAGACCTTCGACACCTCGCCCAGGAACTGCTCGCGGTGGTAGAGCGAGTTGAAGAGCACGCTGTCCGCCGCGAGAGCGGAGCTCAGGTTGATCCAGCCGTAGTGGTGCTCGACGGGTGCGTGATCGGAGAGCGGGTAGCCGATCTGGTTCTCGTGGAAGTAGAACGCGCACGGCGCACGGCCGAACTCCGGCGGCGTCAGCGCGCGCCAGTCGGCGAGGTTGAGGAAGTCGGACGCGAACACGACGTCCGGAGCCTCACCGGGGCCTGCCTCGCGGGCGCGGGCCGCGAAGTGATATGCCGACCCTCGCATGCGCCACTTCCACTTGCGCGGCGGCAGCTGCCAGATCTCCACACGGTGGCGGGAGTACCGGCGGTACCCCTCGAGAAACGTGCGGTGGGACAGCCCATAGTAGGGTTCTACGGCCAGGACGCGAAGAGAGCTCATGTCGAGCGACGACTCGGGCGAAGGATGGTCGAAGAGGCTGCGTGGACGCGCGATGGAACGGGTATCGCTCGCGACTCGGACCGTCCGGCGGTATCACCGTCCCTTTTCTGTGGGGTTCTGTTGTCGGCGCCGTCGTTTTGCCACATGATAGGACGCGATACCATGAGTGAATCAGAAAAGACCACCGAGGAAGGGACCAAAGAGCCGACCATCGGCGACCTCCTCGAGAAGTTCCGCGACAAGATGGACGTCTTCGCGATCCCGATGGGCGGCGGCGCTCCTTTCGGCAATACCGAAGGCGCAGAGACGCCAAGCCAGGACGAGGAGGGCGAAGAAGCGCCGGTTCCCGAGCACCTGGTGAGCTTCGACAAGACGCCGCAACAGGTCAAGGAGTACCTCGATCGCTTCGTCATCGGGCAGGACGAGGCCAAGCGGACGCTCTCCGTCGCGATCTGCGACCACTACAACCACGTCAAGCGCTCCTTCAGCGCGGGACACGACGCATCGGCCCTCCCGGGCTCCGAGTACGTCAAGCAGAACGTGATTCTGCTCGGACCGACCGGCGTCGGGAAGACCTACCTGCTCCGCATCCTCGCGCAGCTCATCGGCGTGCCGTTCGTCAAGGCCGACGTGACGAAGTTCTCGGAGACCGGGTACGTCGGCCAGGATGTCGACGACCTCGTCCGCGAGCTCGTGCGCGCTGCCGACGGTAACGTCGACCTCGCGGCGCACGGCATCATCTTCCTCGATGAGATCGACAAGATCTCGAGCGCGCCGACCTCGTTCGGTCGTGATCCGAGCGGCCGCGGCGTGCAGGTCGGGCTGCTGAAGCTGATGGAGGAAACCGAGGTCGCGCTGCGCAGCCCGATGGACATCGGCGCGCAGTTCCAGGAGATGATGCAGACCCGCAAGGGCGGTCGGGCGCGGGGGACCGTCAACACGCGTCACATCCTGTTCGTCGTCAGCGGCGCGTTCTCGGGCCTGAACGAGGTCATCGAGAAGCGCCTCAGCGAGCGCAACGTCGGCTTCGGGGCCATGTCCGACGGCGACGCGGAGGGCGGCGGCGGCCTGCTGGCGCGCGTCGGCACGCAAGACTTCGTCGAGTACGGTTTCGAACCGGAGTTCATCGGCCGTCTGCCGGTGCGTGTCGCGCTCGACGAGCTCAGCGAAGACGATCTCTACCGCATCCTCACGACGTCCGAGGGGTCGATCCTGCGTCAGTACCGCCAGAGCTTCGAGGACTACGGTCTGAGCGTCGCCTTCGGGGACGATGCGCTGCGCGCGACTGCCGCGCGCGCCGTCGAGGAGAAGACCGGCGCCCGTGGTCTGATGAGCGTGTTGGAGGCGAGCCTGCGGAGCTTCAAGTTCTACCTGCCGGGCGGGGCCGTGACGAGCTTCGCGATGACGACCGACGTCGTCGAGAATCCCGCGCACGCGCTCCGTACGGTGCGTGACGATCCCGACGCGGCCGCGGCCGCGTTCAACCGCTTCGCCGTCGAGGAGTTCGAGCTCGAGTTCGCGCGTCTGCACGGCGTGCGCCTGCGGCTCGACGACGCGTCGATCGCGATGGCCGGAGCGCTGTCCGAAGAGCTCGACGTGCCGATCAAGGCTTACCTGATGCGAGTGTTCGGCGAGCACGCCGACTTCCTCGCCAAGATCTCGGAGCAGGCGGGACTCGACGAGCTTCCGGTGACCCCGCAGATCCTCAACAGCCCGGGCAAGGGAGTCGAAGCCTGGATGTGATCCGTCACACGGATCGCGTCTTCCACGTCCCCCGCCGAAACCACCATCCCATCACGATGCCGCGGCCGATCGCGGTGAGCGCGAGAACCCACCACACGCCCTCGACACCTCCGCCCCACCGGTGCACGACGAGCCACGCGATCGGAATGCGGATCACCGTCAGCGTCGTCGATATCGCCATCGGCGGAATCGTCAGCCCGGCGCCGCCGAACGCCCCCTCGAGTACGAGCTCGACCGACTGGAACAGAAGGCACGTCGAGACGATCCGGAAGTACGCCGCACCGTGCTGAAGCGAAGTCGCGTCGCGCGTGAAGAGGCCGGCGAGCGGCTCGGCGAACGCCAAGAGAATGACCATCCACGCTCCGCAGAGGATGGCGCACTGCAGCACCGAACGCCACGCTGCGCGGGCAGCCTCCTCGGGACGCTCGGCGCCCAGCGAGCGGCCGACGAGCGATGACGCCGCTGCCGCGTACCCCGTGCCGAGGATCCACGCCGGCGCCTCGCCGCGGTGGCCGATGCCGAGGCCTGCCTGTGCCGCCGAGCCGCCGGCCGCATCGGCGACGCCGCTGATGACCCCGTAGATCAGCGAGAAGAACACGCCGGAGCACGCGATCGGCAGTCCGACGCGCGCCAGCCGATACTGCACGGACCAGTCGATTCCCAGGGCGTCCGGCCGCGACAACGGCGTCGAGGACCGCAGTCGCATCTCGTCGTCCGACGGTCGCGTGCGACTCGAGAGGCGCGCCCTGCCGAGCAGCGCGAGCAGGACCGCTGCGCTGACCGCGTGCGCGAGCGCTGTGGCCCAGGCCGAGCCGGCCACGCCGAGTGCGGGCACCGGCCCCCAGCCGAAGATCAGCAGCGGATCCGCCGCCGCGTTCACCGCCAGGCTCGCGAACGAGACGAGAAACGGTGTTCGCGTGTTTCCGTGCCCCCGAAACACCGCGGTCACCGCATGCAGGAGCAGCACGAAGACCCCGGTTCCCCAGTAGATCCGCACGTACGGCACGCCGAACGCCGCCACCTGCGGACGGGCTGCCGCCATCTCGAACGCAGCCGGCGCGACGACGTAGCCGACGATGGCGCTCGCCACGGCCAATAGCAGCGTCCCGCGCAGCCCCTGCGACGCGACGTAACGCGCTGCCGGAATTCGATGGGCGCCGACGTACCGCGACACCAACGCCGTCAGTCCGACCGAGAGAAGCGACGCGATCGACAGGTAGATCCAGACCCAAAAGCTCGCGATCGACAGCGCCGCTAGAGCCGCGCGTCCGCCCTGCCCGTCGTCGATCCGCCCGACCCACGCCATATCGATCCAGGCATGGCCCGTCATCACGAAGCCCATACCGAGTGCGGGCATCGCGAGGCCGAGGATCTCACGGTCGAGAGTGCGCAGGCGCACGGCGTCACTCCGGCAGATCGCGCGCGACGTCGAAGCGCCGGAAGAGCACTCCGACGAGCCATGTGAGGGGCGCGCAAGCCGCGGTCAGGAACACGGCGAAGACGAGGCCGTAGGCCGGATAGAAGCCCCCGGCGAGGCCGGACAGCAGATAGCAGAGAAGCATCCCGATGGCGACGAGGACGCACACCGCCAAGACCTTCGCCAGCATCGTCAGCATGAGCCGTCCCATGAACGGCATATTGCCGGCGTCCTGCGGCGTGATGCGGTACGGGAAGAGCAGGAACAGGCCGTTGTCGATGGCGGTCACGCAGAGGTTCAAGGGCAGCAGCGCGAGGATGACGGCGATGAGCATCTCGGGCGAGACCTGATCGGTCAGGCACATGAGAACGCCGAGCACGACGATCTGCACCGCCGTCAAGCAGAGCGCGCTCGTCAGCAACTGGCCCGCCGCGATGGCGAACGGGCTCAGCGGGATCGACTTCAGCCACACCAGCCGGTCGAGGTCGCGGCGGAAGTCGAACGATGCGTTCTGCGCGAACATCATCGTGAAGAAG
>CAYMRB010000475.1:0-7595 GCA_964392615.1 uncultured Planctomycetia bacterium | reverse complement strand
CAGCCGCCGCGCTGCTAAACTCGCTCACATGCATATGTCGCCCGCCGTCGTACGAGGCGGGGCTCGATCCGACGGCGCCGGCAACGGATCGCCGCCGCCTTCCTGTCCCTGGAAGAGGAAGCGCAGGATCCGCATAGCGTCTCCCGTATTGAGCCGACCGTCGTCGTTCGCGTCGAGCGCATCCCGATTCGCCGGGAACGCCGAGCTCTCCCCGAAGAGCAGCTGCAGCAGCAGCGTCGCGTCGGTGATCGAGATCGCGCCGCTGCCGTCGACGTCGCCGCGCACGAACGCCGGCGGCGCCAGGAACAGGAACGTCGAGCTCGCCTCGCTCGCGCCGTCGCGCACGCTGACACCGACGACGCCGATCGTCGCGGTAGCCGGCAGCTCGACGTCGAGCGACGTTTCCGTCCGCGCGATGACGTTCGCGACCGTATCTCCCTCGTTGAGCGCGAACGTCACCGTCGTCAGCGCCGTGAAGCCGGAACCGCGGACGACAACCGTGTCACCGCTGCAGTGGACCGCCTCGCCGGGCTCGATCCCCGTGACGATCAGATCGGGTCGATCGCACTCCGACGGCAACACGCGAATCGCGTCGCTGAACGGCAGCACCGCGAGCGGCTCGAGGCCCGCGACGATATCGGCAACGCTGATCTCGAGAACAGCGCTGATCGACTCCTCTCCGAGCGGCGGCTGCGGCAGAGTGCTCGGCGCCTCGATGACCATCGACGTACCGTCCGCGGAGACCGCGCGGAAGATGCCGGCCGGATACACGTCGCCGCCGATGCGGAACGCTGCCGACGTCGAGCTCGACAGCCCGAGGCCGCCGACGCGCAAGCGATCGGGACAGCCCGCGCGCACGCTGCGCACGTCGACCGACGTCAGCCGCGGCGAGTCGAAGCTGTACGCTTCCGCGAGCTCGCTCGACGTTCCGTCCGGGAGGCTGACACGAACACTCCAGACCGTCGAGGTCACCGGCGGGAGCTCGCGACGCGTCGCACCGTCCGCCGCTGCGAGCAGCGAATCGGGCATGACGACCCCGATCTCCTCGCCGCTGAGCACGTCGACATCATCCGCGGGCACCTCGATCTCCCGACCGTCCTCTGCGACGAGCGTCACCGTCGGCGTCGTTCCAGTGCCGCCGTCGAGCTCGCGACCGAAGATCGTGACGCGATTGCCACCCGTCAGCGGGCCGCGGTTCGGGCTCATGCCGCCGACCTGCAGCGCGCGATCCGAGCGGATCAGCACACCACCAGCGATGTGCGCGTCGACGTCGTTGACTCCCGGAACGTCCTGCTCGGGCAGGAATGACGTGAACGTCAGGCGGAGCTCCTCGTCCTCGGTCAGCTCCTCGGTGAGCTGGCTGCGCTCGGTAATGTACCGGATCTCGGAGAATACCTCCGGGCTGTTCGCGCCCAGTCGCGACCGGAAGTGCATGATCAGCAGCTCGCCGTCCGTGACCGGCTCGAGGTACTCGAAGGGCGTACCGAGCAGGCCGATCCAGCCGACCTGCAGACGTCCGGTGCGATTGATCTCGTCCACCTCGTCGCCCGGCAGGAAGTACCGCTCGGGATCGACGACGATGCCCTCCTGGAGATCCTCCGTGAGCGGCAAGAGCTCCAGCACCTCCGGATCGAACTTCACGTGCAGCGAGAAGCCGGTGAACCGATAGCTCGGCAGCTCCGGCGGGGCGGTGAAGGTAATGCGCGCCGCGATGCGGATAGGATCCTCGTTGCCGGCGTCGATCTCGGCGCGGTCGAGCTCGACGAACCGTCCGACGAAGTCGACGGTACCGTCGCGGCTCTCGACATCTCTTTCTCCGCCCGTTCCCGCGAACGTCATGCGCGGAGCGTCGATGACGATCGGCTCCGGATCGCGCAGAGCGAGGTCGAAGTCGGCCGGCACCGACGCGCGCAGCGTCGTCAGCACGACGCGGCCGTCGGTCCTGCGGTCGCCGTCCGGGTCCGGATCGACCCACGTGTCAGGAGCGCTCTCGACGACGATGCGCTTGCGCCCCTCGCCAGCGGCCTCCTCGGCGAAGCCCTCGATCGTCACCGCATCCGGGTACTCCAGAGCGAACGAGTAGCCCGCGACGGGCTGGAACACGCTGCTGGCGCGAATCGGAATCTCGAAGCCCGGCGCACCGATAAGCGCAGCGACCCGATCGTTCTCGTCACCAGCGCTCAAGGTCGGCGTGAAGTCGATGCTCGCGCAGTCGACGACGAGCGATTGCACGCCGAATGTCGCGACGAGTCGCACCTCGTAACTGCCGATCGGCTCGACGTCGCGCACGAAGAAGAAGTTGTCGCTGAGGAGTATCGTGTCGAATGCGTCGTTCTCGCCCTCCTGCTCCTCCGGCGGCGCGCCGAGGTCCACCACGCCGTCGCCTCCGATCTCGGTCGCGACGCCCTCGACGGTGTGCGTGACCTGCAGGCTGAGGTACGGATCGTAGCCCTGCCACGGGGTCAGCCATGTGACGAGGATGTCGTTGACACCGTCGATCGAGCAGCCCATCTGCACGTCGCTCAGCTCAGGCACCGGCACGTTGATGGAGTCGAACACGAGCTCGGTCGACAGGAGCGGGCCGTCTCCCGGACACGACCCATCGACGGGTCGCGTCGTGGCCGCCTGCAGACGGAACTGGTAGCGTCCGGGCTCGGCGCCGCCGCGGTCGGCGTCGCCTTCGTACTCGAACTGCTGCGAGCTCGGGTCGATCTCTTGCCCCCCGACGCCGAAGAGAGGCACGGAAGGACTGCCGTCGAGCGGCGCGAAGTCCAGCCACGCGGTCAAGCCGCTGTACGCCTCGCCGTTGACCCACGTGAACACGAGGCGGTTCGCCGCCGATGCTCGCGTGCGCTGCGCGAGCTCCACTGCGTCGCCCGTCGGATCGGCCGTCTCGCACGGCGACGGATCGTGACCGCGGCAGACGGCGCGTGTGCTCTCGACGTTCGCGAGGACCGCGGAGACTTCGTACAGGTCGCCGCCGTCCGCGGACGGGATCCGATCGGTGTAGGTGAAGCCCGTCAACGTCGATCGCAACACGCCGTTGCGGTAGACGCGGAAGCGGTCGATATCGGCCTGGGCGTGCGTCCACGTGATGACGTTCGCCTCGCCGTCGAACTCGCAGCTGGTGATCTCGGGCTCGAGCACGTTCGTGATGGAACAGGTGCGGCTCTCGGTCAGCGGATCGTCGCCCTCGCGCACGGCGGTCACCGAAATCGTGACCAGGCCGGGGAAGTCGACAAGGAGCGTCGCCGCGCCCTGATCCCACGGGAACTCGTTCATGACGCCCGCGTCGCCTTCACCCCACGAGACCGTGACGCGGTCGTAGCGCTCGAGCTCGGCACTCCACGCCACGCGCACCAACGTCGCGAGCGCCTGGCGCTCCTCGACCTGGCACGTCACGACGAGCGGCGGCGGCGGCGGCGGGTTGACGGTCACCTCGAACGGCGCGCCGAGCTGCGTGACCTCGAGCGACTGCTCGACGCCGTTCTCGGACACCGTGATCGCATTCGAGTAGCTCTTGCCGCCCGACTCGAAGCTCATGAACTCGACCTTCGTGACGGCCGTCTCCGCGACGGTGCGCGCGGCGAAGCGGAACGCTCCGAGCACCCACGTCGGGAACGGAGCTCCGACGCCGTTCTGGTCGTAGCTCATCGAGACCGCGGCGTATCCCGAGCAGCCTCCGCCGTCGTCCCGACACGGCGTGAACGAGGCGCGGTTCGCGAGACTCTCCGGCGCTGCGAAGCCGACGTAGTCGAGGACCGCCTCGTCGTAGTCTAGCGCGACGGAGTAGCCGGAGAACCGGCGCGTGATGTCCGCCTGGACCTCGACGACGACCTCGCCGAGCTCGAGGTCGGCCTCGGTCGTCACGTCGACGAGCGTGAACGTGCTCGGCGTCGGAATCGTCGGCGCGATCACATCGTCCGCGCTCGTCGCGTACAGGAACAGCACGCCTCCGATGACCGCGGCGATGTCCACGCCGCTGTCGCCGTTGACGTCGCCGAGCGTCGCAGCCGACAGCGAGCCGGCTCCGGCGAGCGCACGCGCCACGTACGATCCGTCCGGCTGACGAAGCAGCACGTCGATCGCGCCGCTGCCGTGACCGATGGCGATGTCGACCAGTCCGGCATCGTCGCCGTCGATGTTGAGCGCGCGCACCTCATCGCCCGCACCCGCGGCCGCCGCGATGGACGCGAACGGCGCCGGAGCGAGGTTGTCGAAGAGGAGGCCGCGCGGCGTGCCGTCGGCGTTCGATCCGCCCGCGACGCCGTGGAAGTTCTCCCACAGCACCGGCGCGCCGCCATCCCACGCGAGGATGTCGACGTCGTGGTCGGCGTCGATGTCGAGCGCGACCCATTGCGCGGGATTCGGCCCGGCGAGCTGGCCGACGCGGCGGAACGTGAACGGACTCGACGAGGTCGACTGATTGCGGTAGAGCACCAGTCCGTCGCCAGTGTGCGTGACGAGGTCGAGTCGACCGTCGCCGTCGAGGTCGTGCGTCTCGATGCGCGTCGCGGGATCGAAGCTGATGATCGGCCGACGCGTCGGGATGTACTGCAGCTCCTGCAGGTTGTCGAGGTTGCCGAGATCGAGGGGGTCGAAGTCGGCCGGAATGCCGATCGTCAGCTCGAAGAACGTCAGGTTGCCGGCGCTGAGGGCCGGCGCGCCCGGAATCTCGATGCCGCCGGGACCGGTCGGCACGAACGTCGTCTCGTCGTGCAGAACGATGAGCTCGGTCTTGCCGTCGGAGTTGATGTCGCCCGCGGTGAAGCCGCGCGCGTTCGGCGCGCTGAAGTCGTACGCCGACGCCCTCGCGACGAGGTTTCTGCCGCCGTCGTCGAGCGCGAACTCCTGCAAGCGGGCTTCGTCGCCGCGCACGAGGAGGGCGACGATCTCGGGCTCTCCGTCGTCGTTTCCATCGACGACGACCGCAGCGACCACGGTGTAACCGCCCTCGAACGCCGTCGTCATGAACTCCCAGACGTCGGCCTCGGTCTGTCGGTGCAGCGTGATGCCGCGAGCCGTGACGACCGCGACCTCGTTGCCGTCGAGCCCCGCGACGAAGTTGGCGGTCAGCACGGCGATCGCGTCCGCCCCGCCGCCGGGCAACCCGCGCGTGGTCCAGCCGCCGGCGTTGCGGCCGGGCTTGACCTGGAAGCGCAGGACGAACGGCGCGAGGCTCGCGGCGCCACTGTCACCGAGCCCCGCCGTGGCCATGATCTCGGACGACCACGCGACGGTGACGGTCTCGCCCGGCAGGAAGTGATCGTCGGCACCGAGGAAGTGCGTCGACTCGGTGGTAGAAGGCGCGTTCTCGATGCCGTCGGCATGGAAGCCCGACTGGCTGCCGCGCACGAACACGTGGCCTTCGACGCTCGACGCGTCGACAGCCTGGCTGAACGTCGCGTTGATCGCCGGGGCGACGCCGACATTCGCCGCTTCCGCCGCCGGCTGCGTCGCGGTGACGAAGAACTCGCCCTCGGCGCGCGCGGCGCCGCCGGCAATCGTGAAGCTGAACGACTCCGTGCCCATGAACGGCACGCCGCGAACGGTGATCTCGTCACTGACGCCGCCAGTGATCTTCTCGCCCGGCTTGAACTGGATGCCCGCATCGAGAAGGAACACGAGCGTGTCGTCGCCGGCCTCGGCCTTCTCTTCGGCCTCCTCGGCCCGCCGCAACAGCTCCTCGGCGGTCGGCGGGTTGTTCGGATCGACCGGATCGACGACGCCGCTCGAGAACTGATCGACCGTCTGGCCGACGAAGATGTCGTGATGGTTCGCGGCCTGGATCTGCCCCGAGTACACGCCGTCGGTCTGATCACCGGTGACGGTGATGTTCCGCGCGTCGGTGTTCGTGTCGTCGAGCGACGACATCGTGTTCGACAGACGGATCGCGATGATCGAGCGCGAGTTGACTCCCGTCTGGCCGTTGTACGGAATCGTGACCTCGATCTCGGCGGAGTCGCGCTCGCAAGAGAACAGAGCGAGAGCGAGGACCGGGACGACGAGCGCACGAAGCGCGGTGCGGGCCGCGAATCGACACTGCGAGCGATGCGTCATGGGGAGACCTCTGGCGGGCGAGAGCGGACGGTGCATGGTCGGTTTGGAAGGTACGGCGCCTACCCGGCTGGCCTGCCGGGTGGCAGGAGGCTCACTGGGAGCAGCGAGTCCGGTGTGGTTATCGGGAGTTGCGGCGATGTTAAGGCCTGGGTCGGAGCGGGTCAACGTCAGCCGTGCGTTACCGCAAATAAGGCCAGGTGTTAGGTGGTCACAGCGACGGCAAGGAACATGCCGAGGGCGTCGTCGGTCGGCAGCTACTGGCTGCAGACGTGCGAGCCGACCGGGCAATCCTCGAGGGTCACGTCGACCGACGTGCCGCAGTCGGGGAACGGCGCGCCAGGCGCCGAAAAGAGGCTGCCGGGGGCCGCGCCGGGCTGCAGGCGCCAGTTGATCACGTACAGCGCGTCGGAGATGTCGATCGCGCCGTCGGAGTTCGCGTCGGCGGCGCCACGACAAGCGGTCGCTTCGCCGTCCCAGAACAGCAGGTGGACGATCCAGACGCCGTCGGCGATGTCGACATGGCTGTCCGAGTTCGCGTCGCCGCGGATGAACAGCGGCTCGGCGACGACGGGCGGTCCGACGAGCCGGATCGGCTGCGACGCGGACGCGTCGGGGAAGACCTCGAACGTGTCGACGATGACGAGCGCCTGGATCGTGACGTTGCCTCCAAGCACGTCGTCGGCGAGCGACACGTCCAGCTCGCGGCTGTCGTCGGGCTCGTCGAGCGAGACGACGGAGCGCAGCGTGATCGTGTCGAGATGGACGGACTCGCCGGCGGCGACACCGATGACGCTGCCGGCGGGGTCGTCGAGATCGATGATCACGCCGACAGTGACGCCGCGGACGCTGCCGTCCTCGTTCGACTCATCGAGGTTGTAGATCGTCAGATCGGGGCCCGCGCCGTCGTGGACCGCGGCGGCGTCAGCGCCAGGGACCGCGGCGACGGGCTCGACGAGGTCGCGATCGAGCGCGACGCCGTACGACCAGGCCTGCACGTCGGTCGATCCGGACGCGGCGCGGTTCTCGAGCCCGATCGCGAGATCGACGGTCGACTCGAGGTCGGCACGAAGTTCGCAAGGCGCGCCCTCGCACGCGATCGCGTCGATGGTGAACGCCAGGTCGCTCACGGTGGCGATCTCGATCGTCGCGTTCTCGATCGCGTCGGGAACGATCGCGATGCCGAGCACGCTGACGTTGATGTCGACCAGGGGCGGATCGGGAAGCGGCGACGGGGCCGCGAGCTCACCGGTGAACTCGATCGACGTCGTCGATCCGAGGTCCGCGCCGTCGACGACGGTGTACGTGCTGCGGGACGTGTTGAAGAAGTCAGCGAGGGGCAGCTCGGCAGGCGCGGAGAACGACAGGACGACGCCGGTGATGTAGCCGTCGCGTGCCGTCGTGATCGTCGTGACCTCGAAGGCCGGGTCGACGAGCGCCCCCGGCGTGTCGGTGCCGTCGGTGGTCGCGGTCTCGATCTCGCTCTCTCGGGCGACGGTGGGCGTAGACAGCGTCCAGAGCATGATGGTCCGCCCCCG
>CAYMRB010000474.1:0-7598 GCA_964392615.1 uncultured Planctomycetia bacterium | reverse complement strand
ACTCCTTGTCGGTTTTCACCGGCGCTCCGACTCCGACTCCGACTCCGACTCCGACGCCGACTCCGACGCCGACTCCGACTCCGACTCCGACTCCGACGCCGACTCCGACGCCGCACTGCTGCCGACGCGGGAATCGCAGGACCGCGGGTGCACCCCGGCAGAGTCGCCATCACGAGAGGAATCGCCACCTGGCCCCGTCGGACGGCACTCGAGTACTCTGATCCGATCGTGCCAAAGTCGCGACGGCGACCATCGCAACAGGAGACGCTAGGAATGAGTCCAGGGAAACCGAGCCGTCAACCGCGCGGAAGCGTCATGCGATTCGCACTCTTCGTCTGCCTTCTCGCCTGCGCAACGGGCTCCGGTGCAGAGACCGCCCCGAACGTCCTGTTCATCTCCGTCGACGATTTGAACGATTGGGTCGGCTGTCTCGGCGGGCATCCGCAGGTGAAGACGCCGAACCTCGACAAGCTCGCCGCGTCGGGGGTGCTCTTCGACAACGCGCATTGTCCGGCGCCGGCCTGCAACCCGTCGCGCACAGCGATCATGACCGGCATCTCGCCGCATCGTTCCGGTCTGTATCGGAACGGTCAGAAGATGCGCGAGGTTCTTCCCGACGCCGAGCTGTTGCCGAAGTACTTCTCGAGGCACGGGTATTGGGCCGGCGGCTCGGGCAAGATCCTGCACTACTTCATCGACGCCCGATCCTGGGACGAGTACTACCCCGAGAAGGAGACGGAGAACCCCTTCCCGCCGCACGTTCCCTGGGGCAAGCGACCGAAATCGCTCCCGCGTGGCGGGCCGTGGCAATACGTCGAGACGGACTGGCACGCGTTCGACGTCACCGACGACGAGTTCGGCGGCGATGCCAAGGTCGCCGACTGGGTGAGCGCCAAGCTCATGGTGCAGCAGGACAAGCCGTTCTTCCTCGCCTGCGGCATCTACCGGCCGCACGAGCCGTGGTTCGTCCCGAAGAAGTACTTCGATCTCTTCCCTCTGGACAGCATCCAGCTGCCACCGGGATACAAGACAGACGACCTCGACGACCTCCCGCCCGCTGGCAAGAGGCACGGCCCGAATCGCTACTTCGCGCACATCCGCGAGCACGGTCAGTGGAAGCGGGCCATCCAGGCCTATCTCGCGTCGATCGCCTTCGCCGATGCCATGCTCGGTCGCGTGATCGATACGCTCGAGAAGAGCCCGCATCGAGACAACACCGTCGTCGTGTTGTGGAGCGACCACGGCTGGCACCTCGGCGAGAAGCAGCACTGGCAGAAGTTCACCGTGTGGCGACGGGTCACGAGAGTGCCGTTCGTCATCCGCGTGCCTCCGGGAGCTCCCGGCCTCCCGCAAGGCACGACGGCGGGGAGCGTCTGCTCGAAACCGGTCAACCTCCTCAGCATCTTTCCGACGCTGACCGAGCTGTGCGGCCTGCCGTCCAAGGCGAGTCACGACGGCCCGAGTCTGGTCCCGCTCCTCAGAGACCCGACATCGACGTGGCACCACGTCTCGCTGACCTATCTGCACCGAGTCGGCTCGTTCGGACTCAGCACCGAGAGCTGGCGGTACATCCGCTACGTCGAGGGCGGCGAGGAGCTGTACCACATCGAGTCCGATCCTCACGAATGGACGAACCTCGCCGCGAAGCCCGAGCACTCGGACAAGCTCGCCGAGCTTCGAGCGCTCGGTCCGACGACCTTCGCTCCGGTCGCCGGTGCGACCAGCCGTGCCAAGGAGAGACAACGCGGCAAGCCCGGCGAGAGCCGTCCCAACATCCTCTTCATCGCCGTCGACGATCTCCGTCCGGAGCTCGGCTGCTACGGCGCGGAGGAGATCCGCACTCCGAACATCGACGCACTTGCCGCCAGCGGGGTTCGATTCGATCGCGCGTACTGTCAGTCCGCGGTGTGCAATCCTTCACGCGCGAGCATTCTGACCGGCAAGCGACCGGACGAGATTCGCGTCTGGGACCTGCGGGCCCACTTCCGCGACCTGAACCCGGACATCGTCACCCTGCCACAGCATTTCAAGCGGCACGGGTACTACGCCGTCGCTCATGGGAAGGTCTTCCACAATCCTCTGCCCGATCGACAGTCCTGGAGCGAGCCGAACCACTGGCCGGAGAGGGCGAAGACGTGGACTGCCGACGGACGCAGGCAGCTCGCCCGCCAACGGCGGAAGATGAGAGCCGACGGCAAGAGCGAGGTTGCGATCCAGCGCATGCGCGCTCCGGCAACCGAGGTGCAGCATGTCGCCGACAGCCAGACGCCGGATGGCGAGATCGCCGACCAAGCGATCGCCTCCCTCCGACGCCTTGCCACGAACAAAGAGCGGCCGTTCTTCCTCGCGACGGGGTTCATTCGACCCCATCTGCCTTTCGTTGCGCCGCGCGAGTACTGGGATCTCTACGATCGCGGCAGTCTCGCGCTCGCGAAGAACGACCATCTCCCCGATGGCGCACCGGCGATGGCGATGAACACCATGTACGAGCTCCGTGACTACATGGACTTCGCCGGCACGCCCTCGCCGGCGAACGGAGCGCTCAGCGTCGACCAGCAGCGCCGACTCAAGCACGGCTACTACGCCTGTGTCAGCCTCATCGATGCCCAAGTCGGTAGGCTGCTCCGCGAGCTGGACACTCTCGGCATCGCCGATGAGACGATCGTCGTGCTGTGGGGCGATCACGGCTGGAAGCTCGGCGAGCACCGCAGCTGGTGCAAGCAGACGAACTACGAGATTGACACTCGCGTCCCCTTGATCGTTCGAGCTCCCGGCGCGACAGCGAACGGGAGCGCGACCGACGCTCTCGTAGAGCTCGTCGACGTCTATCCGACGCTCTGTGATCTCGCCGGAATACCGACGCCATCCGGGCTCGGCGGGATGAGCATGACACCGTTGCTCGCGAAGCCGAATCGCGCGTGGAAGACAGCCGCGTTCAGCCAATTCCGCCGCCGAGTCAAAGGAGTCGAATACGTCGGCTACGCCATGCGTACCGAGAGCCACCGCCTCGTCGAGTGGCGCGAGAAAACGACCGGCAAGATCACCGCAACGGAACTCTACGACCATCGCGTCGACGCCGCGGAAGACCGCAACATCGCCGGTTCGTCGAAAGTCGTCGAGGAGCTGCGCGCGATGCTGCACACGTCGGTTCCGCTGCGAACGTGGCCGCGCGCATGGGGGCTGCGATCCGCGAAGGGCACGGCGGGCGTCTCGATGCGGCTCGAGAACGGGCTCGACGAGCCGATCGACATCTTCTGGATCGACTTCAACGGCAGTAGGCGACACAGAGTCGTTCTCGAGCCCGGCAAGAAGTGGGACGCGGACACCTTCGAGTCGCATATCTTCGTCGCCGTCGGAAAGGAGACCGGGTATCACCAGGTCCTGAGATCGGCGACGAACACCTCCAACGTGATCATCGGAAAGGCGGCGGGAAAGAAAGCCGCGGCGGCCGCGGGGCCTGCACGGCGACCGAACGTCGTCGTCCTCATGGCGGACGACTGGTCATGGCCGCACGCGGGAATCCTCGGCGATCCGACGGTCAAGACGCCGAACATCGATCGCGTCGCGCGCGTGGGGGTGTTGTTCACGAACGCGTTCGTGTCGACTCCGTCCTGCACGCCCAGCCGCTTGAGCGTTCTCACCGGGCAGCACCACTGGCGGCTGAAGGAAGGCGACAGCCTCGGGGGCTCCTTGCGCGAGGAGTACGACGTCTACACCGAGATGCTTCAGAAGTCCGGCTATCGACTCGGGCGCTTCGGCAAGGGTGTGTGGCCCAGCAAGCACACCTTCCGGGAGCGCGACTCTTTCGGAGAGCGGTTTCGGTCCTTCGACGAGTTCATCAGGACGCGGCAGCCGGGCGAGCCCTTCTGCTACTGGCACGGCGGGAAGAATCCGCATCGCCCCTACCAGTGGCGACGCGGTGTCGAGGACGGCATCGCGCTGGACGGCATCGATGTGCCGGCCTGCCTCCCCGACGACGAGGCGGTGCGCATCGATCTGGCCGACTACTACTGGGAGGTACAGCGCTTCGATCGAGAGGTCGGCGAAGTCGTCGACCGGCTCGAAGCGATGGGCGAGCTGGAGAACACCGTCGTCGTCGTCAGCGGAGACAACGGCATGCCTTTCCCGCGCTGCAAGGCCACGCTCTACGACCTCGGCACGCGCGTTCCCCTGGCCGTGAGATGGGGCGCGAAGGTGAAAGGAAACCGGCGCGTCGAGGACTTCGTCTCTCTCTGCGACCTCGCGCCGACGTTCCTCGAGGCGGCCGGGCTGAAACGGGGAGAGTCGATGACGGGCAGGTCGCTGCTGCCGATTCTCCTGTCCGGCAAGTCGGGCCGCGTCGAGCCCTCCCGCACCCACGTGCTGACGGGCATGGAACGTCACGTGTACTCGTGGCCGTCACGAGCCCTGCGCAATCGAGACTACCTCTACATCCGCAACTACGGACCCGCCACGTGGCCGACGGGCGAGGTCCCGGGCGAGAATCCGAAGTACGACTTCGCGACCGAACCGTGGCCGACCGGACGCGGAGCGTTCTCCTTCAACATCGACCCCTCGCCCACGAAGCAGTTCTTGCGCTGGCACCGTGAGGATCCGAACGTGCGACGAGTCGCAGCGCTGTCTTTCTCGCCTCGACCCGACGAGGAGCTCTACGACTTGAACACGGATCCGGAGCAGGTCCGCAACGTCGCCGCCGACGCCTCGTATCGACGAGTGCTCTCGCGCCTGCGAACGCTGCTCGACGCCGAGCTTGTCGCGTCTCAGGACCCGAGAGCTGTTGCCGCCGAGGGGACGGTCGAACGGGATTCCGGAGGCCCATAGTCGACTGAGCGCAACGAAGCCAGCGGGCGGAGATGCCGCTCGATGCACAGGTATTTGTGAAAGGCGGCACTAACAGCCTCACAGACCGAGAACGTGCTTCCGCCACCGCTCCTGCAGCACCTGCCAGTCCACGCGCCCGAACGCCGTCTCGAACGCGTCCTTGCGCGCCTTCCCCGCGGCAAGCGCGCCGACGTACGCCTGCAGGTAGCAACGGTACTTGCCCTTGTCGGCCTCGATCAGGAAGTGGCAGAGTCCCCAGGCGTGCTGATCGTGACGCCCCCGGTGGAACAGCCTGCCGTACGCCTTCTTGTCCATGCGCACGAGATCTCGCACGAGCACGTCCTTGCCGAGTTGTACGGTCGTGCGAAGCGGAGGATAGCACGAGCCCTTGGCGCCGAGCTCGAAGCGCAGACCGGACGATGTCCGAGCGAGCCGCGCCGTCTCGAAGTACCGCACCATGCCCTCGACGAGCCACGGCGGCGCATCGTCCAATAGGCGATCGAGGTATTGGCGTACTCCCTCGTGGAGGAGCGCTCGGCGCGTGACTTCCGGATCGACGTGATCGAAGAGGTACAGGTTACCATTCTTCGCGTGATAGAAGCCGATCGAGTGCTTCGGCGCACCGAAGTCCTGGAACTCGCGCTGCGTTCCGAAGAGGATGACTCGTGCCTTGCCACTCGCCCCCTTCGGCGGGCGCAAGGCGGAGGAGAGCAATCCGTGCATGGCCTCGGCGCAACGAGCGAAGTGTCGGCTGAACGCAGCGCTGACGTCCGACGAGACGAGATAGTGCTCGGTCTCTTCGTCGAAGCTCGTTTTCCACTCCGGCAGATCACGACGCAATCGCAGTCGTGCCGATGCGCCGATGCGCTTGAACAGATCGTCCGACTCCGCAGCTCCGTTCGGTGTCGCGAGCGCCTTCTCGCACCATCGGCGTTCGAGCTTGCCGCTGACCTCGAGGGCCTCGACCACGAGATCGCCCGCGAAGCCGACCTTGCCGGATCGGTGCGTCGCGTCTCGCGTCTTGATGACGACGCGGCCATCGAGGCGCAGCTGCAGGACATCGTTCTTGCGGAGGACGTCGATCGTGTAGATTCCCGACTTCCACGCGCCGACGATGCCGCGGTAGATGATCTTCGGCTCGCTTCCCTGCCGGAACTTCGCGACGGCGGTGAACGCGCGTCTGCGGGGGCGATCATTGGCTCCGAAGAGAAACACGTAGCCTTCGAGCGTCACGGGGTCGACCGAGACCAGGACGGCGCACGGCCCACCGCCCGACGAGAACTTCGCCCGCAGCTCGACGTCGCCGTCGAAACGCGCCCGCAGCCAGCTCGGCGTCGCCATGCCGGCAGGGTGGAGCTTCGGCGACTTGCCGGGCAAGAGCCCGGCGAAGTCGTCGAGCTGGCTCGGTACGGTGAAGTCGTAGCGCAGCTTGACCTGGCGCGTGCGAGCGTTCGATTCGACGACGCGACCGTTGAAGAGCTGCGCAAAGTCGTCGGCATCGATTCTCGGCGTCTGAGCCAGTGCCGTGGTAACCGTTGCCAGCGACACGGCCAACACGATGATGCGAACGAACGACGGGCTCATGATGCCTCCTCCGTGCCCTTTGCCGATCTGGCCGTTCGATGGCCGCCCTACTGACACCTTGATATGCCTCTCGACCGTGCTTGACCGAATGGAGATCCCCATGTCGATCCGTACCCTCTCAGTGTCCCCCATCGCTATCGCTCTGTTTCTGTCGATCTCGTCGGTTTCTGTCGCCGCCGACGCGCCGCTCGTCCTCTGGTACGAACAACCGGCGAAGCAGTGGACCGAGGCACTCGCCGTCGGCAACGGGCGCCTCGGCGGCATGATCTTCGGCGGCAAGGAAGCGGAGCGCATCCAGTTCAACGAGGACACGCTGTGGGTCGGCGAGCCGCACGACTACGCGCATCCGGGCGCCAAAGAACATCTGGCGACCATCCGCCGCCTGCTGTTCGAGGGCAAACAGCGCGAGGCCCAATCGCTCGCGCAGAAGGAGTTCATGAGCCTGCCGCTCAGACAGATGCCGTACCAGCCGTTCGGCGATCTCGAGCTGAGTTTTGCGGGCCACGACGCTGCGGTCGACTATCGACGCGATCTCGACATCGACAGCGCGACGGCCTCGGTGAGCTATCGCGTCGGCGGTGTCGCGTATCGGCGCGAAGTGTTCGTCAGCGCGCCTGACGACGCCCTCGTCGTGCGGTTGCGCGCGGACAAGCCCGGCGCGCTGAGTTTCGCGGCGAAGTTGAGCACTCCGCACCCCGATGCGAGCGTCGCGGCGCTCGACGAAACGGCCGATCATGTCATCGCGCTGCGCGGACAGGCGCGTAAGCTCTACAAGAAGACGAAGACGCCCATCGCGAATCCGCTGCGCTTCGAGGCCCGTCTGCGCGTGACAGCACGCGGCGGCTCGATCGTCCGGAAGGACGGTGCCGTCGAGGTCTCCGGTGCCGACGAGGCGACGCTGTGGCTCGTCGCGGCGACGAGCTACCGCAACTACCACGACGTCAGCGGCGACCCGGCAGCACGCTGTGCGCAGACACTGAAGAAGCTCGCCGGAAAGAGCGCCGATGCGGCGGCGCAGGCGCACGTCGCAGAGCACCGCCGCCTGTTCCGTCGCGTCAAGCTCGACCTCGATGCCCCGCCGATCGACGAGCCGACCGACCGACGCATCAAGGCTCTCGCGAGCCGCGACGATCCGCACCTCGAGGCGCTGTACTTCCAGTTCGGCCGCTACCTGATGATCTCGAGCTCGCGGC
>CAYMRB010000473.1:0-7602 GCA_964392615.1 uncultured Planctomycetia bacterium | reverse complement strand
ACGCAATCAATGACGCGGGGTAGAGCAGTCTGGTAGCTCGTCGGGCTCATAACCCGGAGGCCGGGGGTTCGAATCCCCCCCCCGCTACCAAGTTTCAAAGCCTCTTCGCGGCCCTGGCCGCGAAGAGGCTTTTTTCGTGTCGCGACGTCGCCCAAGAATCCTCTTTCCAGAGCGCAGCGGAGCGAGTACGATCTTCCTCACAGGTGAGACGAACCCCAGGTGTGGGCTGTTGACCCAAGTTAGACCCTTCTCCTTGTCTCCCCGACACGGAGAACCCAAGCCAAGCCGCTCAGCCCAAACGAGCGGACCGCGCCTCGGGGTTCTTTTTTGTCCTGACCTCGAACGCGAAAGCCGGTCCGTGAGCCCGTAGCCCGCGACGGCGCGATCGGCTACCATGGCCTGCGAAGAGAGAAGAGGCACGCGCTTCCGGGCTCGCGCCATGATCCATCGACCCCATCGCCTCGCCCCCGTCCTCACGCTCCGGGCGCTCTGGCTCATCGCGCCTCTCGTCGCCGCGATCCCGGAGCCCGCCAACGCGGACGTACCGACGTACCGCGGCGGCCAGACGTACCACGTGGCCGGTTCGTGGTTCCAGTATCTCGGCGCCGAGAGCGACGAGCGGCTCTGGCTCTATCCGACCCTCGACGGCGTTCCCGAGATCTTCCGG
Source organism: uncultured Planctomycetia bacterium (assembly GCA_964392615.1). Lineage (GTDB taxonomy): Bacteria > Planctomycetota > UBA8108 > UBA8108 > UBA8108 > CAYMRB01. The sequence continues at coordinate 6,935 of CAYMRB010000473.1, read as the reverse complement.
GATGACGGCGAGGCGGAATGGCGCGGCTCGCTCGGATCGCGCTTCGATCGGACGACGGGCGAGTTCACCGATCGCTTCGCCGCGGTCGAGGTGCTCGAGGAACTGCTCGATCGAAAGACGCCACGCGACGCTCGCGTCGAGGCCGCTCGCCTGCTCTCCGTGTTCGTCGAGCTCCACGCCGACGCGGCGTCCGGTGACGGCGAGTTTCCGCCGTGCTACCTGCGTCCGTACGGGTCTCGGATCGAACGGCTGATCGACCCGACGAGCCGCGAAGCTATTCGCGAGCGCCTGCGGTTCTGCCGCGACGCGCTGGCTCGCGTCGAGCACCCCGGAACGGCGGTGCCGTCCCTCGCCCGGGCCGAGCTCGAGGGCCGCGACGCGTACTATCGCGCCCTCGTCGCTGACGGCTATCTCGACATCGCGATCATCGGCGGCAACCTCGGCGATCCGGAACGCGGCACGCTCCATTCATGGCAGACGATCGAGGGCGTGCGCGACGAGCTGGACACGCGCGGCCTGCGGCGGGAGTCGTTGCGCCGCTCCGAAGACTTGCCGCTCAGCACGGGCACGATTCGCCTCCTGGGAGAGCCGATCCGCGTCCGCGCTCTGGCGGCCGGCGGCAGCGTGCACCCGCACCGCATTCGGCGTTCGGTCGCCGCGTTCGTCGAAGGGCTCGCCCACGCGGACGTCGTGATCTACCACGGACACTCGAACCGTGGCTCGGGAACGTACTGGCTCTCCGAAACCTACGCGCCCGGATCGCGTTTTCGCGTCGGCTTCGCCGACCAGCGGGACCTACACGAGAAGTGCCACGGTCTCGGCGCGAAGACGTATCAGATCGTCGCGCTCCAGAGCTGCTACAGCTATCAGAAGTACTGCCAGCCGATGCGCGAGCACTGGGAGGAGGCCCTGCGCGGGCGAGCGGCGAGCGTCGGCTTCCTCGGCGTCGCGCGCAAGGGCTACTTCGGCGATTTCGTGCCGCGCGTCCGCATGCTCCTTGGCCTACTCTTCGAAGGCGCCGGCGCGCGGAAGATCGCTGCGCGACTCGACTGGATCCGCCCCTACTCGAAGACGCCGCCGGTCGTGCTTCGCGGCGTGCTGCAGCCCCGCTTCTCGTTCATCGTGCCGCACGGGGTCGAGATCGTCCGCACGAAGGAAGTCGATATCGGCGATTGGCCGTGGACGATCGGCTCCGGCAGCGATGGGCGAACCTACGTCAGCACGGAGAACTTCCCCCAGGACGACCCACAGGAAATCGTCCAGGTCGTGCCGTTCCAGCGCGGCGCGTGGGCTCTGCGCCGCGACGGCCGCGTGCTCGTCTTCGCCAAGGGAACGGGAGGCCGCGTCATCGAGAGCCCGTTCTCGGCGCAGTCGGAGAAGCGCTTCGTCTTCATCGGACGCGCACGCTGGAAGAGCGGGCGCGAGCGGGTGTGGCTCATCACGCGCGACGGCGATCTGCTCTACCTCACGGCGGAAGCGCGCCTCGCCCGCGCTCCCGGACCGCGCCAGCTGCCCGACGGTGTCGTGGCGGTCGGCAACGACGCCGAGCGGCGTTTCGTCCTCGTCGCGGCCGACGGCGCGAGTTGGGCCTACGATCGCCGCAAGCGCCGCTATCTTCCGTGCGACGGGCCGGTCGAGATCGACGCTCCGCCGTCTCTTCTCGGACACGGCGTCGCGGGCGAGGTCTGGACGCCGGGGCAGCCTGCGACAACCGGCGAACAGGAACGGATCACGACGCGCGCGCCGTAGTCGGTTCGGGCCAGCACGGCGCGCCCGCGATCCGGAGCAAAGACTCCCCGGAGTCTCCCTTGCGGGCGGCTCGAATGCCGCGATATGATAGGCGCATCGGGTCGGTCCGGGTTTTCCGATCCGGGTCTCGAGATTAGGGTAAGGAAAAAACGCCGGGCACTCCGACGTGTCCGGACGCTTCCTGAACGCAAGGAGTAGGCACATGCATCTGCGGTATCGCTCTGCCGGCTGGCTCGGTCTGGTCGCGACTCTTCTGTTCACGCTCAGTCCTGCGAGCGGCCAGATCCTGATTCAGGACATCATCGCCGGTGGCGACGGCTCGGGGAACGCCCCCGCAGCAAACGTCGGAATCGACCAACGCAACGGTCAGTTCATCACCGCGCACGCCGTTGGGACGAACCAGGAGACGGATCCGGAAGGCGACGGCGTCAACCCATCACCGGGCGCGTCCGAGTACGTCGACAGCGTCTTCTACATCGGCCCGTTCGCGGACTACCCTCCCGGCGAGGCGCCGGATACGTTCGTGATGCCGATCAACCAGGACGGCGCCGAGTACGAGTTCCCGAACGCGGACGGTATCGGCACGGGCTGGAACTTCATCCTGAAGAACGTGAACGCCGGCGGCGGCGCTCCGCCGATGATGGTCGGCGGCCAGCCGGTTCCGCACGGCGTCGGCATCCACTCGTCGATGGGCGTCACGATCGACCTCGAGGCGCTCCGCGCCACTCACGGCGCCGACGCAGTCGGCTGTTTCAACACGTTCTGGGGCACGGACGGCTGCGGTACCGTCGACGTCGTGCTCTACGCGATCCTCAGCGACGACGTCGAGATCCTCGACGTGTACACCCAGCCCGCGCTCGTCAACGAAGGCGCGCTGCTGCAGGTCGACATTCCGGCCGATGCGCTCTACCTGACCATCGCCACCGGCTCGAACGGTGCCGACGGCTGCGACCACGGCAACTTCGGCGTCGCTCAGATCACGCCAGGAGCGTGCGCGGAGCCGGAGATCGTCGGCGTGACGGTCGACCCGGACGTCGCGACCATCGCCCCGGGCGGTCTGCAGCAGTTGACCGTCCTGGCGATGGACGATCTCGGCCTCCCGACCGACGTGACGGCCGCTGTCGACGGCACGACCTACTCGGTCGATCCGGACGGCGTCGTCACGGTCAGCGAGGACGGCCTCGTGACCGGCGTCGGCATCGGCGAGGCGACCGTCACGGCGACCTCGGCGGGTTTTGATGGGACGGCCACGATCACCGTGGAGGACCTCGGCTACCTCGACCTCGGCGACATGGTTGTCGGCGGCAACGGTCTCGGCACGGCCGACCCGACGTTCATCGGCATCAATGCCGACACCGCGGCTCTCGGCGTCGCGCGCGGCATCGGGAACATCAACGAGACGGACGGATTCAATCCGCGTCCGGCGGACGGCATCGACGGCGCGCTCGACTCGGAGTTCGTCGACTCGGTGTTCATCCTGACCCAGGACTTCGAGATGCCGATCAACTCGGCCAACGTGCCGTTCGATTTCGCCACCGGCGACACGACCGTCGGCTGGGAGCTGATCCTCAACGGCCGCGAGCCGGGCGGCCCCGACAACCTGCAGTTCGGTCCGGTCACCTTCACCGAAGGCGTCGGAGTGCATGGATCGCAGGGCATCACGTTCGATCTCGAGAATCTGCGCGGCGAGCACGGCGATGAGGCGGTGCAGTACGTGTCCGCGGTCGCGGGCGAGTGCTCCGGCCAGGTCAACGGCCTCGTCAACGTGTACATGATCCTCAGCGACGACGCCGAGATCATCGACAGCGTGTCGGTCCTCGGCGCCGCCGATAGCGGCCGGTTCTTGCAGATGGAGATCCCGGAGGACGCGATCTACCTGACGCTCGCCACCGGCTCCGCGGGCAACGGCAACGGCAGCGACCACGGCGGCTTCGGCCTGGCGCGGATCACGCGAGACCCCGTCGATACCGAGATCGCCGAGATCAGCGTCTCCCCCTCGACGCTGGTGCTCAACATCGACCAGCAGACGCAGCTCACCGTCGAGGGTCTGCTCGGCGGCGATCTCGCCGGCGTGCCGACGGAGGTCGATCCCGCTGACATCGAGTTCGCGTCCGACGACGATGGGGTCGCGGAGGTCGACGACACCGGCCTCGTCACCGGCGAGGCGAGCGGCGAAACGATCATCCGCGTCACAGTCGGCGAGCTGACCGCCGAGGTGGCGGTAACCGTCGGCCTGACGCTCGATCTGGCCGACATGATCTCCGGTGGTGACGGAACGGGTACTGCGCCGCTCGAGAACCTCGGGCTCGACCCGCGCAACGGTCAGTTCGCGCTCGTCTCGTTCGGCGGGCACCTCTACGAGGCGGACTTCGAGGGCGACGGGGAGGATCCCTCGCCGGTCCTCGACACCGACTTCGTCGACTCGGTCTTCATCATCGGCGAGCGCGACGTCGGCGCGCCGGCGAACGTTCCCGTCGGCGGCCCCCCCATCGAGCAAGTGATCACGCAGAGCGGCGTCGTGTTCGAGTTCCCGAGCCAGGACGGGTTCGGCTCGGTCTGGAACCATATCATGCGCAACGCCAACGGCGGCGAGGCCGGACCGGAGGTCCTGGTCGGCAACGTCCAGTACGAGACCGGCATCGGCCTCCACGCGGCGGGTGGCGTGACGTTCGACCTCGAGGTCGTTCGCGAGGAGCACGGTCCCGAAGCGGCGGCTGCGTTCAGCACGGTCTGGGGCATGGACACGTGTGGCGGCGACGTCAATCTCTACGCGATCCTCAGCAATGACGACGGCGTCATCTCGTCGGAGATGTACAACGCGACCCAGAACTCCGGCGAAGCGCTGACGATCCGGATTCCGCTAGCGGCTACGTACCTGACGCTCGCGACCGGCTCCAACGGCGGCGACGGCTGCGACCACGGCACGTTCGCCGATGCGCGCCTCGTCACCGGCGAGCCGCTCGAGTGCCCGGACGAGGGCGACACTCATGCTGACACCCTCGAGGTCATCAGCATCGACGGGCCGAACTTCTTCGGCGTCTACTCGGTCGAGGTCGAGGCCACGGCGACGGATGATTCCGGCGATTCGATCTCCTACACCTTCGAGGTCGAGGACGAAGCCGGCAACGTCGTCCGGATCGGTCCCCAGGACACCGGCACGGCGACCTTGAGCCTCCGCGCGGGTGTCGCCACGGTGACGGTGTCGGTCGACGACGTCACCGACTGTCCGGATGTCGCGGACGACGCGACCCGCTCGATCGAGGTTTGCCTCGGCGACGATTGCGAGGAGGGCGGCGTCGGTCCGTTCGTCCGCGGCGACTGCAACGGCGACGGCAACGTCATCGGTCAGGTCGGCGACGCTGTGTTCGTGCTCAACTTCAACTTCACCGGCGGCCCGGTGCCGGTTTGCATGGCGGCTTGCGACTCCAACGCGGACGGCAACGTCATCGGCCAGGTCGGCGATGCGATCTACACGCTGAACTTCAACTTCCTGGGCGGCCCGGCCATTCCGGCGCCGTTCCCGGAGTGCGCTACCAGCACGGCCGAAGATGACGTGGCACTCGGCTGCGAGACGCCGATCGCCTGTCCGTAATGCCGTAGATCGTCGGTTCGCGTCGTCAGGCTCCGCTTGACGACGAACGGGAGCGAGCGCCTGCGCGGGGCTCGCTCCCGTTTTCTTTTGCCTGTCGCGCTCGGAGACCGTCCCGTGTCGCCAGCCATCTTCATCCTGCTTCCGGCTCTCATCGCAGCGGACGAGCCTGCTCCCGTCGTACTTCGGCCGTTCGCGATTCGCGTCGTCGATGCGGACACGCGGCGCGGTGTGCCGCTCGTCGAGCTCTCGACGACCGGGAACATCCGCCTGTGGACCGACTCGAACGGCATCGTCGCGTTCGCGGAGCCGGGACAGATGGGTACGCGTGTGTTCTTTCACGTGCGCAGCCACGGCTACGAGCATCCGAACGACGGCTTCGGCTACCGCGGCGTCGCACTCGACGTCACGCCCGGCGGCTCGGCCGAGATCGCGGTCCGCCGGATCCACGCCGCGCAGCGCCTGTACCGGCTGACGGGCGGCGGCATCTACCGCGACAGCTTGCTGGTGGGAGCGCCGGTGCCGATCCGCAAGCCGACTTTGAACGCGCTCGTCACCGGATCGGACAGCGTCGTCAATACCGTGTACCGCGGCCGGATCCTCTGGTTCTGGGGCGATACGAACCGCCCGCGCTATCCGCTCGGCAACTTCCACACTCCGGGCGCCGTCTCCGAACTTCCCGGTCGCGGCGGCCTCGATCCCGACCGCGGCGTCGACTTCACGTACTTCGAAGACCGCAACGGCTTCGCGCGCCCCACCGCGAAGGTGCCCGGTGACGGGCCGACCTGGATCAGCGGCGCCGTCGTCCTGCGGCACGAAGGACGCGAGCGGCTGTTCGCCCACTACGTGAAGATCCGCGGCGGCCCCGGCGGCGCGTTCGCGGTCTGGCAGCTCGGATTGATCGAGTGGGACGACGACGCGGAGTCGTTTCGCAAGGTCGTCGCGTTCGACGAGGAGGAGCCGTTCCCGGGCGGAGCCCATACGTTCGTACGACGCGAGGGCGGCCGCGACTACGTCTACTACTGCGATCCGTTTCCGACCATGCGGGTGCCGGCGACGCCCGAAGCTCTGGCGCGACAAGATCTCTACGAGTCGTTCACGCCACTCGTCGCCGGTAGCCGAACGAAGAACGGCGACCTCGATCGCGACGACGCCGGCCGTCTGCAGTGGAAGTGGAAACGCGCCACCGCGCCGCTGAGACCGCGGGACGTTGCAGAGCTCGTGAGCCGCGGCAAGATTCGCGAAGACGAGACCCGCGTAGCGTTCCGAGACGTCGAGACGAATCGGCTGATCGTCAGCCACCGCGGCAGCGTCTACTACAACGAGTACCGCAAGCGATGGGGAATGATCGCCGGCGAGGTCTTCGCGCTCGGCGAGATCTGGTACGCGGAGGCCGATCGACCGATCGGCCCCTGGGGCTACGCGCGCAAGGTCGTCACGCACGATCACTACACCTTCTACAACCCGAAGCAACATCCGATGTTCGATCGCGACGGCGGCCGGGTGATCTACTTCGAAGGAACCTACACGACATCGTTCAGCGGTAATCCGGTCAAGACGCCGCGCTACGACTACAATCAGATCCTCTACCGCCTCG
>CAYMRB010000472.1:0-7603 GCA_964392615.1 uncultured Planctomycetia bacterium | reverse complement strand
CTCCTGGCGCTCGCGTGCCTGATCGTGGGCGTTCTCCTGCGTCGAGTCTGACAGCCCGCACGCTGGCGGTGCGGACGTCACATGGACGTCGTCAACGGATCTCACCGCGCGCGGATCTCACCGCGCGCGAATCGCGGTCCGGCCGTGACATCGGGGCGCGTCTCGGACTATACTGGCGGCACTCCTACCAGGAGGGGGTTTTGTCAGTATCGACAACCAGACCGACGCCTCTATCGTCTGCGCGGGCAGGGGACCAGGCCCGTCGGTCGCCAGACGCTGTGGAAGGGTGTGCGTGATGTCGGAGGAGAAGCTGTCGCCGGAAGACGAGAAGGCCCTGAACCAACTGGTCAACGCCGTAGCGAAGGCTCTCGCCGGCGGGCAGAGCAAGGGGTCGATCGTCAAGCAGCTCGTCGAGGATGGCTGGGAGCAGTCAGCAGCGGAGGACTTCGTCGGCAACGTCGAGCGCGAGGTGCGAGCAGCCCAGGCGCGCGGTGGTGGCGAGGGCCGGAGCTTCCTGGGCGGAGCCGGGAGCTGGCTGATCTGGATCGGGCTCCTGCTCTTCGTCAACTTCCTGAGCTGGGTGTTCGACTGGTCCTTCTGGATTTACTGACGGGCGTTTCAGCGCAAGCTTGTCCCACCCCGAGCGCGCCTTCAACTACCTCCTGGGGCTGTCGGTCTTCTCGTGGGCCGTCCTGGCAGTGACGTCTGAGGCGGCCGAAGCGCGCCCGTTCGCCGTGCGCTGGACGGTCGCGGCCCTGCATGGCGTCGTGGGCGTGATGCTCGTGCTGCGCGCCCCGCAAAGGCGCGGTGGATCGGCAACGGATCTCCTCGTCAGCCTCCCCGCTCTCATCGTCGCAGGCTGGGCGATGAAGGTCGCGCCAGACGGATCTCGATGGCCACTTCACGCGGAGGCCGTCTTCGTCGTGGGCGGCACCATCACTCTCGTGGCGTTTCTCTACCTCGGCCGCAGCTTCGCGATCTTGCCAGCACTGCGCTTCGTCGTCTCGCGCGGCCCTTATCGTTTCGTGAGGCACCCTGCCTACGTCGGCGAGCTCCTCCTCGTGGGGGCCTGCGCGTTAGCGGCGCCAAGCCCGGCGACGATCGCGCCCTTCGTCGTGGCGATCCCGACGGTCGTCGCGCGCGTACTCGCGGAGGAGCGGCTCCTGCGCAGCTCGCGATTGTACGAGGACTACGCCGAGAGCGTGCGGTGGCGACTCGTTCCGGGCGTGTGGTGATTTCCCAACGGATGACAGCTCCGCCGACCGACTCGAGGCGCTAGCGGCCTGCCGCGCAGCTCGCGGTGCGCTCATCGAAGCCATCGAGTTGCAGCGCGAAGCCATTCGCACCTACGACGGGGACACCCGAGAGACAGCGACATCCCGGCGCCCCCCCGCATCGACGCCGCATCGCGAGCTATCGAGTCAGGGGGAAGTCTGCGTGTAGGTGCCACCGTTGCGCCGCGCCAGCTCGCGTAGGAACTCCCCTTGCGTGACTCCGAAGACAGAGAGACCGAAGACGTGATTCGGAATCCCTTGCGTAGATCCGTTCCGTCGGTGCGTGGTGCTTGCGCCCGACCGGTCAAGCTCGCAAGCAGGACCACGATGCAGGCACGGTGCAAGGCAACGGCACGACTGCGCGGCATGTGAACAGCTCCAGACTACGTTCTGCTCTTCCCAGAACCCCAGTATAGCGAGCTTCGCGCGGTCGGTTGGCTTCCGTCTCTTACATCCGTCGCTTCTCCCCCACGGGAAGTGCCATCAGCGAGACTGAGACCCCGTGATCCCCGATGGAGCCGTCGCCCCACCGGGCAGCGGCTGCATCTCGAACCGCACGTCACGGCTCGGCGCCGTGACCGTCGGGATCACCGTCGTGTAGCCGCTCTTTCTCAGGCGCACCGAAACCGGGCCGGTCGGCAGAGCCGTCGCGGTGAATCGACCACGTCGATCGCTCAGGACCCGTGGCATGCCTCGGCCCAGAAAACGAAGTTCGACGCCTACCAGTGGTTTCCCAGCAGCGTCGACGACCGACCCGCTGACCCGTACGCCGCGCTCGAGCATGAGGTCGACAGTCACCGTCGCTTGGGCTGGAACGATCGTGACGCCGGCTCTTTCGGAAGACACGAACCGTCCACTCGCTGTCGCCTGCACGGTGTAGGTATCCGGAGCTACTCCCTCGATCTCGTACCGGCCGAAACGATCCGTGCGCACCCGCTCGGTGTGCGCCGTCTCCATTCGACGCGGCCGGGTCGCCCCCCCGGCAGTTCCGGTTCGCCTCGTCCGTTCGAGGTGCGCAGCCGGCAGCAAAAACGAGGCTTTCACTCGCGCTGCCGGAACTCCTCGGCCTGTTTCGTCGACGACGCGCCCGCGGATCGTCGACGCTCTTTTCAGGCGAAAGTCCACGGCGTCGACGCTATCGGCATCCGAGGCCCACCCTTCGATTCGCACTCGCGCGTAGCGGCGATGGTCGACCTCGACGATGTAACCCCCGACCGGCGGAAGACCACAGAACCGATAGCGCCCCGCGGCGTCGGTCACCGTGGACGTTGGTGAGTTCCACGCGGCCTCCCTCCGTCGTCCGGAATCCCGCGCGACGGCCAGCGCGAGCAGACGCACGAGCGCTCCGGTGACCGGCTGCCCCGACTCACCGGTGACCCGGCCGTCGATCGATGCGCCGCGAGCCATCGTCAAGAGCAGCGGCCCCGAGGCGCTCTCCGGCACGACCACTTGCATCGAAGAGTCCATGAACTCCGGATGCGAGAGCGCCAAGGAACACGGCCAGCTCGGCAGCGACTCGAGGGCGAGTCGGCCCTCCGCATCCGTCCGGGCCCAGCGCGTCACGATCGTCGACCCGATCCACGGCCTGCTCCGGTCTGCCTGCAGGGAAACCTGAAACACCGCTGTGGCGTCCGGCACCGGCGCCCGCGTCGCCTCGTCGACGACGCGCCCTCGAAACGTGACGCCTCGCCGCAGGCGAATCTCATCGACGCTGCGCCGCTCACCTGTCTCTACCGGCGAACCGATGTCGACGATCACCGGTAGGTAGCGCCGATCGTCGACGAGAAGCGCGTGCGTGCCGGCGGGAAGCCCGTCGATCTCGAATCGGCCACCGGGACTGGTACGAACGGGACCGGGACCGTCCGGCGTCGAAGCCGCCATTCTCACCTCCGCGCCGTCTATGGGCGTGCCATCGACGTCCGATACGACCACCCCGCGAACTCTGGCCGCCGGCACGAGGGTGAGAGACACGGGCCCGTCCGACGGGCTCACCCCCTGGAGCTCGAACGGCAGGAAGCCGTCTGCCCGGACCTCGAGCGAGTGATCTCCCTCGCCGAGGATGTCGAACGCAAAGGCGCCGCTACTGTCCGTGAAGGTCGCGGGCGGCGGGTCTCCCACGTTCGCGCCGACGGCGACGACGCGAGCGCCCGAGACCGGGCCTCCGTCGCGGCTCTCGACGCTGCCTTTCAGAGTCACCGCCACGTCGACGTACGCGATCACCGGCACTCCTCTGGTGACCGTATGGTACTCGCGGTGACGCTGGTAGCCGGGAGCGATCACCTGCATTCGCACCGGCCCCGGCGCGGCGCGTTCGAGCTGGTAGCGCCCGTTGCCAAGGCTACGAGCGTGCCGTCGGTACTCGAAGAAGTCCTTGTCCCACAGCGGCAGTGCACGGTGCGTCCTGCGCCGACCGATCAGCACCTCGGCACCGTCAACGACCTCGCCACGCGGGCCGACGACATCGACCTCTACCGTCTGCGCTCGCTCGAGCGTGATATCACCCAGGTCGACGTCCCCCCCTTGAGGCGTCTTCGGCAAGCACGCGGTGAGGGGGCGGAGGGCGAACGACGGCGCGTCGACCCATAGCACGACCCACGTCCCCCCGGGGACACCTGCGACGACGAAACGTCCGCTCGCGTCGGTCTGGCTGGGTTGCACCCGAGGTGAAAGCGCTTCCCGGGTGCGCCTAGGATGCCTCTGGACGCGGATTTCCGCGCCGGCGACGGCGACGGCGAAGACACTCGTGTCGCGGTCGAGTCGAACGATGCGGCCGCGAATCCGCCACTGCCCCCGATGCGTCTCGCGAACTTCCTGCGCTGGCGGAGCGGCATCCTGAAGCGGTTGATTCGAGTCGTCCTTGGCGAGCCCTCCAGGATCCGAAGCGAGCACGCAACAGACGAAGATCAGCGGCCGGAGCCTTCCTGCCAGCTCGAGTGCACGGTGCCGGTTTCGCTCGCGCCATTCCATCTGCTGTTATTCACCCGGCGAACCACCAGGTCTCTCCGAAAGCACCCAGTTCTCGATTGCGCGGCTGTTCCGTGAGAGCTCGCGCAGAGTCAGGCTCCGTCCACTATCCTCGACCAGCGGCCAGGGCGCCTCGTCTCGATACTTGACGACGTCGATCGTCTCGGGAAAGTCGACGCGGCTTCCTCGCCGACCGCTGTCACGCAGACGAAGGTCCTCCCCACGGTCGGCGAGGCGACCGCTGTACGGGCCGAGGACCGGAGTGCCGCGCTTCACGCGACCGGTTGAAGATAGACGAGCGGGTGAGCGGGCGATGACGACGACAGAGCCAGCGAGGATGTGGCTCGAAGTCGGAAAGGTGTAGCCGATCGCTGGAATGCTCCATCCCGACACGTCGACGTTGGTCCTTTCGAGATTGCGCAGCTCGATGAACTCGCCGTCGTCTCCCTCCGCCGGGCGATAGTGGATCTCGCAGATCCTGATCCGCGGAGCTGGCATGTAGTGAAACGTGCGGTACTCGCCTCTCCCGTCGTCCAACGTCGTGCGATTCTCCGTCCGAAGAAACTCTCGCAGGAACCGCCATCTCGCCGTTGTGTACTGCCGCAGCCGCTCCCGATGAAACGAGATATTTTGCCGTCGTTGTCCCCAGCGGCGCCACTTCGCCAAGTCGTGCGCCCCTGCATCGTGAGTCGCGGCGTCGAGCCGGTCGATCTTGGGCCCCAAGACCTCCGGGTGAAACTCGTTCTCGAGGGCCGACGCGATCCGCCCATAGAGGGCACGGACGAAGTAGTCGCCGGCGCGCCGGCCGAACACGCCTTCGATGAATCCGTTCCAGTCGCGATCGTGGCGGAGGTGGTCTCGCGTCCCCATCAGCGGGTGCTTATCGACATACACGGTTTCGTCGTCGAGATTGATCTGCCCGAAGCTGAGATCGACATCCCATGCGTGTGGCGTCCAGCGCTCGCCCGGTCCGTTGCCTCCGCTACGTGGACGGCCACGAAAGAGCATCCAGTTCTTCTCGTAGCCATCCTCATCGGACGTCAGACACTTGACGGTCTGGTACTCGATGACGGCCTCGATATCCACGTGCTCGAGCAAGAAGTCGATCAGTGCAGCTCCCTCGAGCGCGTTGAGTCGCCTCCCGAAGTCGGCGAGCTGTGTCCAGTGCTCCTCCACTTCTTCGTTCGTCAGCTTCTCGTAGGAGGTCGTGCTCTCGTCCGCGATCGAGTTGCGGCACTTCCACAACGCCCCGGACGACGCCAGGCTGTTCCTTCGCAGATACGCGGAGCCAGGCTCCTCGAGCTCGACGAACAGCCCGTGAAATCGCTGCCCCCGCGAGTAGACCTGTGCCAGCCTCGCCTGGCAGTGCGCCGGACCGATGCTGCGATACAGGTCCCACGCCAAGACCTCGCGCAGCATCGAGCGGTCCTGCCAGCACGCGTTGAAGTTCATCCGGGATTGGCCGCGAAAGAGGTCGCCACGGTTGAACGCCACGCGAAGTCCGGATTTCGGCAGCCCGCACGACGTATCACCACGATACTTCACACGCACGTCGAGGTAGGCTGTGCCGCGATCGACGAAGGTGCATCCCTCAAGCCAACGGCCCTTGCTGCAATTGGGCCTGCCGCTCCAGAGCAGGTGGTACGCACTCAGTTCCGGTGACTCGGGCACGGGATCGTCCACGACGTAGTAGCCCAATTGCGCGACCGGGTTTCCCGCTCGTGGACATCGCGCCTCACTTCCCTCATCGTTCGTCGCGGTCATTCGAAATCGCACGACGGAGAGGTTCCGCGCCGCCGGGATCTGCCCAGTGTACGTGGGCGGCTGACCCGATTCGGGCAGCATGCGCGTCGATATCTCACCGCGTCCGGTGTCGTAGTAGAGGCGCACGTCTCCAACAGCCTCTCCCTCGACACGGGCGCGAATCGTGACCTTGTCGGTCGATCGAGCCTCTCGTGGCGATCGCGACACGAAACTCGCGAGTGGCGGCGAGCGGCGAGCGGTCACCGTGTTCGGCGCGCCCGGCGTGAAATCGGCGAACCGCCCTGCCGGCCCGAGCACCAGCTTCGCCGTGGCGAAGAGGTCCGAGCTACGGTCGTTGGCGTTGTAGTTTCCGATCGCGAGGACGTTGCGCCCCCTGCGGAGGCTTTCGGAAGTGCCACTCCAGACCGGCGTGTAGCCTGGTACGGATCGTTTGTCACCCGACGCTTCGACGGCCACCGCGAGGTACTCGCCGTTCGTGGTCAGCGTGCTGCCGCGTTGGGATCTCATTCCCCGTCGTGCGACCTCGACGCCGTTGAGCCAAGCGACGAAACCATCATCCCAATCCATCCAGAGCGTCGGAACGTTGTTGACCGGATCGCGCTCGTCGATTCGAAACTCGATGCGCAGGAGAATCGAGTGCAGGCCACGCCGTGCGGTCGCGTCCGTGTGGATCCAACGCTGTGAAGCGCGCCCTTGCACGTCGTAGCCGACCGCGAGACGCCCGTCTCTCCAGCCCGCCCCGGTGCTATCGAAGTCCGGGTGCCACCACGGAAACTCGTCTCGTATCCGCGGGTCACGACCATCGAGGTTCTCGAACCAACGCACCGGTTCACCGGTCGCGAAAATCACCTTCTTCGCGGCCGGAGGCCAACGGCCCGAAGAGACCGTCCAGTTGCCCGCGAATGCTCCCGAGTCACCGCAGGAAATGCGTTGCAGGCTCGAGCCCAGCCCATCGGCTCGCGCGGGCCAGTCGCCGTCCTCCTCGTACTCGACGATGTCGACCACCGCGCCGCGGGAGTCGACGAGCTCGACACGGTCCCGCCGGTTCGAGAGTTCGCCGGCGTACGGGCCCGCGATCTGGTCCGGCCGGAACGGAGTGATGTTGGCGACTCCGTTGCGATCGCGCGCCACGAGCAGGTAACCTCGTGCCGGCAATACTGTGGGGCCGCGATCCGCTGCAAACCGGAAGCGCACGCCGTCACGCAGCCCCCACCCCGCGAGGTCAACCGGTTCTCGAGAGCGATTGTGGAGCTCGATGAACTCCTCGCGGGTGTCCGCGTCGTTCGGCGGGTGGTAGTGAATCTCGTTGATGACCACGGCCGAGGACGGGACTGCATCTTCGCCCTCCGCCTGCGGAGACGGTGCGAACACGAGCGTCAGCACAGCCGCGACTTCGACGACTACAGAGACCTTGCACCACACTCTCACTGGATCTCGACTCCGGAGACCGTCGCCGCGAATCGGCCGACTCCTATCCGCGAAGTACTCACTCCGAACTCCGCTTCCGCAGCTGCAGTCTTGCACCACCGAGGACGTCTCCGTCCGGACTTAGTGCCGTCGGTCAGAAGTTCTTGTGCATTCATCCCGTGTCACGGTAGGCC
>CAYMRB010000471.1:0-7605 GCA_964392615.1 uncultured Planctomycetia bacterium | reverse complement strand
GGCTGCCGGTGTTCTGAGCGCCGGCAGCCGCGACCGTGGTTGTCGTCAGCTGCTGATGAGGCGGGAGGAAGCCATGACACGCGCCCCGCGTTGCACGGTCGTGTTTTCTTGCATGCTGGCCTTGGGCGTCTTCCTCGTTCCGTCCCAAGGGCACTCTCAACTGGTGGCACACTGGCCGCTCGATGGGGGCTTCGAGAACCTCGCCGACGAGACGTTCGACGGCTACCTCCCGGTCGGGATCGTAGTCGATTTCGTCGATGTCGTTCCGAACGAGGACGGCTCGGGCCCGCTGCAGGACCTGGCCGCGAACTTCACCGGGGCAAACTCTCACGTCATGACGGACTACCCCGGCATCGGGGGGGCCAACCCGCGCACTATCGCGTTCTGGGCCAAGACCGGAAGGGCCGGAGCGAACCACTTTCTCGGCTACGGCCGACCGACGGACGGGCAGAAGTGGCACATGTTGGTCAACACGAACGCCACCGACGGTCCAGTCGGTGCGATCCGTACCGCGTACCAGGGCGGGCGGAACGTCGGCATCGATCTCGTCGACGACGGGCAGTGGCATCACGTCGCCGCGGTCTTTCGCGAGTGTTCCACGCGCGGCCTCCAGATCGACCACTACGTCGACGGCGTCCTGCAGACCAAGTCCGGCGGCGACCGAGACATCTCCACGGGCCTCGACCCGGCCTTCACCGTGACGGTCGGCTGGTCTCGGGAAGCCACCACGAATCCGACACAGCGCACCTTCCTCGGCCAGATCGCCGACGTGCGGTTCTACGATGAAGGGCTGACCGAAGAGGGCGTCCTCGCGGTGATGGACGGCGACGACCCGCCCGTGACGCCGCCGCGCGACGTGTGTACCGACCTGACCGTGGTCTGCACGACGTCGGTGGAGACCAACTCGGTGATAGCCGAGCTCACGGCCGAGCCCGACGGCTGCCTCTGTTGCATCGTCCAGGTCTCCGCCAACGGTGTCGACCTCGGCGAACGGGGCGTGGACGCGGACGGTATCCTGCGGCTGCGTCTCGACGAGCTCTGCAGCGCCGCGATGGGTGAGGAAATCGAGCTGACGGTCACCTGCGCAGGCAGCGAGACGTCCGGATCCTGCACGATTGCCTGTCCGGCAAGCGAGGGCCTCGTCGCGCACTGGGAGCTGAATGAGGGCACCGGCGACATCTTCGAGGACTCGATCAGTGGATTCGACGGCTATCTGCCCGACTTCTCCACGGTCGAGTGGGTCGACGGACCGCCGGCGCAGGACTTCGGGGTTTACTTCAGCGGCGCCGACTCGTGGATCCAGACGGACTTCCCCGGCATCGGCAACGCCTGGCCGCGCACGATCGCGTTTTGGATGAAGTCGACGGCGACCAACAACCACGGCATCGTCTCGTGGGGCGCGGACGCCGGGGGCCAGAAGTGGCACATCCGCCTGAACAACAACGCCGGGAACGGCCAGCTGCAGGCGATCCGCATCGAGGTCAACGGCGGCTACAACATCGGCACGACGGTGCTCAACGACGACGTGTGGCACCACGTGGCCCTCGTCGTTCCTCCGGGCTCCACGATGGTCGGCGACATCCAGCTCTACGTCGACGGCGTGTTGGACCCGCCGAGCAATGTCAACGATCGGGCGTTCGACACCCTCGTGGGCGAGGGCGCGCAGCCCCTGGCCATGGGGCGGCGACTGGCGGGCGCCAACCTCACGCCCAACTACTATCCGGGGGCCTTGGCGGACCTGCGGATCTATGACGAGGCCCTCGACGCCGACGCGATCTTCGAGCTCTTCGGCGACCCGCCGCCGCAGGAGATCTGTGACAACGGCACGGACGACGATGGCGACGGAGACATCGACTGCGACGACGAGGACTGCGCGGACGAGTGCGTCGAGGAAGGCCTCGGGTTTCTGCGCGGCGACTGCAACGGTGACGGCAACGTCAGCGGCCAGGTCGGCGACGCGATCTACGTGCTCAACTTCAACTTCCTCGGCGGTCCGGTGCCGCCGTGTATGGCCGCGTGCGACTCGAACGGCGATGGCAACGTCGCCGGTCAGGTCGGTGACGCGATCTACACGCTGAACTTCAACTTCCTTGGTGGTGCGCTGATTCCGGAGCCCTTCCCGGATTGCGGCCGGAGCACCGACGAAGGGGATCTCGCGCTCGGCTGCGAAACCGAGCAGTGTCCCTGATCGTTCTTCATGAGCTGTAGCATGGTAGCAGACCGTGATGGCGGTTGAACCGGCCTTCACGGTCCGCTCGGTTTGTTCTGCCATGTCCATGCATCCCCTGACGATCTTCGCCGCGGTCGGCGCGTTGACTGCGGCTTGCGGTGTGCCTCTGTGCGCCGGAGGGGGCGAGCCGGGCAGAGCCGATCGACCGAACATCATCCTCGCGATGGCGGACGACCTCGGCTGGGGAGACCCGAGCTACAACGGCGGCTGGATCGAGACGCCTCATCTCGATGACATGGCGCGGTCCGGTCTGCGGTTCGACCGGTTCTACTCCGCCAGCGCAGTATGCTCACCGACTCGCGGCAGCTGCTTGACGGGCCGGAATCCGCAGCGGCTCGGCATTCCGCATGCGAATCGCGGCCGCCTCGAGGGGGCCGAGTCCTCGCTGGCAGAGGTGCTCGGCGCGCGCGGATACGTTTGCGGGCACTTCGGCAAGTGGCACCTCGGCACGCTGACGACGACGGTGGAGGACTCGAACCGCGGCACGCCCGGCGACGCGAGGTTCTACTCGCCGCCGTGGCTCAACGGGTTCGACGTCTCGTTCTCCACCGAGGCGAAGGTGCCGACGTTTCACCCGATGCGCGTGACGCGCAACCGTGCGCCGGAGCCCGTCGACTTCGACGATCCCAATTACTACGGGACGTCCTATTGGGAGCCTCCGATCGCCGAGACGGCCCCCGAAGGGCGTCGAGTTCCGGTCGACGAGAACCTCAGCGGCGACGACTCCCGCGTCCTCATGGACCGAGCGCTCGAGTTCATCGGCGACGCGGTGGCGCGTGATACGCCGTTCTTTGCGGTCGTCTGGTTTCACAGCCCGCACAAGCCGTTGACCGACCCGGAGCAGGTCTCGGCGGTCGACTCGGCTGACGCGTACACCGACGCCGTGCAGGACCTCGACGCGCAGATGGGGCGCCTGCGAGAAGCCCTACGCGACCTGGGAGTCCGGGATCGCACGCTGCTCTGGTTCACCAGCGACAACGGACCGGAGAACGGCGTCGGAAGAACGGGTGGCCTGCGCGCCCGCAAGCGCAGCCTGCACGAGGGTGGCGTGCGCGTGCCGACGATTCTCGAGTGGCCGCAGGCGATTCCGGTCGCGCGCACGACGGTGTCTCCCGCCGTCACGAGCGATTTCTACCCGCCCGTTCTCGACCTGTTCGATGTCGCGGTCGAGGACCAGAGGCCGCTCGACGGGATCAGCCTGCTGCCGCTGATTCGGGGCACGGTCGCGCGTCGTCACCGACCGATCGGCTTCGTCTTCCAGTCCCAGGCCTCGTGGGTCACCGAGCAGTACAAGCTGATCACGAAGGACGACGGCGCGACGTACGAGCTCTACGATCTGCTTGCAGATCCGTTCGAGACGCGGGACATCGCGGCTGCGACCGGTACGGTGGCGAGCGAGCTCCGCGCACAGTTGGAGACGTGGCAGGCGGCCGTCTCTCGCGATTCCGCGTACGTCCACCGTTGCCGCATGGCAGGCGTGCCGGACTGTAACGGCAACGGAGTGCCGGATCTCTGCGATCTGCTGGATGCGACGTCGGACGATGCAGACGCCGATGGCGTTCCGGACGACTGTGACGAACGATTCCGCCGCGGCGACTGCAACGGAGACGGCGGTCTCGATATCGCCGACGCGATCTGCACGCTCGGCTGGCTGTTTCTCGGCGCGGCGGCTCCGGGATGCGTGGCCGCGACCGACGTCGACGGAACCGAGTCGGTCGAGGTCTCCGACGCGATCGCCGTTCTGAGTTTCCTGTTTCGAGGCGGCCTGCCGCCGGTCGAGCCGTTTCCCGGCTGTGAACCCGCGCACGGCGAGCTCGAGCTCGGTTGCGAGCTGCCCGGAGGCTGTCGTGAAGACTGAGTGCGACACGGCTGCTGTTCGAATACTTGGCGGCCACGCCGGTCGCCCGGATAATCGTGGAGAGCGACCCGCCTTGATCGGCGTTTTCGGTTTAGGTGCCCGGGGGGCGCGCCGCCTCCTCCTCCGCATTCCGCTACAGGCGTCGATTCGACGTCGGATGAGCTGACCTGTGAATGAATATCGAGAGACCCGGAGAATGAGTCGGTTTCGACCTGGCCTTGCATGCGTCGCTCTGAGCATCGTCCTCGGGTTCGGGGTCTGGTCGCAACTCGGCGCGCAGCTCGTCATCAACGAGGTCGTCGCGTCGAATCAGCGCAGCCACCTCGACGAGGATGGCGACAGCTCCGATTGGATCGAGCTGGCGAACGTCGGTGACGACCCGATCGACGTCGCCGGTTATTCGCTGAGCGATGATCCTGCAGATACGCGCCAGTGGGTCTTTCCGGCGTTCACGATTCCGCCGCGCGAGTACGTGCTCGTCTGGTGCTCCGGCAAGGACCGCGCGTCCGGAATCGAGCCGGTCGTTCCGGAGCTCGTCGCTCATTGGCCGCTGGACGAGGGCGGCGGTGTCGACTTCGAGAATCGGGCGAACGACGCGTATCCAGGCTACCTGGCGGACGGTGCCTCCATCGATTGGCGAGCTGTCACCGCGGATGACGTCGGCCGCCGTCCCGCTCAGGATGCCGCCGTCCGATTCACCGGCGCCGGCTCGTGGGTACAGACCGACTACCCCGGCATCGGCGGCAACGACCCGCGGACCGTCGCGTGTTGGATCCGCACCGAGACCGCGGGGGCGAACGACATCCTCGGCTACGGTCAGCCGTCGACCGGGCTGAAGTGGCACATGCGCGTCAACACGCTCTCCGGCAACGGCGTCGTCGGCGCGATTCGCACCGAGTATCAAGGCGGACAGAACATCGGCACCACGCTGATCGACGACGGCCGCTGGCACCACATCGCGGCGGTGCTGCCCGAGGGGGCGACACGCGGTCAACAGATCGACCACTACATCGACGGTGTGCTGCAGGACAAGAGCGGTGGCGATTTGACCCTCAACACCGACACCGTCGATCCCCTGTACCGGCTGACCATCGGTCTGACGCGCCAGGGGGCGACGAGCAATCGGTTCTTTCACGGGCTCATCGCCGACGTGCGAGTGTATGCCAACGGGATCGACGAGGACGGCGTGTTGGCCGTCATGGCCGGCGATGAGCCGCCGCCGCGCGTGGTTCCGCTGAGCCTGCACACGAGCTTCGAGCTCGATGCGGACGGTGATCGTGTCATTCTCTCCGACGCCTCGGGCGCCGTCGTGGACTCGATCGCGTTTCCGAGGCAGTACGGCGACGTGTCGATCGCTCGCTCTCCGGACGGTACGGGCGATTTCCTCTATCATCTCGAGCCGACGCCGCTCGCGGCGAATTCGGGCCCGGCGTCACCGGAGCCGCAGATCGTTGCCGACACGAAGTTCGCGCCGAACCGCGGCATCTACGATGCGCCGTTCACCGTCGAGATCACGTCGGCGACGGTCGGCGCGACGATTCGCTACACGCTCGACGGCAGCGCGCCCTCGGAGACGCACGGCGCCGTGTACGCGGGGCCGATTCCGGTCGCCGACACGACGACGCTGCGAGCGCTGGCTTACCTGGACGGGCACCGATCGACCGACGTCGATACGCAGACGTATATCTTCCTCGACACGCCCGACAGCGGCGGCGTTCTGAATCAGCCGAACCGGCCGGTGGGCTTCCCCGACACGTGGGGGCCGAACGGCGGCGTCGTCGACTACGAGATGGACCCGCGCGTCGCGACCGACACCGAGTCGCCGTACTACAATCCGCGCGTTCGCGAGGCGCTCCTGGCGATGCCGACTCTGTCGATCGTCATGAACGTCGATGACTTCTTCGACTCGACCATCGGCATCCACGCGAATCCGCGCAATCGCGGCATCGAGTGGGAGCGCGCGTGCTCGATCGAGTTCATCTACCCGGACGACGAGGACGCCGGGCATCAGGAGAACTGCGGAATCCGCATCCAGGGCAATGCGAGCCGCAACCCCGATCGGCCGAAGCACAATATGCGGCTCCTGTTCAAGCGAATCTACGGCGCCGGCAAGCTTCGCCATGCGGTCTTCGAGGACACGAACGTCGATGAGTTCGACACGCTCATCCTTCGCGGCGGCAACGGCGATTCCTGGTTCCACCCGAGCGAGATCCAGCGCATTCGAGCGCAGTACATCCGGGATCAGTGGCATCGCGACGTGCAACAGCGGATGGGCTGGCTGACCGCGCACCAGCGCTACATGCATCTCTACATCAACGGCCTCTACTGGGGGCTGTATCACATCTTCGAGCGGCCGACGGGCACGTTCCTCGCCTCGCACCTCGGTGGGGAGCGCGAGGACTGGGACGCCAACAACTCGCTCGATCCGCTCGACGGCGATCTCGAGGCCTGGAACACGATGATGTCGATCGCGAACAGCGGCGTCGGCGACGCCGCCGGCTACGCGGCGCTCCAGGAGTACCTCGACGTGCCGAACCTGATCGACTACCTGCTGATCAATTACTACAGCGGCAACGTCGACTGGGACCGCAAGAACTGGTACGCAGGCCGACGCCGCGAGCCCGGTGCAGGATACATGTTCTTCTGCTGGGACTCGGAGCGGACGTACTGGACCGTCACCACAGACCGACTCGGGCTCAATACCGCGAATCGGCCGACGAACCTGCACCAGCAGCTCGCGGCGAATCCCGAGTACCGCATGCTCTTCGCGGATCACACGCACCGTCACTTTTTCAATGGCGGCCTTCTGGCGCCGGAGGTGGCGGAGGCCTTGTGGATGGCGCGCGCCGATGAGATCGAGGTGCCCCTGGCGGCCGAGGCGGCGCGCTTCGGTGACAACAAGCGCGCCGTTCCGTACACGGTCGACGTCGAGTGGCGGGAGGAGATCGATCGGCTGTCGACGACCTACTTCCCCGTACGAACCGGTCTCGTACTCGATCAGATCCGCGGTCGGGGGCTCTATCCCGATCTCGCGGCGCCGGTGTTCAGCCGCCAGGGGGGATTCATCGAGCCGGGATTCCGACTCGGGATCCGCGCCGACGCGGGGATTGCGTACTACACGCTCGACGGCAGCGATCCGCGCCGCCCCGGCGGTGCGGTTTCACCACAGGCGATCGCGGCCGGCGCGGCGGAGCAGGCCGTTCTCGTCGCGGCAGGAGCCGGCGTGCGAGCGCTCGTGCCGACGGACGGTTCGCTCGGCCTCGATTGGACCGATCCGGACTTCGACGACAGCGATTGGGCGACCGGGACGACCGGCGTCGGTTTCGAGGACGGCTCAGGATACGAGGACATGATCGGGCTCGACGTCGGTGCCGACGCGAGCGACATCCATCCGACGGTCTACTCGCGCATCGAGTTCGACGTTGCAGACCCGAGCGCCCTCGATTCGCTGACGCTGCGGATGGTTGCCGTTCACGGGCCAGGCCGGTGATCCGTGACCGGCCCGCCTCGATCGAGC
>CAYMRB010000470.1:4643-7640 GCA_964392615.1 uncultured Planctomycetia bacterium | reverse complement strand
CCGTCCTCGTCTTCGTCCCAGCCCGTGTCCGGCTCGTCGTCGCCCTCCTCCGGATACGCATCGAAGCCGTCCTCTGTTTCCGTGGCTTCGAGGAGGGCGTGGTCGAGGGTGAAGTGGCAGAACGCGCCGAGCTCGGAGTCGACCCAGGCGAAGCGCGCAGGGTCGCCGCGATCGGCGCGGATTCCGGGCGTCGCGAGCAGCGCCGCGTGGGGCGTCTGCTCAGCGGATGGGTCGTCGTTACCGGCGACGAGGTAGACGTCGAAGCTAGATACGCGCGCCATGGCGAGTGGTCCCTGGAGTTCAAACGGCCGAGCGGATAGGGTACCGATTCACCGCCACGCTGTCCGCAACGATTCACCGCGCCATGAAGATCTGGGCTATCAGCGACCTGCATCTCGGTTTCTCCACGGGCAAGTGGATGACGCGCTTCGGCGAGCATTGGCGCGACCACCACCTGAAGGTCGAGGCGGCCTGGCGCGAGAGGGTTGCCGACGACGACATCGTGTTGTCGCCGGGCGATTTCTCGTGGGCGATGAAGGCGCACGACGTCGCGCAGGAGTTCGAATGGCTCGGCGCGCTGCCCGGACGCAAGGTGTTGATCAAGGGCAACCACGACTACTGGTGGCCCGGGTCGCAGAAGCGGCTACAGGCGCTGCTGCCGGAAGGTGTCTATGCGATCAAGAAGCGCGCGCTCGTGATCGACGGCGTCGCGTTCATCGGCGTGCGGGGGGGCGATTTTCTGCCCTGCGACGGCGACGATCCGGAGACGATCAACTCCATGCTGATGCGCGAGCGGCGCGAGCTCCTCTTGTCGATCGGAGACCTCGAGCGGCAGTATGACGGCACGCGGGCGCCGATCGCGATGTTCCACTATCCGCCTTTCCGCATCGGATCGAGCGAGAGCGCGTTCACGAGAGTTCTCGAGTCCGCCGGCTGCAGCCACTGCGTCTACGGCCACCTGCACTCGGCCGAGGAGTGGGAGGCCGTGTTTCAGGGCGAGCGCAACGGCGTCGAGTACCGGCTCGTCAGCTGCGACGCGCTCGACTTCGCACCGCTCCTCATCGACACGATCTGACGTCAGCTCGAGCGGCGCTAACGCTCGTCGGCGTTACCGGCGAACCCACTCGTCCAGATCGATCGCGTCGAACGAATCGCAGACGGCGGTCGCGTCGGTGAGGCTGGCGCGCGGCTTCGTGGTCGTCAGCGCGATGACGTCCATGCCGGCGGCGATGGCGGCCTGTACACCGTCGCCCGAGTCCTCGATGGCGAGGCATTCGGCCGGCTCGACGCCGAGGGTGCGGGCTGCGACGAGATAGCCGTCGGGGGCGGGCTTGGGACGCTCGACGTCGCAGCGTCCGACGATCGCGTCGAACGACTCGACCAGGCCGGCGGCGGAGAGGAAGGGCTCGGGCGTGCGGCTCGAGGTCGACACGCCCGTCGCGAGGCCACGACGTCGCGCGGTGGCGACGAACTCGGGCGCGCCGTCGATCGGGGCGACTCCGTCCGCGTCGAGGATGGCGAGGACGTGCCGCTCCTTGGTCGCCATGAGCTCGGTGAGCTCGGCGTCGGGCAACTCGCCGAGCGCGCGGCGGATCACGATCTCGCGGGACGCCCCGACCCCGATGCGGTTGTACTCGTCCCAGTCGAACTCCCGGCCGAGCGGCAGGAACGTCCGCTGGTAGGCCTGCCAGTGGACGCGGTTCGAGTCGACCAGGACGCCGTCCATGTCGAAGATGATGGCTCGCTTCAAACCGGGGGCTCCTCTCGAGGATGGCCGACTCGCGCCGAAGGTGCCGCGAGAACGGGCAATACACGAGATCGGCGATGGAACGTCAAGGGACCGTCCGATATTCCCCGCAGGGATTGCGAGCTCCGCGTCCCTCTGGTACTATTCCGCGTTGCAACTGCTTGAGGGCCCCCTCGAGCAGGAGCCGAGGCGCCATAGCCAAGTGGTAAGGCAACGGTTTGCAAAACCGTCATCCCCGGTTCGAATCCGGGTGGCGCCTCCATTCTCGATCTCGGCGCGTGCGGGGAGCAGGCTCCCGACGGTTTTGCCAACCGTTGCAATTGTCGGGTCGGGATCGGAGATCCCTCGCGGTGGTTTGCAAAACCGTCATCCCCGGTTCGCGGTGACTCTGGCGAGCTCTCCCGGAGCTCGCAGCGGGTGGCGCCTCCATTCTCGATCTCGGCGCGCGTGGGGAGCAGGCTCCCGACGGTTTTGCCAACCGTTGCAGTTGTCGGGTCGGGATCGGAGAATCGCGGTGATCACGAGGACGGAGATCTCTATGATCCTGCGAACTGCATCGAAGGCCGGAGTGGGAGTCTACACGCTGATTGCGCTGGTCGCCGTGTGTGCGCCGCGAGCGTCAGCCGACGAATCGCGCTCGACGTTGTCGCTCGATAGCGGGTGGCGCTTTCAGCGAGAAGGCGCCGGCGACGCGTGGAAGGCCGTCGACCTGCCCTCGACGTTCGAGGCGCACGAGGGAGTCGAGTTCGACGGCGTCGGCGTGTACGAGCGGACGATCGGCGTCTACATGCCGCGCGGCAGACGCGTGCTGCTGCGGTTCGAAGGCGCCGCGACGCGCGCGGAGGTGTGGTGGAACGACACGCGGCTGGGCTCGCACCTCGGCGGCTGGACGCCGTTCTGGTTCGACGTATCCGAGCACGTCCGCTCGCCGAGTCCATCGAAGCGCCACGTGATCCGCGTCCGCCTCGACGAGATGGTCGGCCACGACTCGCAGGGCTTCCTGCCGATCGTCGCGCCGCACTTCGGCGGGCTGTGGCAGGGCGTGTCGCTGGAGTCCGTGCCCGACACCTGGATCGATGCGGACGGCGTCCTCGCGGTCGGCATCCCGTCGGATCGCGCGATTCGGCTGCGCATTCCCATCGCGGGAACGCCGTTGCCGCCGGATTCGACTCTCGTCGTGCGCCAGCGATTGCGCGGCGAGTCAACGTGGTCGGGGGGGGCGGCCCGCCCCAACACCCCCCCCCGCAGCC
>CAYMRB010000470.1:0-4633 GCA_964392615.1 uncultured Planctomycetia bacterium | reverse complement strand
GTCAACGTGGTCGGCTGCGGCGACCTTCCCGAGCGCCGCAGCGGGAAGCGAGACGTTGTCGCTGCCCGTGGCTCAGCCGCGGCTGTGGTCGCCGCGGGCCCCGAACCTCTACGAGGTTGAGATCGAGCTGCGCCCGGGCGGCGACCGGGAGAAGATCGATCGCCAGACCGTCCGCGCGGCCTTCCGCACCATCGAGGTCGACGGCAAGACGCTGCGGCTCAACGGGCAATCGCTCGGCATTCGCGGCATGCTCAACTGGGGCTACGCGCCGCCGCGCGTCGCACCGGCGATCGACGAGGCCGCGTTCCGCCGCGATCTCGAGTTCGCGCGTTCGCTCGGCTTCAACCTGATGAAGTTCTGCTTGTGGGTGCCGCCGAAGCGCTACCTCGAGGTCGCGGACGAGATGGGGATGCTCACCTGGGTCGAGTATCCGACCTGGCACTCGAAGTGGTCGCAGGACCGACTGCCGACGCTGAAGAAGGAGTTCGAGGAGTTCTTCCGCTTCGACCGCAACCACCCGTCCGTCGTCTTGCGCAGTCTGACGTGCGAGACCGGACCGGGCGCGGACCTCAACGTGATCCGTGCTCTGTACGATCGCTGTCACGAGATGATTCCGGGGGCCGTCGTCGAGGACGACTCGAGCTGGATCGGCTGGAACCGCGTGCACGACTTCTGGGACGACCACCC
Source organism: uncultured Planctomycetia bacterium (assembly GCA_964392615.1). Taxonomy (GTDB): domain Bacteria; phylum Planctomycetota; class UBA8108; order UBA8108; family UBA8108; genus CAYMRB01. The sequence continues at coordinate 3,946 of CAYMRB010000470.1, read as the reverse complement.
GTACGGCAACAACCACACGTGGGTGGCGACGCTGGCGCGGCTGAAGGATCACATCGCGAAGCACGGCGACAAGCCGCTCGTCCTCGGCGAGGCAATCGCTGCCGACACTTGGGTGCCGCGCGCGGCGATCCTCGACGCCGTCGGCGAGTCGCGACCGTTCTGGCTGCCAGGGTTCTGGGACGGCAACGAGGAGTGGACGGAGCGCATGCGCGGCGTCGCCGGCGCGGGCGGCCTCGAGCGCCTCGAGGCGGACTCGAAGCGCTACGCGATGCTCATGCGGAAGTACCAGGTCGAGACATACCGGCGCGAGGTGCCCGAAGGGGGGTACGTCGTGTCGGTCATCCGCGACTTCCCTCTCGCCTCGATGGGCTTCCTCGACTATCTCGATCGGCCGAAGTGGTCGCCGAACGATTGGAGCTGGCATCGCGACACGATGCCGATCCTGCGGACCGCGAACGACCGGCGCAGCTTCGCGGCCGGCGAGCACTTCGCGGCGGACATCCTCGTCAGCCACTTCGGCGTCGCGCCGCTCGACGCGGCGAAGCTGTCCGTCACGGTCGCCGTCGCCGGCGACGAGATCGCGCGGATTTCGAAGGCGGACTTGCGCCAGGATGCTGGCACGCTCGCGCTCGCGGCGAAGATCGATACGCTGCTCCCCGAAACGGCGACACCGCGACCGCTCGCTATCGCAGCGAGACTCGAGACCGCGCAGGGTGTGTTCGAGAACCGGTGGGATCTCTGGCTCGTTCCGCGCTCCGTTTCCGGCGTTCGCTCCGGTGTCGCGTTGCACGCGTCGTGTCCGCCGTCGACCGCCGAGCTGTTCGCCGGCGCCGAGAAGCTCGACGCATCGTCGTCGTCGTCGTCGCCGTCGTCGAAGGCCGCGCCGCGCGTGATCGTCGCGTCGCGCCTCGATCGGGCGCTCATCGACCGACTCGTGTCCGGAGCGCGCGTGCTGTTCCTGCCTTCGGGCGACAAGGGAAGCCTGCCGCTGTCGCACGAGTGGTTCCTGCGCGGCGCGCCGTATCTGCCGGATCACCCGATCACCGAGCGCGTGCCACGCGAGCTTCTCGTCGACCTGCAACATTTCGATCTCGCCGGGCCGGTCGTTCCCGACATGGAGTATCTCGAAGAGATCGACCCCGTCGTGATGCTCTGGAACAACCACGACTTGAAGCGTGTCAAGACGCAGGGACTCGTGTTCGAGACGCGTGTCGGAAAGGGACGATTGCTCGTCAGCGCGCTGGAGCATGGCACGAAACGGGGTGCGAATGCCGTCGGCTCGTGGCTGCTCGACGTCCTCCTCGGTCACCTCCGCAGCGGGCCCGCACCGCGCCACGAGTTCGCATCCGCGACGGTCTCCCACCTGCGCGACAAGGTCGTCGAGAAGCGGATCGAGCTCGTCAAGGAGGTCTGGAAGTTCAAACCGGACCCGAAGAACGTCGGCGTCGCGGAGGGCTGGTTCCGTCCGGAGCTCGAGCTCGACGCGACGTGGAAGGACATCCGCATCGGCACGGCCTGGGAGGGTCTGGGATATCCGACGCTCGACGGCTGGGCGTGGTATCGCTTGACCATCGACCTGCCCGCGTCCTGGAAGGAAGACCGCGTGTGGGTGTCGTTCGAAGGCGTCGACGACCACTACGAGCTGAGGGTCAACGGCGAGCTCGCCGGCAGCGGCGGCGTGATCGAGACGAAGGAGACGGCGTTCGAGGAACGCAAGAGCTGGGACGTCACGCGGTTCGCGACGCCCGGCGCGCCGCTCTGCTTGACGATTCGCGTGTACGACTGGTACGGCGCAGGCGGCGTCTTCCGCCCGGTGACGTTGAGCACGGTGCCGTTGTCGAGCGGCGGGCCGAGGATTCTGAGGTAGCTACTCTTCGGCCGCCCGCGGGCCGCCGCGCGCCTCGAGCGCACGCTCGTAGGCCTCGTCGCCCATCGTCTGCCGCAGATCGTCGAATCGCGAGTCGAGCAGCTCCATCGCCGCGTTCAACTGCTCCTCGCCCGCGTGCGGGGCGGCGGTCACGATGAGCTCGCGCGCGAGCCCCCAGTACTCGAGAGCGCGTCCGAACTGCAGGCGGACGCGTTCGAGGTCGCCTTCGAGGACGCGGCACGTGATCGTCTCGACGACGTCACCGAGCTCGATCGCGGTTTGCAGCGCCTCTTCGTATAGCTCGCGAGCCTGGTCGTACTCGAGGCGGTCCCGCGCCAGGAGAGCGCGCGCCCGCAGCACCTTCAGCAGGCTCCTGCCATCGTTGCTCGTGCGAACGGTCTGCTCGGCGTCCCTGAGGTGCGTCTCCGCCTCGACGTATCGCTTGGCCCGTTGGTGGATCTGGCCGATCTGGATCTGGACGGCGGCGAGCAGGCTCGAGTGAGGTGCTTCGGCGGCCTGGTTCAGGTCGTCGAGAATGCCGGCATACTCCTCGAGCGCGTCGGCCTCGCGGCCCGTCTGCTGGAGCACATTGGCCATCTGTACCCGTGTGGCCGTCGTGATCGCTTCGTTGCCGAGCTCGGCGGAGATCGTCGCGCTGCGCCGATAGCAGCCGATGGCGGTCTCGAAGTCCTCGCGCAGGTAGTGGACGTTGCCGATCTGGTGCAGGACGCGTGCGACGTTGGCCCGATCGCCCAGCTCCGTGAGCTCCTCGCGAACCGCGTCGTAGATCTCGAGCGCCTTGTCGTAGTCGGCGCCGTTCTTATAGATGATCGCGAGGTTGCCCAGCGCGACCGCGCGCGTGTTGCCGGACGTCGTGTCGACGGTCTCTGAAAGCACCTGCTGGGCGAGATCGAAGTAGCCGAGCTTCAGGAGGTCCTCGAGGAAGCACTTGTGGAGCTGGCAAGCCTCGTCGTAACTGCCTGCGCGGTAGAAGTACGTCCGCGCCGCGTGGAGGGGCCAGAAGCCTCCGGTCAGCCCGGACAGCCGCAGGTAGTAGTTCGCCGCTGCCGTCAGCAGCTCGCACCAACGCGACAGATCGCGGTGTCTCTCGCGCATCTCGATGCGCGCCTCGACCGCGGGGTGCACACGGATCGTCGAGAGAGTTCGCGAGTCGTCCGACCCGATGTCGACGAGCCCAGCGCGGACGAGCTCGTCGAGGCGTTCGTCTCTGTCGCTCGGCTCGCCCGTTCCGAGTGTCAGCTTCTCGGCGACGGCCTCGCTCATGTCCCGCGCCGCGCCTCGGCTCATCGCGCGTCCGAATGCTGCGAGCGCGATCAGCAGCTCGCGGGCGTTCGTCGTCAGGCTATCGACCGCCGCGTCACACAGGGCGTCGAAGCCCCCTTCCGGATCCGCCGCCGGCGTCGTGGCGGCAGCGTCCGTTCCGTTCGTGCTTCGAGCGATCGACCAGAGGAGGCGTTGCGCCAGCGGCGAACTCTCGAGTGAAGCATCCGCAGGGCTCGGGAGGTCGTCGTCGCCACCGCTTGTCTCGGCGAGGCGGTCGAGCTTTCCCCAGAGCTCCCTCGCGTCGGCACCGGTCCAACGCGGCAGGGCGACGTGGTCGACCCTCGCGCTACGCGGCGGCGCCGCGGTCGACGCGAAGACGACACGGCCGGCTGCGGTGTGGTCCAGTCCGGCACTGACCGCGTGGACGAAGGACTCCGGCACCGAGCCGTCGTCGGCCCCGTGCCCTTCCTCGAGGAGCTGGAAGTCGTCGAGCCACACCACGATCGGCGCCTCTTGGAGCGTTCGAACGAGAATCGAGATCTTGGCCGGCAACGGACAGCGCTGCCCGAGGACGTGGCCGAGCTCCGGCAGACCGACCTGCTGCAGGAAATCGCCGATCACGTACAGGGCCTCCTCGAGACGCATCTGCGCGTGGCAATCCACGCGCTTGACGCCCACGAGGCCCGACGTGCTCTCGAGCGCGTGACACAGGGCGGTCGTCTTTCCGGACCCCGTTCCGCCTTCGACCCATAATACGCCGGTCCGCGCGTCCTCGACGGCGCGCGCGACCGCGGT